>CALGOB010000058.1 GCA_937958005.1 uncultured Cyclobacteriaceae bacterium
GAAGTAAAATTAAGAGGGTTTAGAAAATTAGTGGCTTAGAAAATTAGTCCCAAATTTACTAGGAAGTCCATATGATGAAATAGAAGTTTGACGCAAACCATAACTAACAGTCATCTGGCCACTTAAATCCTAATTTCCTACTCACCATAATGGAGACTATGTCTGCGTTGCAAATCAGAATTTAAGCAGCTATCTAACAGCCATTTATGATTTTCTCTTAAAAGTCTAATGCATCATTCGGGTTTAACAAGTGATAGCATTTCATTTGATGAAATTTTAAAAGGTAAATCTAATTTCAATCGCCTTAAAAAGTATTGGTATTACAAATCATTCAAAGATTCTACTTTCTGGATTAAAATTTTTAATCCCTAAGGGATATTAATTCCCCGACTCTTGAGTCGATCATTAAATTATTGCCCATAGATACCCCGTACCCTTGGGTCGGGGTTGGTTCATTAAAACAGAAACACCCCAATCTAATGACTGGGGTGTTTCTATTTTCAATCTGTAGTTTATAAAACTTACTGATAAGAAGCAGGTATCTTTCTCGTTTTGGTAGCCTGTTCAAATGCATAGCCCACCTTGAGTAATTTATCTTCTTCATAAGGCCTAGCAATAAAAGTCAAGCCAATCGGTTCACCTGTTTCAGTGTATCCCATAGAAACAGTTAAACACGGATATTTAGCGGCAGCTGCATGACCTGCATTAAAATTATTAATTGACAAAACAAAGTCCAGTTGATTCTCTTTAATGATACTCTCAAAGAATTGGATTCCATTGTCATTCAATTTCTTCCTTAAAGCAATTAGTTCCTCTTCATTTAAATCTGCATCTAATATCCCTTCAAAACGACCTTGTCCATAAGGTATTTTTTCTAGTGAATCTACTTGATTATATCCTACAATTTCGGCTACAGTCCTTAGTTTTAGGTCACTAGCTGCATACTTATTTAAGTAAGCGGGTAAATCTGCCCTCATGTCAGCACTCAATAAAGTTCCAAACCCTTCAAAATCCATCTCAGGTTGTTCAAACTCAATTAATATACCACCAAGTCTCCCGATTTTAGCCACTGTTTCTTTATAAGTACTATCTACCAAAAATCCTTTATTCACCCCGAATCTTACCCCTTTTAAGGTACCTGTTTTAAGGTCTTCCCAATAAGTCTTATCTGTAGGACTTCCTTTAGTTGCTGGATCAGAAGGATCTTCACCACCAGCCATAGCTGAAGCCAGTATGGCATTGTCAATCACACTTTTAGTCATAGGCCCAGGTGTATCCAGCGTACTAGATAAAGGAACTATTCCCCCTCTGCTAAATAAACCTGTAGTAGGTTTCAAACCCACTAAAGAATGTGTACTGGAAGGTGATAAGATAGAGCCTGAAGTTTCTGTTCCCACAGCCGCAGCAGCATAATTAGCAGCTATTGATGAGCCACTGCCTGAACTAGACCCCCCAGTATCAAAAGTTTTTCGCCCATATGGGTTCAGTGTTTGACCACCCACTGCAGAATAACCATTAGGGCAACCTAAACAAAGAAAATTAGCCCACTCACTTAGGTTAGTTTTCCCTAAAATTATGCCTCCACTTTGTTTGATTTGCGTAGTAATAAAAGCATCAGAAGCCTCATTTCCTTTCAAAACATAAGTACCAGCCGTAGTTGGTAATCCGGCAAAATTCACATTATCCTTTAATAAAATAGGCATTCCAAAGATTGGATGATCACCGTCTGATTTACTCTGGTCCTTCATTTTCGCCTCAGCTACTGCATTTGGGTTTATTGAAATGATATTGTTTAAATATTTGTCTTTATCATTTTCAAATTTTACAATCCTATACAAATACCATTGAGTCAATAATTCATAAGTCAAACTTCCATTAGTAATATGAGACTGAATAGTTGGGATATCTTGATCTAAAATCATTGGTTTTAATTGCTGATAATCTTCTTCAGAAAATGAAGCAATTTGATCTGCTATATTTTTCCATACATCATTCTTATCTGTTACTTTGGATTGTATCAGCTTAAACTGCATTCTGATGGATTCATGCGTTGCATTTTCAGCTAATTCTGCAGATTCATCATACGGAGTCCACGGAGTAATAGTAGTAACTGGTTCTTTGGGTGCAGGATTACAAGCAAATAAGACTGCCAACAAAAGGAAAAGTGCATTCTTCATAAGGAACTCTTTTTTTGCTTGAAGATATGCATCTTTTATAAGCATCAGATGGTTTCTATTTCGATTTTACATGAAAGGTTTGCCAGTAAACATCTTCTTTTCTTCTAAACTATAGGCATTTTGTAAAACACTGCTTCCAATCAGAAATCTCTTAAAATAAGTTGTGAAACTTAAAAGGTTCAAGAGAGCATTGTTCTTATAAAAATAAAAACTGGTCGATATCTGCTAGAGATTTCTTTCTTTCATCGATAAAAAACCACGCTTAAACGACTGTGTTTTTGTAGTCAATATTTATTACCTATTATTGTGTAAGAGCCTGGATCAGAAGGCTTACAACATCTTTTTATATTATAAAACCTAATTAAAATGAATGAAAATTTAAAATCCAGACTAAACTTATGCGTCTTGTTTACTTGTTTAATCATGCTTGCATCATGCACGGCAACAGTTGAAAGTGAATCCAACAGGTATGCAGCTAAGCTTGCTAAATTAGAATTTCTTAAAAGTTCAATGCCAAAGTACGCACCTATCATTGAAGATCATATTGCAGAATTAAAAAACAAAAAGGTAGAAGTAGATCAAATCACTGATGAAAAAGAGAAACTCACTAGAATGGGTGAACTAAATAGGAATGCATTATTGGGAGGCGTAAGTTCTTTTTATGAACTCGAATCTACTATCAGTGAGGTGCAAAGAAGCATCAATTTTCTTAATAGAAGAAAGAGTGGTGATGTAAATGCAATTGTAATAGATCAGATTAGAAATACTGAAAACTTAATCTCTGAAGTCAAAAGAGATTATTCTAATCGTAACAATCAATTGAGTGATTATGATCAAGCTTCCGATGAGGTATTGAGGTATGTAAGACTTCTAAGGGATGCCAATATCCCCTTGGCAAAAACAGAAAAATCTCTCAAAGAACTAGACAAGAAGAAAAATAAGAATAAAACTAAAGACAAGAAAAAAGCAAAGAAAAGCAATAACTCTTAACCCTTAGTAAAACAATAATAACCTTTATTAAAAATTATCACGGTTGATTTTGTATACCTAACATATCTGATCAACTTCTCTAGTTTAAGTGATCTGTGGGGACACAGATCAAGGCAATATTTGTAAATAAAAAGCTATCATAAATAAACCGTGATAAAGTCTACTTAAGTAAAGGTTATTATTGTTTTGTTTTTAACCCGAATGGTGCATTAGACTTTTAAGAGAAAATCATAAATGGCTGTTAGATAGCTGCTTAAATTCTGATTTGCAACGCAGACATAGTTTCCATTATGGTGAGTAGGAAATTAGGATTTAAGTGGCTAAATGACTGTTAGTTATGGTTTGTATCAAATTTCTATTGCATCATTCGGGTTAAATATAATCAAGAAGCTTTAGAATAAGATCGAAGCAGAGTTCAAACCTAGCTCTTCGTGATGTTAGCATAGCACATCGGGAAGGTTTAATAAAAGAGGATTTTAAATCCCCATGAATTTATGTTACCAGATGATCCTGTGAAACATCTGGAACAGCAAGATTACAGGAATATCCCGTGAATGACACATCAATATCCTCTTTGAGAGACACTGATGGGGTATAAATCCATTAATAACCAAACAAAAAAATATTTAATGCTAGTTGTAACAACTTAATCAAAACTTCCATTTTATGGTAGACTAAATGTTTATATTATGATTTAATTTATGTGCTTTTCACAAAAAACGCAAAGCTAGAAACCTTCTCTTGGATCTAAACTTTGCGTTAAATTGTCGGGATGAGATGATTCGAACATCCGACCTCTCACTCCCTAAGCGAGTGCGCTAACCGGACTGCGCTACATCCCGAACAAGAATACAAATAAAATAACTAGTCGATTGATTTAAAAACCAATCATCAAATATTATTGATGATATTCTCCTTTATTTATGATCGTCAAGTTCTTCAAAGTTTTTGTGTGGTACCTCATCTCCTATTTTACAACAACCAGGTAAATTTTCGTAGGCTTTGGGATCTGCCACAAGCTCATCTGCGCTGTATCCAATTTGGGTTAGTCTCTTTTTTAGCTCCTCCGGATTTGTCTTTTTTGTATTGTATAATACTTCCACCAATTTCTTTTCTAAATCTACATTGACTGACTTTACTCCTTTTTCAAAAGTTAGGTCATACTCT
Source organism: uncultured Cyclobacteriaceae bacterium (assembly GCA_937958005.1). Classification (GTDB taxonomy): domain Bacteria; phylum Bacteroidota; class Bacteroidia; order Cytophagales; family Cyclobacteriaceae; genus JANSWY01. The sequence goes on from CALGOB010000058.1 coordinate 4,335, forward strand.
ATAGTCCTTTTACACATAAAGCAAACTACAGAAGACTTAAAAGCAACTTTCTTCTCGTTCTTTTGAGCGCTTACCGAAAAAGAAACAGTAAGCAGCGCAATCATTATCAATAAATTTATATTCTTCATATCTTTCTTCTTAATCATCAAACATCATATTTCGCAAAATCATCTCATCACTGCTAATAATCTTGCTCATTTCACTCGTGTTTCGCTTTTATTTTGTATCTAAAACCGACATAAATAACTCTACCAGCAACAGGCCCCCATACTAATCCCGAATCAAAATTATTGCCAAAAGGATTTTCTGCATCTACTATAGGGTTGTCTTGGCGAAAATCGAACAGGTTCTCACTGCCAACATAGACACTCCCTTTTCTAAAACCCCTGGATATCTGAAAGTTAACTAAGGTATAGGGGTCAGAAAAACCTGGTCTTCTAAATTGTTCTATGTTATCTTGAGTATCTGGGATCCTCTTTTTAGAAAACCATTGTATGGTTCCATCTATCTTCCATTTTTCAAACCTTGTGGCATAAGAGGCATTTAAGAACAACCTATTTTTTGATATAAATGGAGCATCTCTCAATCGGCCATTAATAGTTCTTTTTACATCATAATACTTAAAAGCTCCTTTTACATTAAAAGCTTCTGAGAACCTCTTGCTTACTTCTATTTGAAAACTATTGGCGTATGACCTCCCTTCTAAATTATAGATAGCCAGTTGGTTGGATGACCTATCTCTGTCAAATATTAACTGATTCTCAAAGGTGGTATAAAAATAGTCAGCTACTACCTGATAACCATCTTTCCCCTTGATATTAAAAAGTACACTACCCCCAGCATTCCAAGAAACTTCAGGCAATGGTGCTTCTTCCACTACCAATTCCCTAGATGAAATCAATGCTTGATAACTCTCAATAATAGCATTAGGTACTCTATAGCCTCTACCAGCAGCCGCCCTAAAAGTTAAATCTTTGTGAAAGTCATATTTGGCATGTAATCTTGGTGAAAAGAAGGTACCGTATAAATTGTGTTCATCCACTCGCCCCCCTACTACAAATGACAAATCACTAGCTCCTAAATAAGAATATTCAAAAAATGCGCCAGGGACTACTTCTTTTCGTTGAAATACAGAATCTTTATAAACTTCATCAAAATCATCAACCAAAAGACTAGTACCTAATTTATACTGATGAAAGGAAGTTGAAATAATATTCGAATAAATGAAATTTCCATAAATAGATTGCTCTTCTCCTCTATAAATATTTCTACCAAAACCACCTGCCACCTCTTGTGTAACAAGTGAATAGACAAGCCCAAGCCCTTTATAAGGCTTATCAGGAAAAGTTAAGAAAATCTTCCCAAATAGTTCGGCCCTTTTGGTATCATTCCGAAAACCATAGGCGTTTGCCGTTAAAAGATCATCACCAAAACCAAATCCATTTTGCCCTCCTGCTTTTTCATCTATCATTAAATGGATACCTAATTGTGAGATAACCCGATCCCCATTGTAAGCATATCTATTTAAAAAATTCAATTGTCTAGTTTTAGGTAAATCTTGAAACCCATCCTCATTCCTATCAATCGTACTACTAAGGTAATCTGCATGCAACAGAAAGGCTGTACTCCATTTTTCACCTATTTTAAAAGCTCTATTGAAATTTAATTCTGTTCTTCCAAAGCTATTGGCATAGGCATTAAAATAAATGGCTTCATTACTAATTGGTTTTTTAATCTCCAAGTTAATCTGACCGGTCATCGACTCATAACCAGAAACCACTGATCCTATTCCTTTACCTACATCAATTGACTGTAACCAGGTTCCAGGGATGAATCCCAAGCCATATCTGCTTATTAATCCTCTAATATTAGGTAAGTTTTCGCGATTAATCTGAACATATTTCCCATCTAATCCCAATACCTTAATGATCTTGCCTCCACTGACAGCGTCTGTAAAAGAGACATCAATGGAAGCATTTGTCTCAAAACTTTCTGACAGATTACAACAAGCAGCCTTCTCCAACTCTTTCTCGGTAAGCACTTCGCTTAAAATGGGTTGTAAAGGATCAAAGAAGGTACTGTTCGACTGAATAACCACTTCACCTATAATTTCTACTGCTTCTTTTAATGAAAGGTTTAAAAAGGAATTATTTGTGACTGTGATAGTATCTGGTTGAAAACTCACAAAGGATATGACCAAATCAACTGGCAAACGGTCTACTGTAAGTGTAAAATTACCTGCTACATCCGTCACTGTACCCTTTATACTGCCTAGTTGCCGTACTGTAGCACCTACTAAAGGCTCAGCTCCATTAGTAGCTATTACCTTCCCTTCTAGTGTTTGCGAACTGGCACTATGTCCTAGCATAAAGCATAAAATCGGAAGGCCGATTATCGACTTAAAATTCATGAATTATAATTGTTAAACTTTGTATATGAAATAAATACATTCTATTTCATCACAACTTTACTCCAAGAGTAATGGTGATGAATCAAAGTTTAACTATATGCGAAATACCTGATTGACTATATGGATATCCAATCCATCATCAGGTGGGGGAAATTCTGGATATTCAAGCGCAATAGTTTGCTGCTCAATAAATAAAATTTCTGGGGGAGTAGAAAATTCAGGAAAAGGAAGCGTGAGTTCAAAATTAAAATCAGACAAACTATTGCTTAGATCATCCACTTTCAAATGGGTATGTTCATCATCACAGCATTCCATCATCATTTCCATTCCCCCACAGGCATCAGAAGCACTTTCATGACCACTCACCTCTACTTCTACACTCTTCAAAATACCCATGCAATAGTGTTTACTCAATGTAAAACCATTGGTAGATACTAACAATAGCATTGCCAGTAAAACACGTGATATTTTATGAGAGAGGCTCATTCTTTTTAGAATTACGAAAAATGAACTAAAATGTTGTTATGTAGATGAAAGATTTTAGATGAAAGACTTTAAATTTTAGATGAAAGACAATAGATTTTTAAACTCTTGAAATACAATATAAAAAGAATAAAGACTCTAAGTACTAGATTTTAGACTTTTGAGTTCCAGTTTATGTTTGAGTATTGAGAGAAATAATTCTTTTCTCTACCTCAAACTCTAACTGTTGTTTTGTAAAAAATGATCAAGTGTGAATTCAGTTGATCAACATCACAAAGAGGCAGTTTGAAGAGATGGAAAACTATTCTTTAAAGAATTTCCCATCTCATTATGTAACTAGCTGTACTTCCTTTTTCCTTTAGCTCCATAGTATTTGTATAAATTCCCTGAGTAGCATCTACTTTAAATTTAAAAACACCTAGAAAATCGTTCTTAGTTAAATAGTCAAAATCCCAAAGTTCAATCTCCACCCATCCTTCAGAAACTGCCATTTCTAAATCCACCTTTACGGCGTCATTACTGTCCAACCGATGATACAAAGATCCTTTTGGCCATATTTTCTCACCTTGATGCTTAAGATACATTTCATCTTTATCAATTTCATCAGGCAATACACAATGAATGGAAACTATTTTAATTCTTTGCATAAGTGTTTTAATATTTTTATTCGACAAATATCTTAATGAAATATGGATAAACAATCATTTGCAATGACTTTTCAACTATTAAA
>CALGOB010000059.1 GCA_937958005.1 uncultured Cyclobacteriaceae bacterium
AATCACCAAAAGTCCTCTTTTCGGTAGTGCAAACTTAAAATAATTATATCATATGGCTTGCTTTTTCTCACAGTACCTTGAGTCGATCATTAAATTATTGCCCATAGATACCCCGTACCCTTGGGTCGGGGTTGGTTCATTCTCTAATGAATATTAACTCCCTAGTCAGACACTCTTAACTCTTCCGTGAGTGCTGAAAGCTCTACGGAGGCACTGAGTCAATCATTAACCAGCATTATTCATGACAAAGCGACCTTGTGTAGTAAGTAATTGATTTATCTCGTTTTATAATGAAAACTTAAGAATTACATAGCCTAAATTTGAGAAATATCAATTTTAAACCCGAATGATGCAATAGAAATTTGATGCAAACCATAACTAACAGTCATTTATGATTTTCTCTTAAAAGTCAAATGCATCATTTGGGTTAAACCACATAATCAATTACGTTGATGGTCAATCATTTAGTTTTTCTAGTAATTATCTACCGGGTGGGACACCTTGAACTATTCGGGTTAAGTAATTGCCCATAGATATTTCCTTACTATTCTGTGAGCGCCGTAGCTTTCTCAGCAGAGGCACAGGGTAGAGGTTTACATTATTCGCTCTATTAGAATGGTGTGAGTACCAAGGTGAATATAGGGCGGTTTATCCACAGATTAACTAAGGTTGATAATTACTTTTTAGCAAACAAAGCATTCAGTTTGGTTTGTGCTGATTCTACACTGTAGTCATTAGCGAGTTCCCGAGCATTATTTTGAGCACTTTTCAGTAATTGATCATCCATTAAAAAAGGCTTTATTAGTTCTATAAAATTGATTGGGAAATCAGGGTTATAAGCGAAGCCACATTGATGTAGTTCCGTTAGTTTTTCAAGCCAGCCACCTAAATTAAGAATCATCAGTTTTCCTGCTGCTAACCCATCAAAATACTTGTTGGGACTTCCCGTATGAAGGGCTGGAATATTCATGAAGCTTACATAAAATGCATCATGATCATCGATGATTTCTCTAAGTTTTTTTTGATTTACAAAGTCTAGAATGGTGACATTGGGTAAATCTTCTACCAATTTTATGATCTCATTTTTTTGATTTCCATCTCCTACTATAGTGAAATGAATAGGGAGCTTATTAGCTATTGATTCTTTAGCAATATCTATGAGGTAGGATAAATGATTCGCGACACTTATTGTCCCGCAGTACAATACCTTTAATCCTTGATGCCGTTTTAGAACAGGCTTAAAAAATGATAGATTGCTCAAATTGGGGATTATATGGACTGTTTTTTGCGGATGCTTGACTTTGATGTAATCAGCAATGTCAGGAGATAATCCTATAATTTCTTCTGCGTTTTTATACGCTAGATACTCTAGAAGATAGGCTGCTCGTTTTAAAATGCCATTTTTCAAAATTCCCATTTTTACAGGAACTTCTGGCCACAAGTCTCCTACTTCAAAGTAATAGGGGATACCCTTGAACCATTTTAAAAAGAGTGCAACTAGCGCTGTGCTGAGTGGGGTGGTCATTACATAAGCATTGTCTATTTTTTTTTCTTTTAGGGAAACCCGAATGGCTCCAAACACAAAAGCAAAAAACGAACGTATCCGTCTTAAATACCCAAAAGAATTGTCATATGGAACTGCTAAATAGTGAATTTTAACTCCTTCAATTTCTGTTTGCCTATAGGATTGAGAATTATGAGCAGTGATCAGAATTACCTGATGTCCGGCTTGTTTAAGTCCTTTTGCTAGATGATACGACCTCACACACCCCCCTTCTTCGGGCGTTTTAAAATACTGATGAATGTATAGTATTTTCATGCTTATAGTCCTTTTCTCTTACTGAGGCAATCCTAAAAGGTTAAAATTATCAATTAGCCTTGAGAATTCTCTTAATTTGTCAGGTTTAACTGCTAGTTTTCTGTATTTCTTAGCCTTAATCCTTCCATCCCATTAAAAGGGTTCATGTAATCCAACTTGGTTTTTCTTTCCTTAGATAGCGCATTGTTAGCTTTTAAACGCGCGTTAGACTTCTAAAAGAAAATTACTGTCATCCGACTAAATTTAGAATTCAAGAAAAACCTAGTTCTAAATCGATGAAACAAAGATTATTTCTCAGGTTCAAAAAACACCCCTCTATCTTAAAATGGTTTTCCTGAATAGGTAGCTTTCTGTGGCGACAGTCCGATTCGTTTTTTGTCGCTTCGGCGATCCGATTAATCAAAAAAGAACCGGACGGCCGCCAAAAAAATCAAGACAATTTATTATTGCTCATAGATATATAGCCCGTACCCTTCTGTGAGCGCCGCAGCTTTCTCAACAGAGGCACTGGGTTGGAGTTGGTTTATTAATTCGCAGGGTCTTTATAGGTCTTGTCTGTTCTCTGTCTTGTTTCTCCATTTTCAGGAACTGATCTTATGACTTATATCTACAAATACCTTGTGTTTGAATCCCTAAGGGATATTAATTCCCCTGGCCGGGCACCCCGACTCTCATATGTTTGTGCTAGAAAAAAAAGTGCAATTTTGAACAGTGGCTTAATCAGGTAGAAGAGAGACCCGACTCTAAGGACGATTTAAAAATTGATCCAGTACTCAAGGAATACCTCTACTTGATTTTGTTTGTTAGGCAGAACAGTACCTAAGAATAG
>CALGOB010000060.1 GCA_937958005.1 uncultured Cyclobacteriaceae bacterium
TTTTGCATGGCATGGATAAATAGGACAGGACTAATATTTCCAGGTTGAATTTCCGAATTCTTCTTTGAGTATAAGCCTAACGCTGGTGCGAGCTTGCAGCTCGTACCTTACCCGTTAATAGATTCATTTTTTTGCATGGCATGGATAAATAGGACAGGACTAATATTTCCAGGTTGGATTTCCGAATTATTCTTTGAGTATAAGCACGAGCTACAAGCTCGCGCTAGCACTTGTAATAATAAATTCATCATCAAAGTAGGAGATATACCTTCGTACAATTTTGTTTTAGTTAGGTTTCAGTTAGATTCAAGTAATTATCAAATAATATGAAACACACAATATCTAATAATCACCTACAGGTCACTGTACTCAATAAAGGCGCAGAAATTTCAAGTGTCCAATCCCAAAAATCTGGACTTGAATATATGTGGGGCGCAGATCCAGCTATCTGGGGAAGCCACGCCCCTGTATTGTTTCCGGCTATTGGATCTTTTAAAAACAATGAATGTACCATAGATGGGAAGGTCTATCAGATTCCTAAACATGGAATCATCAGGCACAATGAAGATTTAACAGTTAAAAATCATCAACCAAATGAATTGAATTTTCAACTAGACTATTCTGAAAAAACATTAGCAACCTATCCTTATAAATTTAGGTTCAACATTGTTTTTGAACTTCAGGAGAATGAATTAATGGTCTCTCACCAAGTAACTAATTTAGATAACAAGCAGATTCATTTTGCATTAGGCGGACACCCTGGCTTTAAATGCCCTATCAACGAGGGAGAAGAATACGAAGACTATTACCTAGAATTTGAAGAAACAGAAACCGCAGAGACTACTCTCCTCTCCACTAAAGGATTGATCACAGATCAAACAGAAAAGATCCTATACAACACCAATAAACTCCCACTAAAAAAAGATTTATTTAACAATGATGCCTTAATATTCAAGGATTTGAAATCGAGAAAGGTCTCTTTAAAGAGTAAAAAATCCAATCAGGTATTAACAGTCAGTTATTCAGATTTTGAATACCTGGGCATCTGGGCAAAACCAAATGCGCCTTTTGTCTGCATAGAACCATGGCTTGGGATAGCTGACCATGAAAAAACAGATGGTGATTACCTTAAAAAAGATGGCTTAATTACCCTACCAAAAGGTGAAGTTTTTAAGGCACGATATGTCATAGAGATTGAAGAACAATTTTGACTTCCAAGAATATTTACAAAAATTATTAAAAAAATAGTAATTAAGCTCCTCATGAATATAAACGCAGAAAGTCTCCAGTTTTAGGAATACTCAATTCAAGAAGGCTGCTATGGGGTGGTGTTCATCATTACCAGAAAAATCTATTTTTAATTACTGGTATCCTAGAAAAAGGTTTTCATTTTTATACATTTTGGAGGGTTGGCACGGTACGCCGTCGCGGTGATCATTTAGCGGGGTGTGCGAGACGGTCGGCTGCTGCCGGGTTTAGAGTGGGAGCTTTAAATTATTCGCCAGACGACCCTGTTGATTTTTTTGATCCTTTTTCATCAACAAGGCCGCTTGGCGGGAAAAAACGGACGAAAGCTAGAGTTGTCAGCCCTTCGATTGATTTATAGGGGTGTTTTTGAACTTCAGAAATAATCTTTGATTAAACGATATCAAGAGCAGTTTTTCTTCAATTTCAGTTTTACTTGGATGCCAGTAATTTTTAATCATATTTGAGTATATATTTTTTAAAATTTTAGATTTACTTAGATGTCAATAATACTTGATTTAAATCTTTTATGATATCAAAATCATTTCTATTTTAGCATTAAATATTAGAATAATTAAAAATATTTAATAAATGACCCCATTTTATTCCATCAATTCTTTGTTTACTCAAAGAGTATTTAACACAGTTTGTATTGCAGCCTTACTTTTATTTGGGCTAATTAGCCTAAGTGGATGTGGAGGTGAGGAACCTATAGATCCTGTGGACAGTGAAGATACGATAGACCCTCCCGCCTCTCAAACAGCATGTGAATTTGATTTATCAAATACAATAGAAGGTGAAGAATTATTGATTGATTGTAAGATTGACCTTAACGGAAGCACAATAACTTTTCCGAAAAATGTACTCATCCAATTTGGTGAGGGCGGAGAACTAATAAACGGAAAATTGATCTTTAGTGAAAACGGAAAAATAGCCTCACAATTCTTGAATCTTTCATTAGAAATTGAAGGACCAGTATTATTAATAGAGCCTGTAGTTAATTTTATTCAAGAAAAGTGGGAAGTCGTAGCAGGAGAAGTTAATGATGAAACAGCTCTCAAAAATAAAGAAAATCTTCAAAAAGCAATTGATCTTTCCAAACGGTTAGGGGCGAGTGAGTTTAAGATTGATCAATTAAGTGCTTATTTTAAAACAGATGTCACTGGACAAGGAAATAGAGGACTGACAGCCTATGCATTACACTTACCATCTGATTTTCAACTTAGTATGACAGAGAATACATTTTTAAGAGTACAGCCATTTGATACACCTTATGGAATATTGTTATCTATTTTTGAACAAAAAAATGTGCAAGTATCTGGTGGAAACTTGATAGGTGATAGGTATCAGCATGATTATAAACCATTCACTGATGCTCACGGGATTTCTAGAAATACTCACGAATGGCCATCTTTAATAACGATAGCTGGATCAGAAAATGTTATTGTTGATGGAACTAACCTTATGGCATCTACGGGCGATTGCCTAGTAGTAGGAGCAGTAGGTGATGAAAATGGAAGAACCAATCCCGACGCTTTGTGGAATAAAAATGTTATAATAAGAAACTGTACTACTTCTGAAGGTAGAAGAAACAATATAACAGTTACTGATGGAGAAGGCATCATCATTGAAAACAATGACATAATTGATGCTGGTATAGGAGAAGTATTAAAAGATGATAATGGAAATATCATTTATAATTCATCAGGAACATTTCCGAAATTTGGATTAGATGTAGAACCTTTTGTCTTTTTTTCTAACTTCCGCTTTGATTCACGTATCCAATTTGAATGGGTAGAGAACCTAATTATCAAGGGAAATCGTTTTAGGGGTAATCACCTCGGAAGTATTATCTTATTTGCTGGTGACCAAGTAACTATTGAGGATAATTTCTCAGATCATACCATCTCTCAAAACACAACTATTGGCAGTAAAATCATAAACAATACTTTAGAGGCTAGAGAAGATCTTCAAGGAGTCACAGGTATCACAACAAGTGATTTTCGAAGATACACTGATAGAAATGGGGGTAATCTGCAAGAATATGCCATAGGTAACGACGTGATAGGCAATGTGGTTAATGGGTTTACTACTGGTATAAGAATTAGAGGTGGCCAATCTCAGGTAAGTGAAAATCAAATTTCAAATTTTAGTGCTGGTTTGATAGTTGAAAAAGCTGAAAATGCAGATATCTTTGAGAACACCTATCGTAGTGATGATAGGAATAGTACAGCCTTAATTTATGGTACATATAGTAATAAAGTAAGTATTCATGATGAAGACATTGATGTAGAAGGCCGATATGTTTTCATAAATGGATATAATCGTATGATCCCAAATTTAACCAATGATATAGAATCCTACACTTCAGAGATCAGAAATTGCACCATCAAAGCAAAAAGATCTTCATCTATCCGAAATGCCATTGGTTTACATTTGATAAGCAATACAATAGACACAGGTTTAGAGATTGTAGGTAGTGATAGGATTAGGTTTGAGAATAACATGGTAAATGCGACAGGTAAAGCTGTTGATGGTGTGATTATAGATCAATCCATCAATTCTAGGATAACAGATAATACTTTTGTTTTAGATGCTGGTTTTGACAAAGTGATTATAATGAATGAACCAAGTAACTCGAATAATGTGATTTCTGGAAATGAATAAATATCCTTAAAGTCAAGGTTCTGCAAAGTCTTGACAGAACAATCGAATCTCTTAGGAAGAAAATTTGCTTATTAGATTATTTTCAATTTTATGAACAAAATCTGACCAGTTTAACAACTTAACTCACAAATTGAATTAGTCAGAAAGTAGATTAAGACTGCCCTTTTGAGGCAGTCTTTGTAATTACTTAACATTCACAGTTTCCAATAAATCACTTAATCAATAACTTCTGTTTACTGGTTATTTGATTTGTTTCCAAAACCAGTAAGTATAAGCCACTTTGTAAACTAGTGGTAGATATCACTAGTTGTTGATTTCCTTTCTTAGAATCATTCGTGTTTTTTTCAGACACTACTTTTCCATCCATTCCTATAATTCTAACTTTCACTGGTGAGTCTTCTGCCATGGCAAAAGTTACTGAAATTTGATCGCTTGCTGGGTTTGGAAAAACGTTAAAAGAAAAATTCTCTTCTTTTAACTCTTCAACCAATGCTAAATCAGTTCTTCCTTGCGAAATCCCTTGACAACCTATAGGGCAGTTAGTTGACCAGCTACCATTGGTGTACCAACCATCTGAACCTCTCTGAATATCTATTGATTGTCTACCATTACCATCATTAAAAACCATAGCAATATTCTGGTTACTCTCACCTGCGGGCACAGTAACTTCATATTCATACCATCGGTCGTTAAGTCTAGTCATTGACTGGCCTGGGAAATTAGCGGTTCCTCTTAAAACTGAGTTACTAGCTGTGCTAAAGAAATATGCATTCACAGAAGTAGACCAATTATTAGGCCTTCTGAATCTAACTGTAAAACTATTGCTATTGTTAGATCCTCCAGAACCAGGACAAGCAACAGGGCAATTTTGTGTCCAACTGCCATTGGTGTACCAGCCATCCGTACCTCTTGTTAAGTCTGGTGTCTGATTCCCTTGACCATCAGCAAACAACAAGCTAATATTCTCTGCAGCTACTCCTGCTGGCGGGTTTAATGTATAAGCATACCAATCAGATCCACTTAAGTTCGTCATTTGCTGACCAGGGAAATTCTGAGTGCCTTCTAACAAAGAATTAGTTGCATTGTTAAAAAAGTAAACGAATGAATTAGGTCCCCAATTAGCTGGTTTTCTAAAGTTCACTGTAAATGGATCTGCAGAAGTTGTATTGCCTCCACCATTGCTACTACCGCCTTGAGTCCATACGGCGTAGTCTGAACCCGATGTTCTCAACACCCATCCTTGTCCTGTCGGTGACCAATCGCCAGGGCCCAGTTTCATGGCAATAGTTCCATTACGTCCATCTATAAATGCCGCATATAAATCATTACGTGATTCTACAATATTCATTGTAGTTCCAGCATGAATCCTCACATCTTTCCTGATAGCAATCAAATCGCTAATTGCATTTCTTACACCTTGTCCACCATCAAAAAAGTGTGTCCAGAATACCATTGGATTTCCCGGGTGTGTCAAGATGTACGCATAACCCTTTCTTAAACTTGATTCATCAGATGGAAAGACAAAGTTGGATCCACAACATTGCTGGGCAAGTCCCGTATCATGATTATCAAGAAAAGTAACAGATTTAGCGGGGTTGATACCTATCATTCCTGAAGAATTGCCACTAAAATCACGTAAAAAAGAAAAGTTATTGGCACGTATGGCATTTTGCAAAGCTACTTTTGTATTAAAATCAAAAGCTGAAGAAGATTGCTGAGTAAAATTTACCCAGTTATTAGTTTGCACCCTGCTACTTTCAAGTAATTCCCCAACTGCAAAATATGGACTGGTTGCATCATTATATTCTTTGTTAAAAATAGGGTCATAACCATGAACAAAATCATATCTCCATCCATCAAATCCAATGTCATTTCTTAAGAAATTCATCCATCTAATGATTTCAGCACGTACTGCGGGGTTAAAATGATCTAAGTCTCTTGCTGCTGCAAATGCCCCATTGGAACCGTCTGCTTTAAGCGCGAATCCTGGGACGTAATCACCATTGATACTTAAATCGACTGGTCTATTGACAAACTGGGGTCCCTCATCATCTGCAGTAATAAAATAAGTAGGCCAAGCTGGATTGTCAAAAGTTACTGCATCTACAGAACCTACCCTATGGTTAATCACGATATCACTGATTACCTGCATATCTAATGAATGAAAAGAGGCAATGAGGTTTATCAACTGCTGCTGTGATCCATAAGCAGAATTAAGATCATATAGTTCTCTGGGTAAATAGCCTTGTGGTGCCGCACTATTACTAGGTGGTGGCATCCATATCAGGTCAATTCCGGCATCTGCTATTTCTTGTTTTACTTGGTCTAAAACACCGTACCATGTCTGTCCGGCAGGTTGCTGTTGCACATTCCAATCAAAAGCTTGAAACATGACATCTTCATCTTGCGCATTTGCCCTAAAAGAAGAAAGGATCATGATCATTACAATCATGAAATACTTAATTGATCGTTTCTCAATATATGAGATTTTGTGTGTTCCTAAATGGGGAACATCTTTTGTAAAAGCTAGGTTTTTCATCAAATTTTTAAAATTAGGTTAGTATTTCAACTCCTAGCAAATAATTAAATAAAGCCTTCTTTTTCGTAGCAAATTATAAATTGAACCTCAAAAAACGATCATTTTTTAGTAAAACCATAAATAAACGACAAATCTCCTCTAAAAATCTTCTATCACCTGCTTATAAGATTTGCCAATAGGCAGTTCTCTATTTTCTAGACACACCACCTCCTTCGAGTAAGATTTAATCATTTTCTTATTGATAATATATGATTTGTGTATCCTTAAAAAGTTATGATCTAATTCCTTTAGGATTTCATTTAGTGAAGTATAAACAATGTGTTGATTTCCGTCAACATGAACAATAATATAGTTACTAAGTCCTTCAATAAAGGATACATTTTGCCTCAAAAGTTTCAATGTTTTTCTCTCGCTTTTGACATACAGGAACTCGTCAGGTTTATCAAGGTAGGTAGCAGGTTCTTTTCCAACTTCAGGTTTTCTCGGGAATCTATTGATCGCTTTTATAAATCGCTCAAATGAAATCGGTTTCAATAAATAATCTAGTACTTCCAATTCAAATCCTTCCAGGTGGAGTGTCCAGCAAACTGGAAACAAGTAATTCAGTTTCCCTTGTGCTGAGCTGGACTTTTGTTACACAGATTTTTAAAGGACGGTAATCAAGTCCATTTTTCTTACTGTTTTCTCTTGGGCTGGGGTCTCAATAGGTGATAAAATCATTGCCTTCCTTTTCCATAATTGATTTGGCAAACCTGGAATTCTTTACACTATGACGAATACAAAAGTTGACCTGCTTTACAAAGGGTTCTTTTAATCCGAATGATGCAATAGAAATTTGATACAAACCATAACTAACAGTCATCTAGCCATTTATGATTTTCTCTTAAAAGTCTAATGCATCATTCGGGTTTAATGATCGACTCAACGTCTCCGCAGAGAAAGCTATAGCGCTCGCAGAAGAGTCGGGCAATTAAGGATTAAAAGATTTTTAAGAACCCTCAAGTTCTTCACTTAAGTAGCATAAAGTGCTCATGTTAATGTCGTTTTGATTATACTTTATCAGCAAAATAATAGGCCATTTAGATCCTTCTAGATGGCTTTTTTTCTTAATTTAAGAGCATTTCACCCTTGGATCGGGATTGGTTTCATTCCAACAATCTACTGAACATGACAACAATTATTGGCTGACATTTCTTAGTGGTTAATTATCCATTTGTATGGATGCTCTCCCTGAGGCTAACCAGTCTTATTATCTACCATTTAGTTTCACTTTACCAATGCGTTGTTCTCTACCAAAAATGCCAACCATTATGATTTCATTTCTTAATTGCCTAGAGATCAGCGGTCTGATCATCGGTTCTTTAAATAGCTGATCATAAAGTGGATATTTCTTTTGATTGCCATTTCTATCTACTTCAACTAAATTAATGACTCCTCCTCTCGCATTAAACTCTCTTCGATCTTCTGCTTTTAGGTTTAAATTGTCTTTATGGTCATTAAAAAGAAAGTAAAGTTTATCATCCACCTTTGATAATTGATAGGATGAGTAAAACCCTTGATCATTGACTGTAACCTGATCTTTATGTATTTTTTCTGTCCATTCTAATTTCCCATTAGCGCCTATACTTACCAACAAGACATCATTATAAAAATACTTTGTATAGTTTCTTGAAATACCTCCAGTAAAAGAATTTGTCTGAATTGCTTTGTCATAATATTGCTCTGCTATTAATAAAAATCCGCCATCGTTTCTATCAATTATTTCATTTAAATAATAAGCAAACAAAATCTCTCTTCCTTTTTTCAGTTTCTTAATTGCTTGTTTTGAGTTTTCTTCACCAGACATGATAAATTCTGTCTCAAATGCTGATATCTGTTCATTTTTTGTCTTTTGGCTATGGATGTCTATTGTTTTATGAAACACTCCCTTTACACCGCCTTGACCAATATCGGAGTAAAGTCCTGCACAGGTTACAACACCTCTCTCGTCTACTAACATTTTAACATCTGCTATGTATTTTTCTGCTAAGTTGATTTGATATTCGTTTAAATCCTTAGCATGGTTGCGATACACCAAAAGGGCCAATTCATAATTGGGCTTCCCGTTAGCTCTTAATTTAACTTTATTCTTAAAAACACGCCCTAAAATGAAGAGATTCCCTTCGTTATCTACTTGGATACGCTCAAGGTTAAAAAGTTCATCTGTATAAGGTAATTCTATTTCTTTTTCCCAAATAGGTTTCAAATGTTGATCAAATACCTTGAATCCAAATTTTTCATTTGCATTTTTCTGATAAGGCAGGTTATAAAATACCAATAATTTGGTACTATCTGATGACATTTTAAATCCATAGGATCCACTGTTATTTTTCCCATATCCCGCAAAAGAGAGACGATGTACTTCCTTATAGTTTGAAGAGAGCTGCAAGCTTTTAGGTTTCATTAGTTGTACATTCAGTACATTTTCTCTTTTTTGATTTAAAAAAGAAGTGAAGAGGTAAAACCTATTATCTCTCATTTGGAACATAGATTCAAATGTTCTCTTTATCGAGCGATTATCTAAGTTAATATTTTTACTATGAACTCTTTTAAGGTCATTTGTATAATAATTTAATTGGAAAGAGGTAGTGCCTCCAGTTCGGTATAAAACATCAGAGAATGCTGAGTTCCAAGAACTCAAAGTATAAAAACCTTCTTTATCTGATCCAAATATGTTGATTACATTTCCTTCTTTTCTTTTTAAACGCTGCCCTGTTCCCCACTCTATTTTAAATAGAGAAGAATGATTCTGTGATAAACAGCAAGGTATCCCTAAACTTGAAATTAAAAGAAATATAAAAGCAATTTTCATCCACTGGAATTTTGGGATAAAATTAGTTATTTACTTAGTATAATGTGGTCTCTTTTAAAAGAAGATCGGAGACAATTGTCTTGTTTTCACGTCTTCAATCAAGCATTTTTATACGGAATAAATCACCCTCGCCCCAAGGGTACTGGGTGTATATGGGTCAGGGTTGGTTCATTCGTAACTGAATTAAATCAGTTCAAAAATTCACTTAAATATGGGATTTATTTTCATTCCTTTAAATATGAAATTTGTTGAACAGGTGCTTCCTGAAAAATCTAAAACAGAGTAAGGAAATAATTAACAAATAAGAGTGATGAAAAACAAAATGAATCTAAGTTCTTTAAAAGTAAAAAGTTTTGTTACTAAAATGAATGAAAGCAATGCAAAGACAGTAAATGGAGGTTCTTCTCTAGTTACTAATGAATTTCCAATATGCGGACAAGGCGATGGTACGTTTTTCGTAATTTGCCCGGTAACAAGGTAAATTTTAGTTTATCACAACTGATTAGGGACAGACCTGAAATGGATAACATTTCATTAAAATTATAGATAATCATGTTTCATCCATATGTATTCAAAGGAATATAGCCTCCTATAGTTAGTTATAAGTGATAAAGGGGATCTCTAAAGTTTATTTGATGAAAATAAGTAGATAGCAATTAACAGCTACCTGCTTATTTTTATTCAGTGATCTATAAAATTATTTTTTTATGCTTACTCATCCTTCAAAACTTTTAAAAACCTTCTATGTTGTAATACAAAATGAACCAACCCCGACCCAAGGGTACGGGGTATCTATGGGCAATGATTTAATGATCGCCTCAGCGCCTCCGCAGAGAAAGCTATAGCGCTCGCAGAAGAGTCGGGGCGCCCGGCCAGGGGAATTAATATCCCTTAGGGATTAAATGTAAATATCTGATAATTAGACAGTTAATTTGATAAACTCAAGAATAAAAGGCACATAAGTGGACGTTTATATTCCTCTATCTATTCAATTCCATTATTAATCAAACTAGGATAAAATTAAAAAGGATGTCCTATGGGACATCCTCTTAAAAATAGATTCTACTGTTATTAGGTGAAATAGAGTATAAATATACAAAATAAAACTCAATCAACACCGTTATTTACTATATTTTTTAGCTACTTGGGGACGCTAAATGAACTATATTCTTCAAAAATCTGTTTCGATCTGCCTAGTCAAGTTTCACTTCTTCAGAAACGCCGTTCTTTAGAAACAACTAGTCATATACTTTCCATCTAATAGATTAGATATTAATTACCCTCATATTTAGCTTTGAATCGTTTGTAAAGTGCTTGTTGTTTGCCTTCTAAATTCAATGCCTTCCCTTGAATAAAAGCATGTGTTAATTGATTGGTTCTCATATCTAAAAGATCTCCCTCTGAAACTACTAGGTTGGCATCTAACCCAACTTTTAAGGTTCCAGTCCTATCTGAAATACCTAATATTTTAGCAGTACTGGAAGTCACTAGTTTTAATGCTTCTTCTTTATCTAATCCATAAGCACTCACTGTCCCAGCAAAAAACGGTAAGTTTCTAGAAGATTGTAAACTAGGATAAGTAAGCCCAACCAAAATACCATTTTTATGTAGAATACCTGGCAATCTATAAGGCAGATCAAAATCTTCATCTGTTCTATTAGGTAACCTATGGACTTCATCCAACAAAACAGCCACATCATTTTCTTTGATAAAATCCATCGCATAGTAGGCATCTCTTGCTCCTACCAAAACGACCTTTTTAATTCCTGCTTTCTTAGCCCATTGTATAGATTTGATAATTCCACCTCTATTATTCACATGAATAAACAAAGAAGCATTACCATTTACAACCTGCTTCATTGCCCCAAGTTTGATGTTTTTGTTACTAGGATTTGATTGTTTATTATAAGCAAACGCATCTTTAAATAGTTGGTCTATTATTCCAATATTAGCTTTATAATTAGGATTTATTCTTCCTTCACTTTCACCCAGCCACCATCTGGCTCCCAGTTTCTGTACTGGCCAGTTTAAATGAATTCCATCATCGATTACATAGGCAGCATCTTCCCAGTTCCATCCATCAAGCATCATAATAGAGGATGTACCGCTTACCGTACCACCAGTGGGTGTTGCTTGCGCTAATAATATACCATTATAGCGTAACGTAGCAATCAGTTCTGAGTCCGTATTATAAGCAATCAAACTTCTTACGTTAGGATTAACTCCCCCAACTTCTTGAAAATCCCTAGTAGCTCTCACTGCATTTACATCTACAAGTCCTAAGGTGGTATTTGGCAAAATCAAACCGGGATAGACGTGTTTCCCTTTTAACTCTATGACTTGATCAAACTGAGAAAAATCGATTTTAGCAGTTTCTGCATCAGCCACCATCTTTAATTTACCATCTACAAATGATATCAAAGAATTAGCGATCACAGTGCCATCTCCTAAATGGGCAGTAGCTCCATTTAACAATATAGATCCACTTTGAGGTTTTGCAGGTTCTGGAACCTGTGCTGATACTTTAAAGCAGTGTATCAGTATAAACAATGTTAATAGTATATTTTTCATAATTTTTTGTCAGTTTAAATATTACTTATCTGATACTTCTACATTATATAGCAATAAATCTTCACAGTGATAATTATGTTTATATTTAGGACTTGGCTTTTGAGTAGGCTTACCTG
This sequence comes from uncultured Cyclobacteriaceae bacterium, assembly GCA_937958005.1. Lineage (GTDB taxonomy): Bacteria > Bacteroidota > Bacteroidia > Cytophagales > Cyclobacteriaceae > JANSWY01. The sequence continues at coordinate 11,990 of CALGOB010000060.1, forward strand.
CTTTTTTATCTCCTCTCATCAAATTGATAATCCTTGCTTTGTCTTGTCTCATTTCATCTCTCAATTGTAGATCTCTGTCAATATCAAAATAGATAATTCCATCAACCATTGTTTTTTCAGCTCTCGCGTAAATGGATAAAGGATTGTCTGACCACAATACCAAGTCTCCATCTTTTCCTTTTTTAATGGATCCCATCCGATCATCTAGGTGTAGTAATTTAGCGGGGTTTAAGGTGACCATTTTCCATGCTTCAGATTCACTCATATTACCATATTTCACAGACTTAGCAGCTTCTTGATTCAACCTTCTGGCCATTTCCCCATCATCTGAATTAATTGCCACCGTCACACCTGCTTGTGCCATTAAATTGGCATTGTATGGAATAGCATCTTTTACTTCATACTTGTAAGCCCACCAGTCCGCAAATGTAGACCCACCTGCACCATGCTTGGCCATCTTATCGGCTACTTTATAACCCTCCAAAATATGAGTAAATGTGTTCACATTGAAATTAAAACTTTCAGCTACCTTCATGAGCATGTTAATCTCTGATTGCACATAAGAGTGACAACTAATAAACCTTTTCTTATTGACTATTTCAGCCAGTGCTTCCAACTGTAAATCCCTTCTAGGCGCTGTAGTTGTTTGTTTAGCTCTTGCAGATAAACCGTTGTACTTTTTCCAAGCTGCATCATATTCAACTGCTTTGGTAAACGCATCTACAAAAACCTGTTCTACCCCCATTCTAGTTTGTGGGAACCTGATGGTATTGTTGTCTCCCCAGTTAGATTGCTTCACATTCTCACCTAACGCAAATTTTATGAACCCATCTGCTCCTTTAATTTTCATTTCATCTGGTGTAACCCCCCATTTGAATTTAACCAACGCTGATTGACCTCCAACGGGATTAGCTGATCCATGTAATAGTTGCGCAACTGTTACCCCTCCTGCTAATTGTCTATAAATATCAATATCTTCTGAATCCACTGCATCGTACATTCTCACTTCCGCTGTAATAGCATGTGATCCTTCGTTTACTCCACTCAATGCCGCATGCGAATGTTCGTCTATAATTCCACTGGTCAAGTATTTACCTGTTGCATCTATTTCTTTTGCATTTTTAGCTGATAGGTTTTTTCCAATTTTGTTAATCTTACCGTCTACAACCAATACATCTGTATTCATCAAAACGCCATCAGCTTCATTGGTCCATACTGTTGCATTTTTAAATAATACAGTCTCTTGTTTTAATTTTTCTTTACTTCCAAAAGCTACAAATGGATAAATAACACTTCCTTTTGTATTCACTTTCTCTATCTCAGTATTTTTTGATGACTTCTCTTTCTTGTCTACTTTACTTAAAAATGAAGCTTTCCATTTAATCCATTCACCATTGGGTTTTTGGGCATCTCCACTAAAACCATTGCCGCTCTTCCACCCAGTCATCCTGATGGAGTTAGTTGCATTTTCTCCTTCTTTGAAGCTAATAGTCAAATTCTCCCCTGCAATATTAGATTTACCTTTATATACTGTAGAATCATTCAAGCTTATTTTTGCTTTTTGACTACCTGGTTTTCCTGTAATGGCCAATTGAAGTGTTTTCCCTTCTATATTTAATCTATAATTTCCAGAAAAATCAAGCGCATTCATGTCTGACATTATTGTTTTTGTACCTTGAACCCATGTTTCATGAAGAATGGTGCTTTCTTCAAAAACATTTCCAGAAGTAATCACAAAATTAGCCAACATCCCATTTTTCAAGCTGCCTACTTGCGTCTGAGCTTTTAACAATTTAGCTGGATTATAAGTCATTGCTTTAAGAGCATCGGTCTCTGATAATCCATGTGCAATTGTCTTTCTAATATGCTTTAAATAATCCCCTTTATTTTTTAGTCCATCCGCAGTAAATGCAAAAATTACTCCAGCATCAGCCATTGATTTGGCATTACCAGGTGCTAATTCCCAGTGCTTCATTTGGTCATAGGACACACTCAATGCGGCATAAGGATCTTCTACATCATAAGCCTTGGGAAAGTTTAAAGGGATAATATAGCTGGCCCCTGTTTTCTTAATAGCCTCTATCCATTGATATTCGTCTCCAGCCCCTTTTAATATATATTGAACACCAAACTCATCACCAATTTTATCTGCCAGTAGAGCATCTTGTTTATTTCCTACTTCAAAAATAGCAGGCATATTTTTAATTTGATTGAATGCTTCCAAAGACAAATTGGCTTGCAAATCATTTGCTGGGCTTTGATACCACTTCGCATCATAATAGGTCTGCCTAATTAAGGCTACCCTCCCCATGATAGAGTTGGGGTATTGCTGAGCAGTAGCTGCATTCTGAAAAGAGAAATTAGCGGTAGCTTCTCCCTTTATAATCACTAGATTATCTGATAAATTGGCCAATGAGGTTAAAACGGAAGTACCTCTTACCAAGCCATTCTCCATAATGCTATTAACAGCACCAAAACCATTCTTTTTTAATGATTCAGCATCCTTCCTCCTTACACTAAAAGCGCTAACTGCTTTATAATCTGCTAAAATATTATCATTCCAACCATAAGGTCCTTTTCGTTTAGAATCAAATTGAGGTCTTCCATTTCCATTAGGCCTTTTAGGGATATTAGGCAGTCCATAATTTCCATAAGGTTCTACCCAGGCAGGATAAATTGTTTTACCACTTAAGTCTGTCACAACAGCTCCTTTAGGAATGGAAGCAGATTTTCCCACCGCTTTTACTTTACCATTCGAAACTACCAAGGTAGCCTTCTCCAATTTGGTTTGATAATCTATATAAATTGTTGCATTAGTAAATACATAAATATCAGGCCTATCATCTTTGACTCCATTTTTAGGAAAATTTTCTTGTGCCGAAGACCAACTAAATATAGAACCCAATAGCATGATGGATAGTAAAATCCTTCTCATAAGTTTTTATTTATAGTTCTTGTAAAATGAAATGATTTCAATTATTTCGGCAAATTACATAGTAAAATAATGAAAATGAAAATATGAGGTGGTTGAAAGACTGATTGTATAAATGTTACGGCTATACACCTTTATCCAAAACACTTCTCCCCTATTTTGAATCTGTTCATAATATACTTTTCTCCTGAGTTTGTGTCTCCCCAAACTCCTTCTAGATGATGAATAAACGATTATGAGGATACCATCGTGGGTGATAATTTGACTTTAGATTAGACTCTATTTAGCCCGCCATAAGATCACAAAAGCTCTTTCAATTTTAATAGCAAGTAAAGTTAATTTCAACCCGAATGATGCAATAGAAGTTAGATGCAAACCATAACTAACAGTCATTTATGATTTTCTCTTAAAAGTCTAATGCATCATTCGGGTTCAATTATTATTAGGTGGTAGAGATCAGCTGATGAAACTGTTTTGTTATGTGCTTATCCTTAATTTAACCAAAATAGAATTTTAAAGATTCATTGCCTATTGTAATAAGAGGTAAGTATGAGAAATTTACACTTTTCAAACTAAAAATCTTATCTTATCTTATTCAAGATTTCATTCTTTTCAAAGATCTCCTTAAATTCAGGGATTGACGATTGACCTAATTTCAATAACTAGCATAAAGGGAAAGGCTCAAACTTTATTCTTTGACTTTTCATTATGTTTAGCCAAACAAAATAACTAATGTGTTCTTCTTTGAGAATTTTTATTATTTTATTGCTCTCTCTTCTTTTGATTGTTACAAGCTCTTCTAAAGCAGCCATGGTAAATGCTGGTGATATTAAAATACAGCATAGAATGGATGTTGATAGTTCTAGTGCTAGGTCTATAGCAAAATTAGATTCGACCTATTTAAATCTAGGGGTATTCTATAGAAACCTAGGTAATTTCAATGCATCCACGGAGTCTTTTTACAAAGGGCTCTCTTGGAGTATTAAAATGGGATTAGATAGCCTAAAAGCCAGATATCTCACCAATATAGGTATCAATAATTCAAGGCTCGGCAATCTTACAAAGAGTCTAAAATTCTATAATCAAGCATTGGACATTTATAAAGACCTAAATGATACCCTAAGAACAGCTTATTTGCTTAATAACCTGAGCTTAATTTATCGGAAACAGAAAGAATTTGACAAAGCTTTCGATTTTTATAATCAGTCAGTTGAAATCAAACGTGAAAGAGGCTTAAGTGGCTCAAAATTAAACCAGAATAACCTTGCCTTCATTTACCTAGATTTAAAGGATTATGATCAAGCATTGTATTATCATCAAAAAGCGCTTAAGTTTTTAATAGAAGAAGAGAAACCGTACAATGAAGCACGCACTTACAACTACATCGCCAATGTATTTCTATTAAAAAACAGTTATGACAGTGCTCTTGATTACTATTATCAAGGTTTCAGGTTAGGCAAAGAGCTTAATGCATTAGAAACGGTTCATTCAGCCGCTAGAGGGTTATCCAAAACCTTTAAAAATCTAAAGTTGATTGACAGTGCTTATTTCTACTTTGAAGTATCAGATATTTACAAGGACTCAATTAGCCATAAGAAAGACGTCAAGCTCATCTCTGAGATAGAGGCAGTTTATAACCTTCAGTTTTTGAAAGATAAAAATGACCTGAAAAACGCTAAAATTCAATTAGATACTCAACGACAAAACCTGATAACCACTGTAATCTCATTTGTAAGCATCATTTTGATAGGAATAGCGCTTTATGCCTACAGCATTCAAAAACGAAAAATGAAATCAACTCAAATGGAGCTCAAAAAAAATGAATTAATACACAGGCAAACCATTATCCATCTACTGAAAGAGAGAGAAGTGAAATCAATGAAATCTTTTATCTTAGGCCAAGAGCAGGAAAGAGATAGAGTTGCACGAGATTTGCATGATGGTATTGGAGGAACATTAGCTAGTTTAAAAATAGGACTACAAAGAATTTTGGTTGATTCTGACCAAGAGAAAATACTAAGTTTAACCAAAAGGCTTGATAGAGCTTGTAATGAAGTAAGGTCTGTCGCTCATAACCTAGCTCCTCCTAAATTCCTCAGTACACATTTCACTGGAGTCTTAAGTAGTTTTATCAGTGATCTGCAAAAAAGCGACCTAACTATCAACGCAGATTTCCAATGTCCTGAAGAACTCAATACATTGGATGAGAAATATCAAATTGAAATCTATAGAATTATGCAAGAAATAGTCACCAATGTCATTAAGCATGCCAGTGCCAAAGTCGTAGACCTTCAACTCCTTAAAATAGACGAATTGATTAACCTAACCGTAGAGGATGATGGAAGGGGTTTTGATTTTAATCTTAAAACCAGTGGCAATGGTTTATCAAATATCGTATCGAGGGTAAATCTTTTAAATGGACGTTTTAACATAGACTCAAGAAAAGGTAGAGGTACCATAGTAAATATAGATTTTCCAATCAAATCAATAGTAGCATGAAAAATAAAATAAGAATTATACTAGCAGATGACCATTCAATGTTTTTAGAAGGAATAGAATCATTGCTTAGGGATCAAGAGGAAATTGAAATCATTGGCTGTGCTATATCAGGAATGGAAGTATTGAAAATTTTGGGAAATAAAGAGGCTGATTTAGTCATCTCTGACCTGACCATGAAGGGCATGGATGGACTTGAGTTAACCCGTGAAATTAATAAAAATCATATTGGGGTAAAAACACTCATCTGTAGTATGCATTGTGAAGGGATTAAGATCAAGGAATTACTTGAAGCAGGTGTATCCGGGTATATCCTAAAGAATTGTGATAAAACAGTTCTTTTGGAGGCGATTCAGCTAATTAGCGAGAATGGGCAATACTTTACTGATGAAGTTAAAAATGCGTTGGTCAATAGCTTAATGCATCAAGAACCGAGCACAACTTCTGAAAATTTAAAACTAACCAAAAGGGAATTAGAAGTCCTACAGCTTATTACCAAGGAACTTACAAATACCGAAATAGCGGATAAATTATTCATCAGCCTTTATACTGTTGAAACTCATAGAAGAAACCTTATGAAAAAACTAAAGGTAAATAATGGTGTTGGGTTAATGCGGGAGGCATTGGTTCGTGGGCTGGTGGCATGATTCATCTACAGATTTCTTAGTAGAAAAATATCACACGTGCCCGTGATTTACTTTATGCGAAAGCTAAAGTAACTTAGTGGTTCAATAAATATTAAACCTAGATAATCACTATATGAAATCTAAAAAAATCAATTTATCGGAGTTGAAGATTCAGAGCTTTGTTACCTCATTATCTGATTCTAAAGAATTGAACATCAATTTTTTAAAGGGCGGCACTTCGGAAGATGAAACCGCATTTTCAAAGTTAGAGTTTAGGGGATGCGTTGCCCTCGAAATAGAGCCTTAATACCGTGTATTAGAACTTCTTATGCTATAAGAGATGACTACTCACATCAACTTGCGATATTAAAAATCACAGTGACATGCGATTTACTTCATGCATAGAATTTATCAACTTTGTCTCACAACGAGGCGGATCCGAAAAGCCTGAAAGAGAGTAGGAAATTCTATAAAACTAATTATTATGAAAATGAATAAACTAAACATAACAGACCTAAAGGTCAAAAGTTTTGTCACTGGCTTGGGTAAAGATAAGGCAGAAACTGCCAAAGGAGGAGGTGGAATAACCGTACTTCGGATGATGTGTACAGGTAGAGGGTGTCAGTTCTACTAAGTTTTAATAAAAGTCATTCTGGGTTCGTAATGTACCCAAAATAACTTTTTATTATATAAATACACCATAAACCCTTCTCAGAGTCTCTGAAAGGACTCTGAGATTTTCGGTAAATCTCCCCAACAATCCTCTCATCTTTTCTATCCAGATGGCTTTGTCTTATACCCATTAAGATTTATAAGAAGACCGCTTATCTTTGGATAAATTTAAAATTAATCAAACTGAGTATGGCTTCATTTAGGGATTGCCTCTCCCCAAATCGAAAGATTTCTTTCAGAAAACCTTACTAGGACAGTATCGATGAACCATCCTATTTTATTAAAAAAATGGTCAATATAATGATCGTAATGAGGTTAAGAGGGAGTAGCCAAAAAATCCAATTGGTGTTATTGCCTCCAAAAATAGTTTCTGAAATGAAACCATCTATTTTTCTATGCAACTTAATCGTCACCTCTTCTTTATTTCCACTCATTATGTCCTCTTTAAATTCTGTTACTAGTTCTGTTAAAGGAATTCTATTTAAAATCAGGACAATCCCCTTTTGTACTATTTTTGGCGCTTTTTTAAACTTTTCATTTACAACTTGAGTAAAATTGATGGCTTTTTTTAGATTAGCATTGTTTAAATCCACTTTACTTTTAGCCAATTCATCTAGTTTATTAACAACTAAACCGATCAGTTTTAAGAATAACTGCTCTGAATTTTCATAAATAATTCTTACCGTGTCCAATATGACATATTTATAGGCCTTATATCCAGCTAAGGATGTAAACGATACACCTGCTATTAATATAATCAACAAGAAAACTATGTTTTCCTGTTTGTATTCAACCACAAAAAATTTAATAAATGGAAAGAGGAAGAACAATACAATATTTGAAATTGCAAAGAGAATTATAATGCCAATCAAACGACCAACACCTTTAATACCTAGGCTTCCTCCCTTTCTGATAAGCAACCAAGGATTATTGATCGCATTATATAATTCTAGGTTCTTGTCCATTATCTCGTCTACTTTTTCAGTAGACAATGAATTTTTCTCTAGTGGTGATGGTTGTTCTTTTTCCATAATTGAAACACTTAATCGTAAATTAGAAATTGATGAGCTAAATATTTTGGATGTAAAAATAGCATTAAAAATTTTATGATTGAAAGGTTTCCATAAACATCATCTAATAATCTATTGTGATATT
>CALGOB010000061.1 GCA_937958005.1 uncultured Cyclobacteriaceae bacterium
ATTAACTATCATTTAGCGACTTGCTCAAATTTCGATACTCAAAATAATCTATTATTCCTACGTGTCGAAATCCTGTGCGAGCCACTAACTAACAGCTACTTAAGCTTCTCATCACAAAGATTCATGAATTAATCAGGCTAAAAAGCTTTAAATCGTAACTCATAATTTTTAATTAAAAACGACTTTATTATGGTAGTTTTTAAACTGGTTAGCATAAATTAAACAAATTATATTTTAATAGTGCTTGATTAAACAGATTACGACATGAAATACATTGAAAAATTAAAGCGTAGCCTCTTTGAAGATGGTCATTCTGACTTAGACTTGAGAGTACAGCTTTTTGGCCATATCTATTCAGACCTAAGTCTCTCTTCTGAATTGGACACAAAGGACAAGAACCTTGATTCCTATATAAAGAAACTTACCTTGAATGCCCATGAAATAAGTGATAATGATATTGACCTATTAAAAGAGGATTATTCAGAAGATGAAATTTTTGAATTAACTGTTACTGGATCGGTTGCTGCAGGCTTAGGTCGAGTTAATAAAGCAATGGCATTACTAAATTACTTCCGATCATGAGACTTTCCATACTAGATCATGGACATTCATGGGTTCAAAAATTGATCATTAGCTTTATGAAGTTAATCATGGGTGGTCAAGCACCTGCACCAGTTTTAGTGATGTCTTACCGGAGAAATTTCTTTGGCAAAGCCATGGCAAAATGGTGTCATAGCAGCATGAGAAACCTTAAACACTGGGATAAACAAGATGCTGAGATTATCGCTACTTTTGTTTCGATAAAGAACCAATGCCAATATTGCATAGCGGATCACAGTGCGGTTGTTGAAAAAGCCACCAAAAGTGAAAAAATAGTTCAACAAATCTTAACCAATGTATTGAGTGCTCCTATTAATTCTAAGCTTAAAATTGTCTTGCCTTTTATTGAGAAACTTACTCTGACTCCAGATAATTTGACCACTGATGATATGCTCTCATTGCTTAATAGAGGAGTCAAAATGGAAGCAATAGAAGAGGCCATCAATATCTGTGGGGTTTTTTGTACCATGAATAGACTGGCAGATAGTTTTGATTTTGAATTAGGCAAAAACCTTAAAAGAACAGGAAGTTTTCTTTATAATTTTGGTTATGCCTCAGCCAGTATCCCTTAATATCAATTCCATAACCCAATTCTCGATTCAGAATACAAATCATAAATGGCAACAAGGGTTTCTTGATTTACTGAATTTCCAAATGACTCATAACTTTTAGATTTTTCTTTATCTTCAATGTATATTGGCAGGTATTTTTCTTCAAATGCATCCCATATGATCAATAGGTAATTGTAACCGATTTTACTATCTCTACCCTCTTCTAACCAAGTGTCAAAGAGTTCTTCATCTAGCGATTTAGGAAAGTCTGGACCATCAAACATATTGATATTTGAATTATTGTTTTGAAACTACTGGCAAGGTACTATGGATATCTACTTTCACAAAATTGTGAATGTCAAACTATTTCTATTTGCCTAACTCTTCAAGGTATAATTCTTCATAATCTTCATCTCAATTTTACCCCCCATTACCTCCTTCAAAAATGGGATTCCTACAGGGTTAAATGAGTTGGAGGTTTAACTTGAAATTATGCATTAGAAAATCTATTCCATTCTTAAATCACTTCAATTCAGCCATTTAACTCGAGTTTGTTAAATCACCATATTTGTGCAATGCTTCTTTAACATAAATACCTGAATTTTTGTGTTTAAAGCCTTCATTTCGATCCCTAATGCATCATTCAGGTTTAACCCGAATGATTCAATAGAAATTTGATGCAAACCATAACTAACAGTCATTTAGCCACTTAAATCCTAATTTTCTACTCAAATATAGACTATGTCTTCGTTGCAAATCAGAATTTAAGCAGCTATCTAACAGCCATTTATGATTTTCTATTAAAAGTCTAATGCATCATTCGGGTTTAAAGAAGTTTTTTTTCTCATTTTTTTAAATTCAGGGAGAGCCTATTTATTGATTAACTATTCAAATGAACCAACCCTGTCCCAGTGCTTCAGTTGAGAAAGCTACGGCGCTCGCAGAAGGGTAGGGGGTTGCCCGACCGGGGAATAAGTATCCATTAGGGATTAAATCCTACTTTGATATGTAAACAACTCATAATATCTGCCTTTTTTTGCAATGAGTTGATCATGACTTCCACGTTCTGCGATATTACCTTTTTCGATAACCAATATTTGATCTGCTTGTTGAATGGTACTGAGTCTATGCGCAATTACGAAAGTTGTTCGGTCTTTCATCAATTGATTTAAGCTTTTTTGTATAAATGCCTCACTTTCAGTGTCTAAATTTGAAGTAGCTTCATCCAAAATAATGATTCTAGGATCAGCCAATAGTGCCCTGGCAATTGAGATTCTTTGACGTTGACCTCCAGATAATTTAACCCCTCTTTCACCTATAACTGTCTCAAGGCCTTCTTCAAACCTATCAGTAAATTCATTTACATAAGCCCCTTTAATAGCTGCTTGTAATTGTTCCTCACTTGCATCAGGCCTTGGAAATAAAATATTTTCTCTTATGGTTCCTTCATAAAGGAAATCGTCTTGTAATACCACTCCCAAATTTTTACGAAAATTCTTTAAGTTAACCTTCGATAAATCATGCCCGTCTAATAAGACTTTTCCTTTAGTTGCATTTAAAAAGGTGGCAGCTAATCCAGCAATTGTAGATTTTCCAGAACCAGAAGAACCTACCAACGCTGTCACACTTCCCGCTGGTGCTTCAAAGTTAATGTTGTGTAAAACCTCTTTGCTTTCTTCATAACTGAAAGAAACCTTGTCAAATACAATGCCTCCAGTGATTTTTTCCAAATTGATAGGCCTTTTTTTAGGGTCATTTTCTTCTTCCATTTCCATGAGTTCTTGCGTACGATCTAATCCAGCCATTGCTTCAGTTAGCTGACTACCGATATTACTCATTTGTACAATTGGAGCAATTAAAAAGCCTAGATACAATAGAAAGGCTAAAAAATCACCATTAGATAGGTTGTCATCTATCATAAAATATCCGCCAATCCCCATAATCCCAACAGAAGCTAACCCTAGCAGGAGAGTAGCCGAACTACTGACTAAAGCAGTCGCCGTTAAACTCTTTTTAACGTTATTATATAACCTTTCTACCCCTTTTTCAAATACTCTATTTTCTTGTTGCTCTGCATTGAAACCTTTTATTACCCGGACACCATTAAGCGTTTCTGTAAGTCGCCCCGTGACTTCAGCGTTAATTACCGCTCTATTTTTAAATATAGGTCTAATGTATCCAAATGCTTTTAAGGCCACCAATCCAAATATTATGACAGGAAGTAAAACAAATAAAGTCATCCAAGGATTAATGTTTATAAGTAAAATCAAAGCTAGTAAGGAGGTTAAACTACCGCCTATTAGTTGAACTAGTCCTGTCCCTACAATATTCCTAACCCCCTCTACATCTGTCATTACCCTAGAGACTAAAGCGCCTGATTTATTATTATCAAAATAACTAATGGGAAGGGTAAGTAATTTTTTTTGAACTTTCGCTCTAAGTATTGAAATAAGATGTTGTGCTTCAACACTTAAGAGCCTTATAAGTGAAAAAGAGGAAATGGATTGCAAAAGCAAAGCAATAGTTACCCCAATTAGTAACCCTGTTAGTTGGTCAAAGTCTTTAGCTGGAATGATTACATCTACCAATTCTTTAGTTGCATATGGTAATACAAGTCCTGAAAGACTTTTGATAAGTATTAAAATCAAACCTATGGCTACTAACTTTTTTCTTGGCCAAACAAATTCTTTGAGTGCCCATGAAAATGAAACTTTTTCTCTTTGCATGATTTCTAATTGACGACCAGCTTTGATAAATATGTCAAACTAGGCGAGCTGTTTAGTATTTTAATAAATCAATTACCTTCTTTCTTTTGAATCTTCTTTAACTTCTTTTCTGCTAACGTTCTGATTTGCTTTCCACTACCATTAGTTTTAAACTGCTCTAAGATTTCTTGGTTATCAGTAACGTTTATGATAGAAATTAGTAACCTATTGTCTTTAAACTTCTTTTTATAATCCAGGCATTCTTTGTATAGATCTTCAGTGATGTCTTCAGACTCAACCCTTTTCTGTAATGTAACCCTTAGGATCAATTTTTTAGTCCACGTACCAAATTCCGGTAATCTACTTTTAATGTAATCAAATTGTTTGCGACTAAGTATTGTGGATGAGAATAGAATGCCTAGCGCGTTTCCTGCCATTATCGGTTCTTCATCTTCTTTAGCTAATTCAAGATAAGCTGCTACCTCTTCATCTGATAACTTGCTTTTGGAATTTAACCATTCATTAAAACTATGGTAGCGATAATGCTCTGTATTTAACACATCAGCTTTAGCAAAATCTTCCAATTGCTTATCTAACTTTTCTTTTGTCAGTAAGCCATACTTAAGCCATTTACTACTATATCCTAATTTTGATAAATCCATTTCTGCAATGATCTTTTATTTACTGAAAATTCTTATTTACAAAGTAACAGGATTGTATTGAGCTAATTTTCAATTTTCAATTAAAATAAATGCATTAAACCCGAATGATGCATTAGACTTTTAAGAGAAAATCATAAGTGGCTAAATGACTGTTAGTTATGGTTTGCATCAAATTTCTATTGCATCATTCGGGTTAAATGAGATAGCTACTAGTAACCAAATAAAATAGGATCAAGCAATAAATCTGTGGGGAAGCTCCTCTAAACTCGCTCTCAAACTCAAACTTCTTTAGCAAACATCAAGTCAAGTATTTGATTATTAAATGCTTAAAATTTTAAATGTTATTTTTTATGGGTTGGATAGATTTAA
>CALGOB010000062.1 GCA_937958005.1 uncultured Cyclobacteriaceae bacterium
CTATGGGCAATAATTTAATGATCGACTCAAGAGTCGGGGCGCCCGGCTAGGGGAATTAATATCCCTTAGGGATTAAATAGTGAATTCATAAGACTCAAATAGCCCTTTTTTTTACCTGCATTTCAATACATAGGCAAAGTAACAAAAAGGGGCTAGCTTGTTACTAGCAGCCATGTCAAAGCCTATAAATATAATGATGTGGTTATCCCTATCCGCATTTTGGATGAGATTTCTGATGTCAGGTTAGATGGAATTAGTCATTAGCCTTTTAAGAAAAAATCATAAATAACCATTAGGTAGTGGTTTAAATTCTTATTTGCAACACAGCCATAGCCTCTATTATGGTGAGTAGGAAATTTCTATTTCATCATTCGGGTCAAACTAACAAGTGTAAGCATACAATCATAATTCTAAGGCACTATAATATGCTTCTTCATAATATTTCACTAAATACTTCCAATCGAATTGCACCGAGGAGGCCTCTACTTTATTTCTATGTGATATTCTATCTCTCCTTGATAATTTCAGATATCGATACATCTGAAGGTATAGTTGATCTGCTGCAGCCTCAAATGATTTTTGATTCCTTTCTACTAGATAAACACCTGATTTACTTTTATCTTTCATGTTTTTTTTGACAAAATCACCAAAACCAGAAAGGTCACTTGTAATTGCAGGGACACCACTAGCAATACATTCTAACGGCGTGTATCCCCATGGCTCATAATAGCTCGGAAAAACACCTAAGTGACAGCCACGTACAAATTGGCCATACTCTAATCCAAACAATGGATTAGTATAATTGATAAAATCTGGGTGGTAAACTATTTTCACCCTATCATCCTCATGATTTACTAAATTAGACTCCCTTAAAAAATTAAGTATCTCATCTTGGTGATCATCTATTAAATTATGTGTTACCACAGAAGGAAGTTTATCTGATTTCCAAGATTGGATAGTTCTTCTATATCTCAACTTCCAGTAATCATCAATGTAATTATTTAAAGAAGGTAAATGATGGTTCATGGTAGACGCTGCTTCAAAAAACAAAGCTTCACCTACTTGTTGCTTTATTGCCTCAACAGTATGCTTCAATTCTTCCATTAAAGCCTTAGACTGTAATGCTTCAGGGTTAATAGAATGAAAAGGTCTTTTTGTGACAAAAAACATAACAACAGTGATATCAGAGTTATCTTGTCTTAACCGATGATTTAACCTTGCCAATGCTTCAAGCGTTAAGTCATAACCTTTATTTTTATATTCGTATCTTCCTGAAGTAAAAAAGTAAAGTGTTTTATCTAAATCGAATGTATAACTTTGAAAAAAATGACCAATAGTAAATTGGTGGATTTTATTCTTATATTCTTTGTGTAAATTTTGGAACTCATGCAATGCCTCAAACCTCTCTTTATTGATCCCATTAGGCAGAATAAAATCGGGCGCACGTCCTATTAGGTACTTACATTCTTCCGCTGTCACTTCACTAACGGTGGTAAAAACATGTGCACCATGAGCCGCAGCTCTTTCGATATAAACTTGCGATTCAATGTTAAAATGTGTTGCCTCTCTTTGCCAATCTTGAAAAGGAAGATGATCGTAAAACAAAGGATCATTCATAGCAAGATACCTTCCCAGAATCGTTGCATGCGTAGTGAAAATGGTTTTTATATTTATTTTATTCCTTCTAAGTGCTGGAATTGCTGTACCAGCCATCCACTCATGAAAGTGAGCTATTATCTCTCTGTAATCAGTCCCTTGACTGGCCAAAATAGTTAAAAATTGTCTAGTCATTTCGCCAAAAGCGACCACATCATTTACCAAAGCATCTTCATGGGATAAAGTAATACCATGATCATTCCAAAGATGGTACTTAATATCCCCCAATGCATTTCGTACGCTGTTCAAATCAAAAAGCACTGCCTTAGGCCTACCGGTAACCAACCAATAACCATAATGCACAATTAAACCTTGTTTATTCATTTCAGCAACAGCCATCCCAAAAGCATCCGCTGTATCTACTATTGGTTCAAATTCAGCTGCCACTTGCTGATGATCATAAGGTCCTACAAGACAATAATTACCTTTCCACTTATCACTTATAGTAGGGGCTTTAGATCTGATAACTGTGTAGATACCACCTACCTGATTCATAACCTCCCAAGCAATTTCTACAAGTAAGGTATCTTTAATACGTTTTTTAGTGAGTTTTTTAAAGCTAGCGTTTTGCACGTATGATTTTGATTAAAATATTCTAAACAAGTTCCACGAAGTGTGTTCTTCAATTTATAGTATATTGAATGTTAAAAAAAGAAATGTATCAGAAACCATACTAAATTAGAAATAATGATTATCTATTTTCTGCCTTTGGATAGTCTATTGGCTATCCAAACACCAAGCAGTATAAGTGCAATACCAAGGTAATGAATAAGTCTTAGTTGTTCCCCATCCCAAACTCCCCACAAAATAGCAACTATTGGAATAATATAAGTTACAGAACTTGTAAATACAGGATCTGTAATTTTCACTAAGTAATTAAATACAATTAAGGCAATTGCCGTTCCAACTACTCCCAATACACTAATATAATATATTCCATTAATGACTTCTGGATTTTCTTGAATCCTCAATAATATATCTGTATTTAAAAGAATCACTATTGCAAAAGGTCCCATAAACAAAAGGCTTACACTCGTAATGGCAATAGCATTTACTTCAGCAAGGAAGTATTTGATCGTATTCAAGTTTATACCATACATAATCGTAGCTAATACCACTAAAAACGCATAGGCATTAATACCTGCCAATCCATCTTTAGATGAACCGACAATTAAAACTGACGTTCCAATAAAACCTATCACTATTCCTATAGCAGTAGACTTTACTATTTTTTTTTGAAAGAATAGGGCTCCCATCAGTATAACAAACAAAGGGGTTAATGCATTCAAGACACCTGTAAAGGCACTTGGCAATTCTGTTTGAGCTATTGCAAAAAGGAATGCAGGAATTAAACTACCAACTATTCCTATAATTAGTAAGAGTCCTAATTGTTTTCTTGAAAGTCCTTTTAGTTTAAAAAAAGCTATCGGTGAGATGACTAAACTTGCGGCTATAATTCTGAGAGCACCTACCTGAATAGCACTAAGTGATTCAAGTCCTTTTTTAATCATTATAAAAGAACTTCCCCATATTAATGATAAGATCAATAATAGCATCAATGCAAAATAACGACTGTTTTTAAGCATTTTAACTTATAATAATACTGTCAGAGAATTCATGAGATATTTCATCCAAAATATTAAAAATCTCCTTTGGGTCATCACATTCTACAAGCCTACTGCGAAAAGGTTTAAAATGAGGGATTCCCCTAAAATAGTTGGTATAATGCCTTCTCATTTCAAATACACCTTTTCTATCCCCTTTCCATTCAAGTGAAAAAGTCAAGTGCTTCTTTGTGATTTCTACCCTATCATCTATGGAGGGTGGATCCAGTTTTTTCCCTGTTGCTAAATAGTGTTTAATCTCATTAAAAATCCAAGGATAACCAATAGCAGCTCTACCAATCATGATTCCATCTACCCCATACTTCTCTTTGTATAGCTTCGCTTTTTCTGGTGAGTCAATGTCTCCATTCCCAAAGATAGGGATGTGTATATCAGGGTGGTTTTTAACTTCGGCAATAAAATCCCAATTAGCCTCTCCTTTATACATTTGTTTTCTGGTTCTTCCATGGATTGTCAATGCCTGTATCCCTACATCCTGTAGCCTTTTAGCTACTTCCACAATTTTGATAGTATCGTCATCCCAGCCAAGCCTTGTTTTAACCGTAACCGGCCTACCCACTGCTTTGACTATCTCTGATGTCATATTCTGCATTTTAGGAAGATCCAATAAGATGCCTGCACCTGCACCTTTGCAAGCAACTTTTTTAACTGGGCATCCATAATTTATATCAACTATCTCTGGATTAGCTGCCTCGGCAATGGCTGCTGCTTCTCTCATAGAGGCAATCTTATCGCCAAATATTTGAATTCCAATAGGTCTTTCATAATCATAAATATCTAATTTCTGTACACTTTTTGCAGCATCCCTAATAAGACCTTCTGCTGAAATAAATTCTGTGTACATGACATCTGCACCATTCTCTTTGCAGACTGCACGAAAGGGTGGATCGCTTACATCCTCCATTGGCGCCAGTAAAAGCGGAAATTCACCAATTTCTAAGTTTCCTATTTTGACCAAATCTTTATTGTCTAAATTTGCAGCAAATTTAATTCAAATATGAACAATTATCATCATAGATTAATTCCGGACGATAAACAACCTGCTTTAATCTTCTTGATGCTTCTAGCTAGTCTTGCTGCAGGATTCTTCATTGCTGCATTCTTTGCATCATTAGCAGCATTCCCTTTTATAGGCGAAGCAAAAGAAGCTGCAGAGATTATGATTAACCCTTCTCCAGATAAATGGTGGCCAATTATGGTCATGCAATTAACTTCTGCTTTTACATTATTCATTCTAACTCCTTATCTTTTCATTAAATATATTCTTAAAACAGAAACAAATTTTCTATTTAAGAAGCAGGACAAATTTGCTATCGCTATAGGGGCAACAGTAATAGCCACCATATGCTTTATGATGGTTAATACCGTTCTGATTGAATGGAATAGTCAACTAGTCTTACCAGAGTTTTTAAATAGTGTAGAAAACTATATTAGAAACAAAGAGGATAGTCTAGCAGAGTTAACACTTTTTTTAACAAAATTTGAAGGGGTAGATCAATTTCTTTTTACACTAATTGTCATTGCTGCAGTACCAGCTATAGGTGAGGAATTTCTTTTTAGAGGAATTTTACAGACTGCCATGGAAAAGTATTTAAGGAATCCGCATGCAGCAATCATCCTAACAGCTATCATTTTTAGTGCTTTTCATTTTCAATTTTACGGTTTTCTTCCAAGAATGGCACTGGGTGTGCTCTTTGGCTATCTTTTTTACTATTCAGGAAATTTAATATACCCTATGATTGCCCATTTTATTAATAATGGTCTTACCGTTACTATGATTTATCTATTTAACATCAATCAAACAGAAATTAACATAGAAAATCAGGAACCACCATCAATAATGTATGTGTTGATATTCTTGGTTATCGGAATTCTGTTTATGTTTACTTATTACAGGCTGTTTCAAAAAAAGAAATTGTATAATGGGTAGTTGGCAGAAAATTTTTTCCGATGAATTAGTCTATCGGGCAGAAATTGTAAAAGCAGTTCTGGGAGAAAATGAAATAGATGCAGTCATCTTAAATAAACGTGACACTAACTATCATTGGGGCTCTCATGAAGTAATGGTCGCAGCGGATGATGTATTGAAAGCAATCAAAATCATAAAAGAAGAAATCAATTTTGAGTAAAAATAAAGAACTTGTCAGGCGATTAATTGCAGGTATTATTGGTGCATTTGTAGTCATATTTGCCATCGCATATAATAAATGGAGTTATTTCGGAGTCTTTTTTTCCATCATGCTCATTACTCAATGGGAGTTTTATGGGTTACTAAAGGTTCAAAGTTTTCTTCCTATACGCTTATTGGGTGTTATCGTTGGGGCTATGATTTTTACCCTAAGCTTTTTAATTGAAAATGATATTATATCGGATAGGATCTATTTTATTTTATTTCCAACTGCCTCATTTATTTTTTTTATTAAGCTTTATAAAAAAAATGACCCCAATCCTTTTACAAATATTGCCTTCTTTTTCCTTGGCATTATGTATGTGAGTATTCCTTTATCATTACTGAATGTAACTGCTTTTTTAAAAGGAGGGTATAATTATGAACTTCCACTTGGCATTCTACTATTACTATGGGCAAGTGATACAGGGGCTTATTTTGCGGGGGTTAATTTTGGTAAAACTAAATTATTTGAAAGAGTCTCTCCTAAAAAATCTTGGGAAGGGAGCTTAGGTGGCACTATTTTAGCCATGGCCATGGCGTTTGGAATCTCTCGATATTTCATGGTGGTTGATACTCTCTCGTGGATAATCATCGCAGCTATTATCATTGTCGCTGGCACTTATGGAGATCTGGTAGAATCTATGTTTAAGCGTAGTATATTGATAAAAGATTCAGGAACCACTATTCCTGGACATGGTGGATTCCTTGATAGATTTGATGGTCTGCTACTTGCTGTCCCTTTTATAATTGTCTATTTAGAATTAATGTAAAACATTTAAGACTCTTCCTGTGAAATGAATTGGAATAGTCACTTTGAATTACTAATCCTTTCTTTAGATTTGTGTATAGAAACAACATTAATTTAAAAAGAAAACTTTAACAATATGGGTTACATTGAACCGGCTCCAATAACGGACAAGGAAAATCCTTTTGAGTCAATGATGTCAAGGTTTCACATTGCTGCTCAGCACTTGGGTCTTGATGACGAAGTTTACAATGTCCTTAAATCTCCGGAAAAGCAGGTTATTGTCAATTTACCAGTTACAATGGATGATGGCTCTATCAAAGTATTTGAAGGGTATAGAGTGATCCATTCAAATATTTTAGGCCCTTCCAAAGGTGGTATCAGATACGACATGGATGTGCATTTAGATGAAGTGAAAGCTTTAGCAGCATGGATGACATGGAAATGTGCGGTAGTGGATATTCCCTATGGAGGAGCAAAAGGAGGGATCAAATGCAATCCAAGAGAAATGTCTCGTGGAGAAGTTGAAAGATTAACACGTGCCTATGCTTCTGCTATGCACGAAGTTTTAGGGCCTGATAAAGATATTCCTGCACCTGATATGGGGACTGGCCCTGAAGAGATGGCTTGGTTAATGGATCAGTATTCTAGACAAAAGGGAACTACTATCAACGCAGTTGTTACTGGTAAGCCATTAGTTTTAGGTGGTTCACTAGGTAGAAAAGAAGCAACTGGTAGAGGGGTAATGATATCTGCACTGGCAGCCATGGAAAAACTTCAGATCAATCCTTTTAAAGCAACCTGCTCTATTCAAGGGTTTGGTAATGTTGGATCATGGGCTGCTTATCTACTAGAAGAACGAGGTGTAAAAATTTGTGGCATTAGTGATCTTTCTGGTGCTTATTACAATAAAGAAGGGATCAAAATCAAGAAAGCCATTGACTATCGAAATGCAAACAAAGGTAGTTTAGAAGGTTTTGAAGGTGCTGAAAAAATAGATCCTGAAGAATTATTACTATTAGACGTTGATGTATTGGTCCCTGCAGCAGTAGAGGATGTAATCACTACAAAAAATGCCGATAAAATAAAAGCTAAATTAATCGTAGAAGGTGCCAATGGCCCTACTTCTGCCAAAGCAGATTCTATTATCAATGATAAAGGGATTATGGCTGTCCCTGATATTTTAGCCAACGCTGGAGGTGTTACTGTTTCATATTTTGAGTGGGTACAGAACAGGCTAGGGTATAAATGGACTGCTGAAAGAGTAAACAGACGTTCTGACAGGATCATGAAAACCTCTTTTGGAAAAGTTTATAAGACCTCAAAAAAATATGAAGTCTCCTTAAGAATTGCAGCTTATATAGTTGCTATTGAAAAAGTAAGAGATACACTTAGATATAGAGGAGGATTTTAAATCATATAATATTATGACCATACATAAGGAAGGAAAAGCATCGCTTTTAATAACAATCATATTCTGCTTAGTTGTTGGGGTTCTAACATGGAATTATCTAACAGCCCCTATTTCATACGTGATCTATGGGTTATTAGCGTTTCTTTTCCTCCTTATTCTCCAATTTTTCAGAAATCCTAAAGTAGAGCTACTTCAAGATGAATCATTGGTATATGCGCCAGCTGATGGGAAAGTAGTTGTTATTGAAGAGGCGGAAGAAAATGAATTTTTAAAGGAGAAAAGAAAACAAGTCTCTATTTTTATGTCCCCCATTAATGTACATATCAATAGAAATCCAGTAAGTGGGATAATCAAATACTTCAAATATCACCCAGGAAAATACCTAGTAGCTTGGCATCCAAAATCAAGCACAGAAAATGAAAGAACGACTATCGTTTACCAAACCAATAATGGTACTCAGATTTTAATCCGGCAAATAGCTGGCGCGCTTGCAAGAAGAATCAAATGGTATATTGACAAGGATCATGAGGTAGCTCAAAATAAAGAATTTGGTTTTATCAAATTTGGTTCTAGAGTGGATCTCTATTTACCTTTAGACGCCGAAATATGCGTTGAAATAGATCAAAAAACCAAAGGTGGGAGAACAGTAATCGCTAAGCTATAGAAGCTAACCCTTTATCATACGAATACTTTTTACTTTCTCATAAAGCTGTTTTTACATGAAGCTTTTAAGTTTGATTACTATTAGTGCATTGCCATGAACTGATAGTCAAGCATTTTTCTATCAATTTTCTACTGTCATCCAACTAAATTTAGATTTCAAGAAAAATCTAGCTTTAAATCGATGAAACAAAGATTATTTCTCAGGTTCGAAAAACACCCCTCTATCTTAAAATGGTTTTCCTGAATAGGTAGCTTTCTGTGGCGACAGTCCGATTCATTTTTTGTCGCTTCGGCAATCCGATTGATCAAAAAGAACCGCTCGACGGCGTACCGTGCCAACCCACCTAAACGCATAAAAATGAATATCTTTTTTCTCGGATACTAGTATAAATTTACTTTTTACACAAGACAAAATTTGAGCATTTATTCTAAGTTTTAAGAATAAGCTTTTTTACAAATAATAGAATAAGGGTAATGGCATTTAAAGTTGTTACCTTTTTATTACTTCTAGGAAAAATTTTAGTCATAAAACTATCAAAATGATAAAATCAAGAATTTTATATAGGCAAACTTTAATAGCTCTTTAAAACATAAGTCAAATAGTCAGACTGGTTTAAAGCTCTCTTTAGAGTATGATTAAATTAAACAAACAATTAGTATTTAATTACTGGCATCCAAGTAAAACTGAAATTGAAGAAAAACTGCTCTTGATATCGTTTAATCAAAGATTATTTCTGAAGTTCAAAAACACCCCCTGTAAATCAATCGAAGGGCTGACAACTCTAGCTTTCGTCCGTTTTTTCCTTGCCGCGGGGGCGGACCCCTGAAAAAAGGACCGCGCGACGGCCGCCAAAAAAATCAACAGGGTCGCCTGGCGAATAATTTAAAGCTCCCACCCTAAACCCGGCAGCGGCCGACACGTCTCGCACACCCCACTAAATGATCACCGCGACGGCGAACCGTGCCAACCCTCCAAAATGTATAAAAATGAAAACCTTTTTCTCGGATACTAGTAATTAATATCCAGGGATTCCGCTTTTAAACTTTGCGAAAGCAAAATGGATAAAAAGTTATCAGAATTGGGGAGTGATTTTCATAAAATTGTTAAAAATCAGATGGATTACTGATGAAATCACCTCTTTTATCTGTTATTTATGTCTAAAATTAGATGATCATTTTTTTAAAAGCGGAATCCCTGAATTAATATCCCTTAGGGGTTAAATGAATTTATAAACCGTCCTTTTAAAATGGCAGTTAAATCTCAATACAAACGTCATAATGGCAGTAAAATTAAAGCAAGATGACTTAATGGTGTCATTTTGACGCAAAATCATTTATATTTCATAATGGCTTACAATTTGATATTGTGCAATTGATTAAAACAAGAAAAAAATGAATTTCGATAAATACACAATAAAATCACAAGAGACGCTAAATAAGGCAACTGAGATTGCTCAAGCAGCACAACAGCAAGTGGTTGAGACAGGTCACTTATTGAAAGCACTATTAATAACAGATGAAAATGTAGTATCTTTCATTTTCAAGAAATTAGCTATAAATAATCAGCAAATCTCAGCTAAAGTAGAGGAAGTCTTATCAACTTATGCAAGGGCCACTGGTCAGCGGCCCTATTTATCTAATAATGCTGCGGCAGCGTTGCAACAAGCCGAAAATTCTTTAAAAGAATTTGACGACGAATTTGTCGCTGTAGAACACATTTTATTAGGCTTGCAAGCTGGATCAGACAAAATTGGGCAGCTTTTGAAAGAACAAGGTGTTTCAAAAAAAGATCTAATAGTCGCTATCAAAGAATTGAGAGGCAATGACCGGGTTACTGATCAAAATGCCGAATCTAAATACAGGTCACTAGAGCGTTATTCCATTAACCTGAATGAACAAGCTAAAGCTGGAAAAATAGATCCTGTTATTGGCCGAGATGAGGAAATCAGACGTGTTTTACAAATCTTATCCCGTAGAACCAAAAACAATCCGATATTATTAGGAGAACCTGGTGTAGGTAAAACTGCTATAGTAGAGGGTATGGCTCAACGAATAGTAGATGGTGATGTTCCTGAAAACCTGAAATCCAAGATACTGATTTCCTTAGATATGGGTCTTTTAGTAGCTGGCGCTAAATATAAAGGCGAATTTGAAGAACGACTTAAAGCAGTCATTAAAGAAGTGATAGACTCTGATGGCGAAATCATTTTATTTATTGATGAAA
The DNA here is from genome assembly GCA_937958005.1 of uncultured Cyclobacteriaceae bacterium. Taxonomy (GTDB): domain Bacteria; phylum Bacteroidota; class Bacteroidia; order Cytophagales; family Cyclobacteriaceae; genus JANSWY01. The sequence goes on from CALGOB010000062.1 coordinate 10,498, forward strand.
TTCACACACTAGTAGGCGCTGGTGGTGGAGGCGAAGGAGCTATGGATGCGGCCAACCTTTTAAAACCAGCCCTAGCAAGAGGTGAAATGCACGCCATAGGTGCAACAACTTTAAAAGAATATCAGAAGTACATAGAGAAAGACAAAGCACTTGAAAGAAGATTTCAAAGTGTCATGGTGGAAGAGCCAGATGTACAAGATGCCATTTCTATTTTACGAGGTATCAAAGACAAGTATGAGATCCATCATGGAGTAAGGGTAAAAGACGATGCAGTAATTGCTTCTGTTGAATTATCTAACCGATACATATCAGATAGGTTCCTCCCTGACAAGGCAATTGATTTGATGGATGAGGCTGCTTCTAAATTACGGTTAGAAATAGATAGTTTACCTGAAGAACTGGATGAATTACAACGCAAGATCATGCAGCTGGAAATTGAACGGGAAGCCATTAGAAGAGAAAAGGATAAAAACAAAGAGTCTATTTTAAATAAGGAAATATCAGAATTATCAGAAGTTCGAAACGAACTGAAAGCCAAATGGGAAAATGAGAAGAATGTCATTCAGGGCATCCGAAATGAAAAGGAAAATATTGAACAGTTTAAACTAGAAGCCGAAAGAGCTGAACGTGCAGGTGATTTTGGCTTAGTAGCCGAATTACGCTACGGAAAAGTGACAGAAAGTGAGAAAAAACTAGAAGAGTACAAGGTACAATTAGAAGAAATTAAAGAGAATAGTTCTTTATTAAAAGAAGAAGTAGATGCTGAAGACATCGCAGAAGTAGTTGCTAAGTGGACTGGAATACCTGTTAACAAGATGCTTCAGAGCGATAGAGATAAGCTCTTAAGCCTAGAAGGTGAACTAGGAAAAAGAGTTGCTGGACAATCAGAGGCTATAGAAGCTATTTCCGATGCTGTAAGAAGGAGTAGGGCCGGATTACAGGATCCTAAACGTCCTATTGGTTCTTTTATATTTTTAGGCACTACTGGTGTAGGTAAAACTGAGTTGGCTAAAGCCCTAGCTGATTATTTGTTTAATGATGATAATGCCATGATACGAATAGACATGTCAGAATATCAAGAGAAACATGCTGTTAGCAGGCTTATAGGAGCGCCTCCCGGATATGTGGGTTATGATGAAGGAGGTCAACTTACAGAGTCTGTGAGGAGAAAGCCTTATTCTGTAATTCTATTAGATGAAATAGAAAAAGCTCACCCAGATGTATTCAATATTTTATTGCAAGTCTTAGATGATGGTCGGTTAACAGATAATAAAGGCAGGGTTGCCAATTTCAAAAACACCATCATTATTATGACCACCAATATTGGTTCAACATTAATTCAAGATAATTTTGAAAAAATAGAGGATTGGAACAAAGAACAAGTTATCGCAGATACTAAATCACAAGTATTTGAGCTTTTAAAAAAATCTGTGAGGCCTGAGTTCTTAAACAGAGTAGATGAAAATATAATGTTTAGACCCTTGACGATTGAGAACCTACGACAAATTGTAGGTATACAATTTAAGTTGATTCAAAAAAGACTTGATGAGAATGGGATCAAGCTAGAAGCATCTGATGCAGTTTTAGAACATTTAGGTAAGATTGGCTACGATCCACAATTTGGTGCACGACCCTTGAAAAGAGTCCTTCAAAAGGAAATCTTAAACAAGTTATCCAAAGAAATCTTAACAGGGAGTGTTACTAAAGATGCTGTATTAGGAATGACTTTAAGTGAGGAAAACATTATTGAATTCATAAATTTAGATGAAATCAATATTGATGAAAATTCCATAAAATAACACCTTTGGGCTATTTAAAGATCATTTAAGTAGCCCATTTATTTTTAATTCATTATTGCTGAATTTCTGACAACCCCTTCAAAGAGATTTCCAAATAGTCCAAGATTCTTCTGCCTGCCCCACTAACATTTCATAACCATTTTTAATGCTCGCCCCTTGCTCTTTTCCTTTTTTAAGGAATAATGTCTCTTCAGGGTTATAGACTAAATCGTATAAGAAATGGTTCTTTCCCAATAGTTCATATGGAATATCTGGACAATTATTCACATTTGGATAAGTTCCCAATGGTGTTGTATTTACAATTATTTGATAATCCTGTAAGGTCAATTCATCAAGTTCATCATAAGTGATTGCATTTTCCCCCTTGTTTCTAGAAACATATTGATAAGGTATGTCTATGTATTTAAAAGCATAAGCAATTGCCTTACTTGCTCCTCCAGTACCAAGGATTAATGCTTGCATGCCTGTTGGGTTCTGAATCAAGTTTTTTAAGGAAGATAGAAAACCCACATAATCAGAGTTAAACCCTATCAATTTACCTTTATGAATTTTAACCACATTTACAGCCCCTATCTCTTTGGCATGTGAGTCTAATTCATCTAAATAAGGGAAAATCACTTCTTTGTAAGGAATTGTTATATTAAAGCCACAAAGATTTGGTTCTTTGTCCAACAGGTCTCTTATTTCCTTTATATTGGACAATTCAAACAGTTTATATTCGTTCCCTTCTATACCTTCTTTAGTGAACTTTTCAGAAAAGTACTTCTTAGAAAATGAATGCCCTAAAGGGAAACCAATCAAGCCATAAACATTACTCATTACTAATTTTTGGTTTATTCCCAAGAAACTCTACTAATAAAACTAAAACAACTCCTAAGCCCATCAATAAAATTGAATAAAGAAAATTTATATCCAAATTAGGAAAATACCATTGGTATCCCTGAACAATTTTCTCGCCTTTTTTTAGAATCAATTCCCCTGTATCAATGTTTTTCAAATACAATTCTTCTTTCCAGGGCCAAATAATTGCTAAGGAGCCTAGTATAAATCCAGCGAGAATTGAAATGGTTTTATCGTAGAATTTATCTAACAAGAAAGAGATTCCTCTTGATAGCACCAAAAAACCTATAACCGCACCAATAACAACGGGCATTATCACTGATAAATTAAGTTCTGGCACTGCCTTAAGCATTATCAATTGATAATTACCCAATAATATGAGAACAAAAGAACCTGATAGCCCTGGCAAAATCATACTCGCCATGGCTATAATTCCACAGATCACTAGGTAAATAGACGCATCACTTTCACTCGCTGGCTTTATGACAGATAGTGATAAGGCCACTAGAGTACCAACCACAAATAATGCAACAGTCGTAAAAGACCATTTACCAACCTCTTTACTTACAGAATAAATTGAAACTGCAATCAAGCCAAAGAAAAAAGACCAAACTAAAATATTGTAATTTTCAAATAGGTAATCCGCTAATTTCCCCAGTGTGACTAAACTTATTCCTACCCCTAAAAAGAGTGTAAATAAAAACTTTAAATTAATGTGGTTAGCAAACTCTTTTAACTTAAAGCTAAAAAGAAGCCTGACAGCCTCCAAGTCAATCGATTTAAGCGAGTTAATTAAAGTAGAATAAATACCAGTAATAAATGCTATAGTTCCTCCCGAAACTCCAGGAATCACATTTGCAGCACCTATAGCAACTCCTTTTAGGAATAAAAATATAGTTTCTCTCAAAACTTTTAAGAGTCCAAGAAGTGATCAAATGTATCTCCTCTTAAACCTAATCTAATAGTTTCTAAAGGAATAACTTCATGAGGTGCTATGTTTCCGAGATTAACATTTGCCCCGCAAAGCTTAATAAACCAAACTTGTTGTTCTTTTTGAGGTGCTTCCCAGATAATTTTCTCATTTGGGATTTTAGTTAATATTTCCTGTACCAATCCTGATCTTACTTCTCCAGAAGATCTAAACAGCCCAACTGTCCCCCCTTCTCTGGCTTCCCCTATCACTTTCCATGCACCAGCATCTAGTTCTTTCTGCATTAATTCTATCCACTGATATGGAGGGATGATTTTTTCAGCATCTTTAGAACCAACTTCTGATAAAACCGTGATATCTTTTGCAAGTGTGCGAATGTATTCACACTTCTTATCGTGATCCAAAATTATACTTCCATCAGAAACCTCTACATGTTCAATACCATATTTATCTATTACCGCTCGGTAATCATCAAATTGGTTTCTAATAATAAAGGCTTCAAATAAAGTCCCTCCAAAATAAACTGGAATATTAGCTGATTTATATAATTCTATCTTTTCTTTTAAGTTAGATGTTACATAAGAAGTCGCCCAGCCCAACTTTACAATGTCAGTAAATTGTCCGCCAGTTTCAATAAGGTCTTCAGCCTGTCTTATGCTTAACCCTTTGTCCATCACCATGGTATATCCTGTATTCCTTGGTTTTACAGTCCTCTCGGGTAGCTGATTAAGCTCGTAGTTCATAGTATTTATTTATGACAAGAATCATTAAGTCGCAAAAATGACTAATTAAAATTAATTCTTAAAACTATAGATTGTTTTTTCTGTATTGTTCAATCACCTTAAATAGTGATTTTTGTGTTTCCAGCTTCGGAAAAAAGTCAAATAGCACTACATGTTTCTCAAAATCAAGCACTAACCCTTGTTCTAAATAAGTAAATGCCTCATTGTATTTTCCATTATGAATTAAGTAAACCACTGCGCGGTAATAGAGTTCTGCATCTTCGGGGATTTCCTCTAATCCATCCAAGACTATCTCCAATGCTTTTTCGTATTCTCCTTGATCAAAATAAATAACTGACCAATCCAGCCATATTGTTGGGATTTCAGGTGCTAGTGAAGCTACCATCGAGTAATATTCTAAACTTGACACCACATTACCTACCTTGAACTCCGCTTCAGCTAAAAACCTTACATACAAAGCATTTTCACTATCGAGGTTCATTGCTTTCTTCAGAAAATGAACTGCCTCATACCATTTTTCCTGAAAAGACATGCAAACGCCTACCCCAAACCAGGCTTCATGGTAAAACTGATCTATCTTGGAGGCTTTCTGATAATACCTAATACCAATATCATAATGTTCCATTTTTTCATAAGCAGCTCCTATACAACAATAAGTTTCAGCACTCGCTCCTTCTATTTCTAGTGTTTTTTTATAAGCATCCAGTGCCTTATTAAACTTATTGAGATTCATGTAAGCATTGCCCATATTAAAATAGGCTGAACTAAATTCATCATCAATAGCTAAGGCAAATTCATAAGCATCTATCGCTTTTTCAAAGTTGAGCAACTTGTTATACACTATTCCCAAGTTATACCAAGCATATTCAGAATAAGGATCTTTGTCAATAAATTTCTTATAATATTCCAAACTTGGTTCTAATTCACCAGTAACATCTAAACAGTAAGCTAGTTCGTATAGAGAGTTTTCATTATTTATATTGTATTCAATTGCTTTTTTATAATAGGTAATGGCCATTTTATAATCCGAGATACTCTGATAGGCAAAACCAATGTTATAGTATACCTCATCTTTCATCTCAGCATTTTCCTCTGATCGTTTGAAATAAGCGATTGCCTCCTCAAAATTTCCCAACAAAGCACTTAGGCTACCTCTCTGCATGGTAATCTCTGGATCATTCGGTTGAAATTTCTCGGCTTTCTCCAACAATTCCTCAGCATTTTCAAATCTACCCATTCTCATGAATACACTTGCTTTATCTAGCATGATGTCAACAGAAAATGGATATTGTACTTCAGCTTGTTTTATGGCCTTTAAAGCAAAAGGCAACTTATCTATTTCTATATAATAATTAACTATTTTACCATATTGTTCTTCTTCAAAATATAACAGTGATTTATTTTTAAGAGACTCTTCAAATCTTCTGACTAGCTCTTTTTCTTCTTTTCTCTTAAAGTTTTCTGGCATAAATAAATTTAAGACGTCATTAATTGAGTTTCTATTTTTGGCTTGAAATCCCTTTACTCAATATAACAGTTTTTTAATCTAAATAATATTATCTAGGAGACATAATTTATCCACATTCTCAAAGTAATTCATCATTTAAAAGTCTTAGAGTTTGTAGCTTTTGATAATCTTTTGATTGTCTATATTTAAGAAATGCTGAAAGGTGTCTTTCATGGTGTATATCGGAGCCTAAAAAATCAATTAGCTCATTTTTCATCATCCACTTAGCCATTTTCTTAATCCTAGGCGAATAGTAACCAATCAAAGATCCTGCATTTACCTGCAACAAAACATTCCTTTTCTTCAACTCAAAAAGAAACTCAGGTTGATCCGCAAGGTATTCATACCTTTCAGGGTGCGCAAATATTGGTTGGTATCCATTTGAAAACATCTCAAAAATAACTTCATCAAAAAAAGGAGGTTTATTTAAAAAAGCAGTTTCAAACAGCAAATACTTATTTCCAAACGTTAAAAGCGGCTCATTGTTTCTAAGTTTATTTAATAAATGCTGATCCATATAATATTCAGCTGCGGCCTCTAATTCTACACGCAATCCTAGCTCTTCGATTTTTTTCTTTACCTTCTCAAGTCCTCCTAAAATAGTTGTTTGGTCATTTGGGTAAAACTCTTTAGCAATGTGAGGAGTAGTGATAATTTTTTTTATCCCTGCTTCTGAAAGCTGTTTAATGATATCAATTGAACTTTCTAGTGTTTTCACTCCATCATCAATGGCCGGGATTAAATGAGAGTGTATATCAACCTGTAAGAACGATTTACTTTTCTTCTTCAGAAAGCTGAGCATGTTTCTTTAAAATATCTTAAATATTGATTTTAACTTATCTTTAGGGCTTTCTTCGGCATCTTCCTCATAATAGCCATAGCCATATCCATAACTATAGCCATAACTGCTACTTCCTGCACTTGCCAATGAATTTAAGACAACGGTTAAATTACTAAATTTGTTCAAGGCTACAAGATTATTAAGGGTCTTTACATATTCTCGTTTGGAGTAATCCGCACGCGTCACATAAATCTGTAAATCAGATCTCTTCATCACTAACACGCCATCCGTTACTAACCCAACAGGTGGTGTATCAAATACAATGATGTCAAAACTTTCTTGTAAATTGGCTACCATCTCATCAAATCTTTTACTGAGTAATAGTTCAGAAGGATTTGGTGGCGTAGGTCCTGCTGCAATATAGGAAAGAGACTCAAGTCTTGTAGGTCTAATGCACTCCTCTATTTCATATCTGCCAATTAACACAGTACTAACCCCTTTTTCATCAATAAACTCATCCTCAAATGCTAAGTTGACTTTGGGCTTTCTCATATCTAGGTCAACTACGCAGACCCTTTTACCGGATATAGCTATAATGGCTGCTAAATTTACTCCTACAAATGTCTTTCCTTCGCCACTTACTGTAGAAGTTATTGTAATCAATTTATTATTGTTATCTGCATTTAAAAAATCCATATTAGTCCTTATAGACCTAAATGATTCACTAATTGCTGATTTGGGGTTTTCATCTATCACCATTTTAGAAACACTGATTTTTTGTTTCTTATAAACAGGGACAGCTCCTAATACTGGAACCTTGGTAAGGCCCTCTAATTCTTTTAGGCTCGTGATCGTATTTTGCATGAAATACCTAATTCCTACAAATAAAAGTGACAAAAAGATCCCTGCTATTAAGCCACCTGCATAAACAAAGAATTTTTTAGGGTGTATGGGTGTAACAGGAGTACTTGCACTTGCTAAAATAACTGACTTATTAACAGTTCCAGCTATAGCAATCTGAAGTTCAATTTTCCGCTGTCTCAAGGAAAGAAGAAAGGTTTCTTGTAAGGAATAAACTCTTTGATTCTTATTATACTCCGTACTTCTCCCTGGCAATTCATTAAAATCATTATTGATTGCTCTTTTTTGCTTATCAACTATTCTAAGTTGGTCTTGTAAAATCTCTTTATATTCACTGATCAAGCTTTTAGCTCCATCCCTTACATCTTTTATTTTGTAATCGAGTTGTGTAATAACTAAAGTACTTTCATTGTAAGACTCAAGTTTTTGCTTTCGCTCGGAAGTAAGAGCCGCATATTCTTGGATTTTGTTTTCAATAAGTGATGGTAATCCTTGAGCAACTAGTGGATTAATTACATCTAGGTTGCTATTCGATAACTGTTTTTCTATTTGCCTTATATTATCTAGCTTAAATCTTTTATCAACACGTTGCGAGTCAAGAACATCCAATAAATTAATTGCCTGGCTAATGTCATTTTGGAGGTTTATAGTTCTATTCTTAATAGTAAATCTTTCAAAATAACTTTCATAACCTTCCAGTTTATCATTTGTGATGTCTATCTGTTTATCTAAAAAATCTATTTTCTGGGCAACTGTTTTATTTTTTGTCTCTTTAATATATGACAAATAAAGCGTGTCAATTGCATTGACAAAATCATTTGCTTTCTGCACATTAAAGTCCTCTAGTGAAATCCTAACTGTATTTGCCTTAAAGTTTTCTGGAGCTACGGTTACATTACTTTTCAAATAGTCAATCACCTTATCACGACTATTTAAAACAAAGTAGTATTTCCCAATACTTGATTTCTCTTGAAAATATTTAGTCTTATCTATAGAAAACTTGAAGCCATTTAAATCAACAAATTCGTAAAACTTGTTACGCTGAAGTTTCTTTCTATCTCCATTTCCAACAGCTATTTCATATGTATCATTATCTATAATTTGGATATCAATTGCTTTGTCATAGAAACTATCAGGTATTTCCCTGTATTTAACAACAAATGGAGAATTACGATAACGTTCGTCTGTTAGGTATCTACCATAATAATGGTAAGAAACATCATAATTAATCACATCAGTAACTCTGCCAAAAAACAACTTAGATTTAAGTAATTCTATCTCTCCACTCAATCCAACGCCCCCGCCTACAGTTAATGATGGGTTAGCAAGCCCTAAAGCACTTGCTTCGCTTTCAATCTCAATTTTAATAATAGAGCTCGATTGGTAAATTGGCTTAGTATATCTTATGTATAAAAAAGTAAGCGTATTGGTAAACAACATGATGAAGATGACCCAAATTATAGATTTTTTTAGGACTCTAAATATTTTACCAAAATCAATTTGATCCAAGGGATTAGCTGCGGCATCATTTACATTAGTCTCTTCCAAACCTTAGTTGTTATCATTAAACAGTTCTTATTAACAATATCAATGCAATTACACTTGAAATGATACTTAAAAACGGCGTAGTATCACGTAATGCTTCATTCACTGGTCGTTTTCTAGGTTCCACATAGATTACATCATTTTCCTGAACCTTTAAAAGACCTGTTTTCATCGTAGAAATCCGACTAAGGTCAATCTTAAAAACTTCAATTTGATTATCCACTGAATTAACCCCCCTAAGTAATCGTATATTTTGTGCTTTGCCATCAACAGGAACTCCTCCAGCTAACGCTAGAACTTCAAGCACTGACATATTTTCATTTGATAAGGAAATAACTTGTCCTCCTGTGGCTCCCAGAACCACAACTCTCTTATTTTCAAAAAACATCTTCACAAAAGAGTCTTTGTAATACGAGTCATATTTCTTTTCAAGTTTTTCCTCAGCTTCTTGAATAGTTAAACCTTCTAGGCTCACTAAACCAACTAATGGCAATTTTATTTTACCATTCTTTTGAATTAAATACTGAAAATCTTCCCCAATACCTCCCCTTCCTTGTTGATTCCCTCCTTGAGCAAGTTCAAAATTAGGATCTACTATTCTCTCGCCACCATTGGTAAAAACATCTATCGTAATCAAATCATCTGTTTGGAGTCTATAATTAGATTTGGTTGTTTGAACTGCGACTGCGAAATCTGATTCAGTAAAGTCATCATCTAGCCTAAAAAGTACATCTTGCTTATAAACGTTGCAAGACCCTAAGAGGCAAAGCAAAGAGACTAGCATAATGCATTGTAATAATTGATATTTAAAACTCACAAAAAAGGGTTTATATTTTGAAAATCTTTTCTTCTGATAATTTTATTCGATTTTAATTGATATAATCTATTCATATCCATTAGGATAATCGAATAAAATAATTGTAAAAAGTCTATTAAACCGCAAAGTAATTTCTACGGAAAAGTAAAAAATCAAATCAACACTTCCTCCTTTGATTGACTTTTTTTGAGTGTAGAGGAAGTAATATCTTCTATTTTCTGAAAATACCGATCAATAACAATCTGTTCATCAAATTCTGTAATTGCTCTTTTTCTGCTATTGGTAGCAAAATCTAGTAATTTATCTTCATTTAAGTATATCATTTTCTTAAATGTTTCTGTAAGGCTTTCACAATTTCTTACTTCGCAAAGAAAGCCATTAAAATCATCTTCAACAATATTATTACAACCTGGGACATCTGTGGCAATCATTGCCTTGCCCATACTTGCTGCTTCTAATAATGTTTTAGAGGTCCCTTCTCTATAAGATGGCAAAACAACACAATCAGCACTACCAATAAAAGGCCTCACATCATCGGTTGTCCCTAAATATTCTATGATTCCTTGAGATGAAAGTTCATCTATTTTTTGTTTGGAATACCCTCTTTTATGAAATTCTTCAGGCTTACCTAATAATTGAAAAACTACTTCATGCCCTTCACTAATTACATTGGCTGCCGCTTTACAATATTCTTCTATCCCTTTGTCTATTAACAGTCTAGAAATCATTAAGAAAACAAATTTACTTTTCTTTGCCTCTTTGTTCATTGGTGAAAAATGGTTCGTATCCACTCCAGAACCTGGTAAAATACTGGTCTTATTTTCATCTATCCTCACTTCTTCCAAAAACAACTGCCTATCATGCATATTCTGAAAAAAGATATGATCACTACTTTTAAATGCAAATTTATATAGTCCTTGAATTAAGCTCTTTAAAACTTTATTCCATAAGAACGTGGTGCCTAAACCACTCACATTATTAATAATGGGAATATTTAGTTTGTTACATGCGATAGAACCATAAATATTTGGTTTTACTGTATAACTTAAAGCTATATGAGGCTTTATAATAGTCAGTATATCAATAAGTTGATTATAATACTTATAATCATTTAACACATTCATCCCACTGTTCTCAAGCTCTATTGAATGACACTGACACCCCATATTCTTCAGTTTTTCAACAGAATCATCAGTTGGGGCTATTGTATGCACCTCATGCCCTAAACTAATAAGTTTTTTTACAATTCCAGATCTAAAATTGTAAATATTCCATGAGGTATTTAGTAATATGACTACTTTCACTATATTAGATAATTCTTATAATCATTTGTAAATATATTAGGAATTCCTGTGATTAAATAAATATTCTCGCCCAACTTTGCCATAACGTAGATGAGCGAGAAAATAGTTGCGTTCAATGGTTTAATATGATAGAGACAGCAAGGGAAGTAGAAAAAGCAGTGCTGGTAGCCTTGGTTCCACAAGGACAGACAGACGAAAAAACGAAAGAGTACTTAGATGAGTTGGAATTTCTAGCACAAACACTAGATATATCAACAAGTGAGGTCTTTACTCAAAAATTAGAATCTCCTGATAGAAGGACATTTATTGGAAAAGGCAAACTAGAAGAAGTTAAAGCCAGTGTAAAAGTACATGACGCAAAAATCGTTATTTTTGATGATGATCTAAGTCCTTCCCAACTAAGGAATTTGGAAAAAGAAATTAAAGCAAAAATATATGATAGAAGTTTATTAATTCTAGACATATTCTTAAAACGAGCAAAAACATCGCAAGCAAAGACACAGGTAGAATTAGCTCGTTATCAATACCTTATGCCAAGATTGACTAGAATGTGGACTCACTTAGAAAGACAGCGGGGAGGCACTGGCACTAGAGGTGGAGCAGGAGAAAAGGAAATAGAAACTGATAGAAGGATTATTAGAGATCAAATTACAGTTTTGAAGAAAAAACTGGAAAAAATAGAACGCCAAAGTGCTACAAGGCGCAAATCAAGATCCAATATTGTAAGAGTAGCCTTTGCCGGATATACCAATGCGGGCAAGTCTACACTCATGAGAAAATTAAGTAAAGAAACTGTTTATGCAAAAGATGAATTATTTGCTACCGTAGATTCTACAGTTCGTAAAGTGGTAATTAATCAGATTCCTTTTTTACTTTCTGATACAGTAGGTTTTATCAGAAAACTGCCTCACAACTTGATAGAGTCTTTTAAATCCACACTTGATGAAGTAAAAGAAGCTGATATCCTAATTCATGTCATTGATGTCTCTAATCCCGCTTTTGAAGAACACATAGAAGTTGTAGAACAAACTTTGACTGACATAGGCGCCACTGGAATTAAAACAATTAAGGTTTATAATAAAATAGATGCCACCAAGGAACCAGAGCATGATGAAGATGATCTAGAGTCACCAGCCCCAAATAAGATTTTTGCAGGTGAAAAATACAATAAAAAGGATTTTTCGTTTAGAATGAGTGCCCTGGATAAAAAAGATGTCAACCAATTTAGAAAGATCCTTTATGAAGAAGTAAAAGGTAAACATTTGAAAATTTATCCGCATTATCTGGAGCCTCAGATTTACGACCCTGAAGCAATGGAAGATTAGGATAAGCTTTTTTCTTCTTCTTGCTTAGAGAGCTCCTCTATTTCCTGATCCAGTTCCTTCCAGTCTTCAAAGACTAAATTCTCTGTATCAGGAATATCTTCTCCCTTGGCAATCAGTCCTCCAGACATAATAAAACTAGAGGCGAGTATCACTATTAGTAAAATAGTTGGATTAAATCCTTCTGCTAAATTTGCCACTGGGATAGAGAAAAACAATAATACTGTAATTAAACCTCTAGGTGCAATCCATAACTGCGGGGTAATGCTTTTTCTGACAAAAATTTTAAGCAACAAAAATCGGATAACATAAGTAGCTATCAACACTCCTAAAGCAATCAGAATAGCTGATACATTCGTAATTCCTGAAAAATCAAGAGTCATTCCAAAAATTACGAAGAAAAATGTACGAACCACAAACGCAGTCTCATTAGTCACTACGTGGAAATCTTCCGTAATTTCATCAAGCACTTTAGGTTTGATCAATTTCTTAAGAAAACCCTTGAAAAACACATTGTAATTATTGAGCACCAAACCAAATACCATAATGATAAGTAGAGATGATAAATGAAACGTTTTACCTATCGAATAAAGTGCAATCAAAATAGAGATAAAGAAAAATAGTTTTACTTTAGCCTCAACGCGTTGTAACAATACTACAAGAATGTAGCTAATAACAATTGACAATACAATCGTCAAAAGAATACTTCCACTCACATCAATAATAACCTCAGACGTAGTGGTAGCATCTGCATTACCCAGCAAGAAATAAAAAAACATAATTCCTAAAATATCTGAAAATGTGCTCTCGTAAATTAAAAATTCTTTTTTCTCTCCTATCAAACTACCTACACTAGGAATAATAATGGCACTACTCAGGATAGATAAAGGAATCGCATATAATAAGGCATCAAAAGTATTATCAATAATACCAGAGTAATAAAAGATACCTCCTATGGCAAAAGCTGTGAGTATTAAGGAAATAATCCCTACTAAAAAAGATTTGATTAATAAAGGAGTTTTTTCTCGTTTCAGCTTAAGATCCAAAGCCGCTTCTAAAACAATCATGATTAATCCTATAATCCCTAATAATTCTAGGGCTTCCATGATGTATTTCTGCAAATCTATCTCTGCACTTTTAAGGTATTCCTGAGCTCCTATCCCTAGTCCAATAAGTAAAAGAACACTTGGTATTTTTGTTTTTTTAGAAACAAAATTGAAAAAATAAGAAATAATCACCACGGCTGAAATAGCTATTGCTTCTGTATAAGCATTGAATAAATCCATATTATTTAATTCTTTTAAGTCTCTTTCAATTAATAGTCAAGTCTTCCAATGAAGATCTTGCAATATAATTTTTTCTTATTGGTATCTACTAGTATCCAAGCAAATAATTTAATGTGTTTTCCTACCCGAGACTTCTACTTTTAGGCCTTCTAGCGGGAGGATTGACTTGGTTAGTCACCCCGTCAAAAACTCGGCTGGGCCGCGATGGCGTACCAAGTGGTAATCTCAGAGAAAACGCACTGGCAGAAAGGGTAAATGGAGTACTTAAAGATGAATATTTATACAATTGCTCACCTGAAAACATTAAACAGGCCAAGCAAATACCTCATCAAACAATCAGTTTGTATAATAGTGAAAGACCTCATATGAGTATTGGAAACCTTGTTTCTGAAAAAGTGCATGAACTGAACTTAAATACTGGTCAATTATGGAAGAGTTGTAACAAGAAAAAGAATATTATTGTAAAACAATAACAGGACTATAAAAAATTGTAAGTTTATTGTAGGCCTATACTTTTAACCTGTAAACTTATTTTAAGACGAGACAGGATCCTATGGGCAATCATTTAATAATCAACCCAGTGCCTCCACAAGGAAAGCTTTAGCGCTCACGGAAGAGTCGGGGTGCTAGACTGGGAATTAATATCCCTTAGGAATTAAACCGTAACAAAATGATCAAACATTATTCCTCTGTATTTTTAAAGATTCTTTCAAAGAACAAAATCCATAATACTATCAATATTCTAGGACTATTGATAGGTATTATCTCAGCGTTTGTTATTGCTAAGTATTTAGGGTATTCACTTTCTTTTGATCAATCACACCTAAACCAAGAAAGAATTTTTCAAGTTAAACTAACTGAGAGTGAAGATGGAAAGATCGTTTCCTATGAAGGACTAAGTTATAAGGGTGTCCCTTTAGCAATGAAAGAAAGTTCACCAGAAATTATTGACTACACTATTTTTAATCAAACCGGGGAAAGGCTAATGACGGTTTCAGGTGAAAATGAAAAAAACATTAGTTTTAACGAGTACTTAATATTCACTGTAGATTCCTCATTTTTCAATCTTTTCTCCTTTAAAACCCATCTAGGAAATCAACACTTCGCTTTCCAACACCCTCACTCAACCGTTATAACTGAATCTATTGCAAAAAAATATTTTGGGAATCAAAATCCAATAGGTAAAACAATCAAATCAAGGACATCCTGGGGTCGAGAGAAAGAATGGACTGTGACTTGCGTGTTGAAAGACATCCCAAATAACTCAAAGATTAAGTTTGATCTATTATTCTATGCACCTCAAAAAAACAATAACTTATGGGATATTCCTGTTCATAATCTATATGTTCTCACAAAGAGTCCTCCAAACTTGGCAAAATTAACCAAGCATGTATCAGACCATCTTTCTAGCATTCCTATTTTAAAGGCTAATCATCGGAAAATTAATATTTCCCTCATTCCACTCCAAGCCTCATTAAATACTTTTGAATGGATGCTTGTATTTGTGGCCATCACAATACTAGTTCTTTCTTGGGTCAATTTCATCAACCTCTCAATTGCTCAATTTCTGAAGAGGTTTAATGAAATAATCATCCGAAAGACACTTGGCGCCACTAAAAGGCAATTAATTCAGCAATTTATCTTTGAAGCAATTGGCATAAACTTATTGACCTTGTCAATGGCTATTCTATTGTTAATTACATTTTATGATCAACTACTATCACTAACTTCTTATCACCTTCTTTCCTTAAGTGATAATAGTTTCAACATTAACACTGCTTTCTTTATTGTATTTACAATAGGTGTTTTACTAACTTCTTTTTACCCTGCCGTATTTCTAATAAGCGGGAAGGTTTCGGGAATATTAAAAAAAGGAAAAATCACCAAAGAAAAGAATCAAAATATCAGGAAGGGTCTTGTAATTGCTCAGTTCGCCATTTCTTCGGTTTTAGTGATTGGCATTTTCATAATCACAGCACAGTTAGATTATCTAAAGAACAAAGAATTAGGGTTCAATACTTCTAATAAACTCGTAGTAAAACCGCCAAAAGATAAGGGCTTTAAACGGATACGCAGGATGCAGTCTTTAAAAAACAATTACGCAAAAATTCCTTGGGTTCAATACCTAACCTCTTCCTCTACCATCCCTGCACAGCCCTATCGTCAAGAAGCGAATTTTACGCTTTTAGGCTCTAAAAAAAGCAATTTACTCTATATAAATGCTGTTGACACTAATTTTATCAGCACCTATGAAATTCAAATACTGGCTGGAACCAATTTCAATGGAACCGGAGGGACATCTACCAATAGGTTCAAAGTAATCATTAATGAAGTTTCAGCAAAAGCCTATGGTTTAAATGCAAAAGAAGCTATCGGAAAAAAAGTGGTCGATGAAGAAAGCAAAGAAATATACACGATAGTAGGGGTGGTGAAAAATTATCACAAAACCACTTTAAAAGAATCAATTAGACCCATACTATTAAAGTACAACCCAAGAAAAGGATATATCACCTTGACCTTATCGCCTAGTATGCTTACCTCCATGAAACTTGCAAAATCAGAATTAAAAGAAGTCTGGCAAAATATATATCCTGATCAACCTTTTGAATGTTTCTTACTTAAAGAAAGGTTCTATCAGCAATACAAAACTGAAACTACTTTTCATCAAATTTTCAGCATATTCACTATCATATCAGTGATTTTAGCATGCATAGGCCTTTTAGGAATTTCTTTACAGGAAATATCCAGAAGAAAGTTAGAAATTGGTATTCGTAAAACGTTTGGAGCTTCTTCTAAGGCTATTTTGATTTTATTTATAAAAAAATATCTGACCTTTATCTTCTTTGCCACTACTATTGGTATTCCCTGTGCTCATTATTTTATTGGTCTATGGTTAGAAGAATATAGTTATAGAATTGTCATAAGTTGGAAACACCTGTTAATACCTCCTTTATTTCTCACTATAATTGCGTTGATTGCTATCTCCTTCCATATAATCCAACTAAGTTTTACTAACCCAGTCAAAATACTACGAGAAGAGTAAATTAACTGTGGTTAAAAACTTGTGATACAAACTCTTGATTGCTGACCAACATCAAAGAACTCATTTAACCAATAACAGCTCTTCACTTAACCCGAAAAATTCATTAGACTTTTAAAATAAGAATTTGAGTAACTGAGTGACTGTTATATCAATTTAGGTTGATAAGGACATATAAGATACTTTATTCATTCGATTCTGACAAAGCGGTTTCCCGCAGGGACAAAAAACGCAAACAGATTAAGTAACCTATACCACTAAACCTACCTACAAACTTGACTTCAGTATATTCTATAGATAAAAAAGGTGCTCCTAAGAATCTGGAAAAGAGTAAAGTTCAAATGCTTTACTTTTGAGAAGCACCTATTTGGTTTTACAATTTTACTATAGCAATATTGCACTAGCCATTTTTCATTGTTACAATTCTTTGAGGAAGCGGTGCAGCATAACTAGCTTTCCCTAGTGCTTCCACTATTTTCTGTCTGGTATCCCAGTAAACGTCCCAATAAACTTCGCAATCAGCATAGGGCAAAGCCAACAATTCCACTCCATTTTCCCCTAAGTTATTAACTGCTACTCTTGGAGCCGGTTCTTTTAGTACATTTTCATCTGCCGAAAGCACATCCATTACTATTTTTTGTGCTTGGACTATATCCGTACCATATTGTATGCCGAAAGGCATATCTACCCTTAGGTTTCCTTTCGTAGTCAAGTTGGTAATGGTTCCTGAAGTTATGGCACCATTTGGAATAATTTCAGTTTTATTCTGAAAGGTTTCTAAGATAGTAACAAAAACAGAAATCTCCTTTACGAAACCTAGTTTACCTCCTGTTTCAATAAGATCTCCCACTTTAAAAGGCCTAAATACTAAAAGCATTACTCCAGCAGCCATATGTCCCAATGATCCATTGAATGCTCCACCTATTGCTAATCCTATTGCTGCTAGCAAAGCTGCAAAGGTAGCAGTTGGGATTCCTACAATACCAGCAATAGAAATGAATAATAATACTTTGAGAATAAAACCTATTAGAGTGACTAAAAATGGTTTAAGTGTTTGGTCAACTTTTCCTTTATCAAAACCTTTACGTACTGCATTCATAACGAGCTTCACAATAAAAAGCCCAATGATCAAAGCAATAATCCCGCCTACTATTTTTAAACCATATTGTCCTACCCCTTCTTGCACTGAACTGATTACCCCATTAAAGGAATCAATTACTACATTACCTGTTTGTGCAGAGGCGGAAACAAGGTTTTCTGCCAGTTTTTCAGTCTGTTGCATATTCTTTTTTTGATTAAGTATAAAATGATTTTACTTAAAGGAATCAAATTCATTCTTCACTAAGCCCGAATATTCTTTGAAGTAAATGATATACTCGTTGAAATTTCAACAATTATGATTGAGTATCTAAGAATCAGCTGTTTTCTATAAATATGAAACCTTAAGTTTTGATCAAAAATCTTTCTTAATCATCTATAAAGCACTTTTGGTATTCATGTGAAAATATATTCACAGGATTAAGTTAGGATTATTGTTTATCTTTCAACCTCAGAAAACCAAGGTATCATAAGAATCTAAATTGCATGGCAAAACAAAATAAGTTTGGAACATTTGGCGGAGTGTTTGTTCCATCTATTTTAACTATCCTGGGGGTAATCATGTATCTCAGGCTCCCAACCATAATAGGAGAAGCTGGTCTATGGGCCACTATTGGTATTATTATAGTAGCGCATATTATATCTGTCACCACAGGACTAAGTGTCTCTTCTATTGCTACTGATAAAAAAGTAGAAGCGGGAGGTACTTATTACATGATATCCAGAAGCCTTGGTCTTCCAATAGGGGGTACATTAGGAATTGCCTTGTTTATGGGGCTATCGTTTAGTGTGAGTTTATACCTGATAGGGTTTTCTGAAAGTTTTCTCAATACCTTCGATTGGGAAATTACTAAGAATAATATTCGTCTAGTAGGATCTATTACACTCATCATTGTTACAATTATTACTTTTATTAGCACCTCTTTGGCGCTAAAAACTCAATATTTCATATTAGGTTTAATTGTACTTTCCCTCATTTCAATATTCATGGGTTTTGGAAATCATACACATGTTGCAGAAAGCCCATTATTTACAAACCCTACTTCTACTATTCCCTTAATGACTTTATTTGGAATATTTTTTCCGGCAGTAACTGGCTTTGAAGCAGGAGTCTCTATGTCGGGTGATTTAAAAGATCCAAAAAAATCAATACCTGGTGGTTCTATTATGGCCATTGCTGTTGGTTTTACAGTCTATATAATACTGGCATTTTTCTTATCTTATACTGTGGATGCAGGCTTTCTTAACAATACGGATGGAAAAGCTCCAATGGTAGAAATAGCTCGTATTAAAGAATTAGTCATAGCAGGCATTTGGGGTGCCACACTTTCATCGGCATTAGGTAGTATTTTAGGTGCACCAAGAATCTTACAGGCTACAGCGATTGACAAAATAACACCTAGTTTTCTGGGAAAAGGATCTGAAAAAAGTAATGAACCCCGTAATGCATTGTTACTCACTTTTGCTCTTGCTGAAATCGGTATATTAATTGGTGAATTAGATGTAATTGCTAGAATTGTTTCTATCTTCTTCATTACCACTTACGGGTTCTTAAATATCAGTGCCGCTTTCGAGAAATTGACCAGTACCGATTTTCGTCCTGAGTTCAAAGTTTCACACTGGATCAGTATTGTAGGTGCTATTGCCTGTATCATTGTCATGATCCTTTTAGATTTTGTGGCATTACTAGGAGCAACCGTACTTCTTTTTGCCTTGTTTTTCTATTTAAAGAACAAAGAACTCTCTCTTGAATCTGGTGATGCATGGAGCGGCGTTTGGGCTACACTGGTTAAAAAAGGGCTGACTAAATTAACTAAAAACAAACTGCACAATAGAAACTGGAGGCCTAATATCATTATGTTTTCAGGTAATCCAAATACCCGAAAATACATGATCCAGATGGGCAAGGCCATTTCAGGTAAACTCGGGGTGCTCTCTGCCTTTGAACTTCAAGAGAGTGATGCTAAAATATTGGTAAAAACAGCTGCTAACCTCAAAGAAGAAGCTGATGATTCAGGTTATTTTCACTATAAATTCAATTGCAAGGATGTCTATGCCGGGATGGACAGTGTTTCAAGGCTTTATGGTTTTTCAGGAATAGAACCCAATACCATTCTGATGGGCTGGAGCAGAAACCCGAGAAACAAAGACCAGTTTATTGACCTTTTGAAAGGCTTTGATGAAAATGGCTACAATTCCATTTTCCTAGATTATAATACTGAAAAGAAATTTGGCAACCAAAAAACTGTAGATATCTGGTGGACTGGAAATGACAGAAATTTGTCTTTGGCCGTTAAGATTATTCAACACCTTACCTCATCAGAAATTTGGAAGGTATCCCAGACACGTTTGATGATCATTAACCCAATCAACTCAGAAGCAGAAAATATTTATAGGTCAGCCAGTGCCCTCATGAAAGATTTCAGGGTAGATGCCGATGTCAGAGTAATTAACAATGAATTAGATCCTCTTTCCAGAAAAGAAATAATAGCAGAGGAATCCAAAACAACCGATTTAGTGATTCTAGGCATTTCAGACCGGGCTTATAGCAACCTTGGAGATCATTATGACGATATTAGTGGTATATTAGATGAAGTAGGCAGCACTATGGTTATCAATGCTTCTAAGGCATTTGAGGAACATGAGGTAATCAGGTTTAATCATACTAGTAAGGAAAATATTTCAACAGAATTTACTGACTTTAATTTACCAGAAATTAAACTTTCTAAATATCCTGAAATAGCTGATGACATCACTTTACAACAGCAAAATGGAGCTAAGGTATTAGAACTACTTTTTAGAAAAACATTTGCCCAAACTTCTAAAGACCGATTGTCTGCCATTGATGAAATACAACATAGAGTAGAATCTACTCAAAAGGAAGTCCTTAAAATCAACGACCTCAATGAACTTGTAAGGCGGAAAAAAGCTGTAGACAAACTGAAGAATGATACTTTCTACAAAGTAAATGCATTGCTTAAAAATGGCCTAAGTGATGAAATTCTTAAAGCTCATGAGGAGAAGTTAACCCAAGGACTTAATTGGTATTTGGTAAGACTAAAAGAAGAAATCGCCAAATTTCCTATCAAGTTAGTAGTTAATTATCAAGCTGATGATATTAAAATAGACCCTAGTGATAGATGGGGCTTAAGGTGGAATAAACGCTGGATGAAGTTTAAAAAGTCAATTTTTGGCATCTCATACAAGCAAGCTATCGCCTATAGAAAAAGTGCTAAATACTATCAGTACCAAAACAGGTTAGAATTCCTTAATCATTATTTAGAGCAGTTGTTATTAGAAGAAGTTTCTTTTTATGAGCAACTAAGAAATATAACCAAAAACTTATTTGCTTATTTCGATAACTTAGAAAAGAAGTTTGATTCAGGGGATGAAAACTGGGCGGATACTTCAGTTCTTGAACAAGTCAAAAATGAGGTCATTCTTTTACGTGAATCTGAAAAATCATTGGACATCATCCAGCAAGGAAGGCTACAATTAGAGTATGTGAAAAATCTGCAAATTATGAATGATCATTTATCATTAATAGATACAGATGAAATTACTTACCAAAAACTTAAGGGAGATAAATACCACAAAGAACTGGTGCAAAAAGCATCGGAGTTTCCCGCCTTGTATGATTTAAAAATCAGAAATACTTTAAATCTAATCTTGATAGAATTATCAGTAAACGCCACTCGAAATAGAATGGAGACTATTCAAGATAGTTTTATTCAAGAGATCACGCAATTGCTGGAAAGGAAGTATTTTAAAGAGTTGGACCTTTTAGAAGAGATACTTACTAATGAGCAAGAGCTTCCACAACAAGAAAAATTTAATGCTTCACTGTCTTTAAACACGCATCTTAAGGAAGCATTTGACCATGCTCTGGAACGGATGATCCCATTAATAGAGCAGATGCCCGACAATTTAAAAATCTCCTCCATTACACAAAATGAAGAGGGTGACTCTTCAGTATCTATCCCTGTGGCAAGGATGATGGAATACTATTTCAAATCTCAGTTTCAAATACCCATGGAAGAGGCGTTTGAGCAGTTAAGCGAATCTATCAAAAGATCCACTTACGGGGTTAAGGATATTATTAACCTGGTAGAAATTAGTTTGGAAGGTAATCCAGAGAACAAAAATGCTAAAATAGAATCTGAAACTTTAACAGATGCACTCAAAAAAATAAAACAAGAATCCCAGACAGTCAAAGAAGACATCAAACAGTTTAAGGACATCTCTTGCGAAGCGTTAGGAGAGGTTTACAGCCCATTATCTTCAATGAAAATAGAAAAAAGTGCTTCTGAATTCTCGTCGGGACTGAGGGTATATCAAAGTAAACAAGTAATAAGCAGTTTAGGTGAACTGTGGCAAAATGGTCAATTGAAAGTTCAGAAATTGATGACAAAGATATTTTATAGCAGAAGTGAAGGAATTCTTTTTGCCAAGAAAAATAAGCACATCAATTACATACAATCCAATACCAGTAAACTACTTACTTTAAGGGAAAAAGTAAATCCAAAAAAGTCAGTTACTGCAGTACTTCCACATTTCTATGTGACATTATTCAATGGTAAGTCAAGCATTGGCAAAGATTATTGGGTCACTAGAAATATTGAAGAACAGTCATTTAAAAAAGCAGTTAAAAGATACAAAGAAGGCTATAAAGGAGGTATCATGGTCATCGGAGACCGTAATACCGGAAAGACTGTTTTCATTAAACAGATGGCTCAAGAACTCCTTAAAAACCAACACGTTTATACTGTTTTTCCTTCATCTCAAGGAAGTAGAAGTATCGATGATTTTAATAAAGCCATAGCTAAAGCCACTCAAAAAAGAGGGGAAGCTCAACAAATCCTAGGCAGACTACCTGCAGGCAGCACCTTAGTAATTAATGATTTAGAATTATTTTGGGAAAGAAGTGAAGGTGGAAACGCAGTGATTAAACTCCTCCAACAGCTAATTAACCAATACAGTCATAAAATCCTATTCATCCTGAATACCAACCCTCAAGCCTTTAAAATCATCAATCAAGAAAATTGCATAGAGCCATATTTTATCGAAATTATTAATATGATGTCATTTGATGCTGAAGAATTGAAAGATTTGGTAATGAAACGTCATAAATCCAGTGGACTAGGAATAGTTTATCATGATGAAAAGGTTTTAACAGAGGTTCAGCTAGCACACCTATTCAATAAATATTTTGATTACAGCAGTGGAAATCCTGGCACAGCATTGGGAGGTTGGTTAGCCCACATCAATAAACTGAGTAAAGGAAATTTGATTATTAATAAACCAGCTTTTCCTGCGCTTAGTATTTTCAATGACTTAGATGAAAATTTGCAATTACTGCTTACGGAATTTGTTTATCATAAGAGACTTTCCGATGCAAGTATCGCTAAAGTCATGAAATGGAGTGAAGAACATACAAATTCAATGATTTTATCTATGCAGCGTTCAGGCATCATTACAGAAAAAGTACCTGGGACTTATCAAATAGATCCATTTCTGCAACCTTTCCTAGTTCAAGCATTCAAGGAGAAAGGATTGTTTACTAAATGATTAAAGGGTATCTCTGAATACCCTTAATTTTATGAAAAATTGATTTATTAGCTTCACAGATCAGTGTATATAGTTTATTTTTGCACCATGAATCTATCATCTAAGTTTATTGCCATTTTATATGTCTTTCTATTAGCTTCCTGTGAAGAAATAGATCAAACTTTTCATTTGTACAGAGTCCAGAATCAATCTTCTGAATTGACCCTGAGGTATCAGACTGTTAATGATCACACTGAGATCACAACCACCTTAATAAGAGGTGAATTTCTCAATTTTCAGGATTATGTTCAAACAGGAGATAATGAGTTACTAAACAGCAGCGAACTGGCTTCCTTATTTCTTCTATTTGAAATCACCCAAAACGGACAAAAAGTAGATTTTAATTTACCTGAAAAAGAATGGATCTATCTTGATGGCGGGGTTAGTTCTGATCATGGCAGAGTGCATGATTATCGGCTTGAAATAAGAGATTTGGACTAATTGTTTGATTTTGGTAAATACTTAAGTGTTAAATATTCCTAGAATAAGGATCACTATAAGCTATTTACCCGAATGAGTTTATAGGTAATGGGGATAAATATTTGTGTGATTAATAAAAAATCATGCTAAATAATTCATGAAATATTAGCATGATTTTTCTTGTTAAAAGTGTTTGAATTTCTGCTGATCTAACTTAAGCTATACAATAATCCCTGCTAATAGCGTATAAAAACACCCAACATTGCTATGCTGGTGTTTTAAGCATTAGAACTGAAGATAAAATATTCGTACACTTTGATGAAAATGAACTGATATTAAAAAATAATAGGGCAGCCTGGTCCACCAAACAATGAAACTGGGCAATCAGCAGGGTTAACAGTCCTAACAGGGCATGGTAAATCAACAGAAACTCTATGCCATCCTCCTTTTAATTCATTATCACCTTCTAGTTTAGTTACAAAGCTTTTAACCTTGATGTTTTCAAGCGAAATTTTCTTAATCATGATAAAATTGTTTATAAAATCCCCTACTCTTTACAGGTTTTTCGGGCTTCACCTTCAGAGTAAAAATAGCGTTTCAACTCTCAAAAGAAAATTTGATAGGCTACTTAAACTCGGCAAAAACGTAAAATAACGGAAATTGAGTAGGTGCCCCCTCTAGGTTTTTAGGTAGATACGCTTTAGGTATCATGATTCAACTATGAATCAATTAAGTTTATATTTTACATATTTTACCAAGAGCCTGCATAAAAAAATCACAGCTAAGTTTGAATAAAAGAAGAGTTTCAAATATCACACTATTTTAGTATGATCTAAAATGGGTACCACTATATACTTTTTCACTCTGAAAAAGTATATAAGCAAGTAAATCCCATTCAAAAGTAAAGATCAATACAATTATTCCTCTTTTACTGAAAAGCTTCCTATAATTGGTAGGTGATCACTGATTACACGCATAGACTGAGCATCATAAAAAAGTTTTACCTCTACCTGCTTTAATTCTTTCGCCATGTGTTGGTTAGGGAGCATGTAATCAAGCCTTCTGGTTACATTATCTGCTGGATGTGTATAGATGTCATCACCCAAAGGATCCATTAAATCATTATCACCTGTTTTTTTCAATAACAACTTAATTTCTTGACTATTGGGCGTGGCATTCAAATCTCCGACGACTAATATATTTCTAGTAGGATCATCTTGTAAAACTTGTTCAAAATGACTTTTCAATAAATTGATCTGCCCTGTTCGCATCCCTATATTTCTATCACCTCTACCTGCTTTTAAGTGAAGCCCGGTCAGTTCAAAAGAATAGTTTTTCTGCGGAAACACATCCATTGACCACATTCTGGTATTTAAGCGGTTTTGAGTTTGGACTCTTCCCAATGTATCTACCCAATTTTCTACCGGAGTCGTTACATTTCCATAGCTATGCAAAGTACCTAAAGGAAATTTACTCATCACAACTACATTCATATACCATGTATGACTAGGCGCATCTGCAAAGTATAAGTATCCCATATTGCCTAACGAATCTTTTGCTAATTTTCTTAAATATTTTGCACTTTCAAATTCTTGCAAAACAACTAGGTCTGCATTGGCAGTTCTTAGAGCATTTAAGAAGGGAGAAATTCTTGGCGCCATCGTGGGACGTGGGTTATTTTCTCTATCATTTTCTATATAAGGGTCATCAAATGGATCTAAGAAATGTTCCACATTCCATGTAAGGACAGAAAATTCTTTTTGATTAGGGTATTCATAACCAGCAGGAATTACTGTCCCCTTTCTATATAATTTTTGAGCTCTAAAAACGCTCGCATTTTGATTTTTTATATTTTGACAACTAATACAAATCACTAATGAAATAATGATTATAATAATATTTCTCATGTAATGGATTCTATAAAAATTGAAGGCAAAACTAAATACCCTGCGTTATAATACAACCTTAATCGCTTAGAAAAATCAAATAGTAACACTGACTTAAAACAAGCCTTTTTCACATATTACACTCCTCATAATCTGTTTTATTTATCCCGAATGATGCATTAGACTTTTAAGAGAAAATCATAAATAGCTGTTAGATAGCTACTTAAATTCTGATTTGAAACGCAGACATAGTCTCCATTATAGTGAGTAGGAAATTAGGATTTAAGTGGCTAAATGACTGTTAGTTATGGTTTGCATCAAATTTCTATTGCATCATTCGGGTTTATAATAAACCATTCATAAAAAAGGAGATACAATCTTCGAATCTGGTCAAAACACCAATAAAATGTATGAGGTTATTAAAGGGGCTGTTAAAATACGAAGTCCTATGAGTTCTCTAAAGCATTAGTAGTTACAACCATTAGAGGTATTGTTTGTCTTATCAGAAAATTTTTCGGCAAAATTATCTAGCATAGATACTGACAACAAGCAAAAATCAAAGCCTATCTCATTGTTAATATGAGATTAAAACTTGTAGCAATTGAATAAAATCAACTGATAAGTAACATTTAGTACTTTTCAGGAACTGTATCTGAAAGTATGAAGCCTAATATGAATTAGTTAAATACGCTTATGAATTGACTATTGCCAGATCAATTATTAAAAACAATATTGTCTCTAAAATTAGTTGGATAGCTGTTGCTCCCCACCAAATATTTAAAAGTTTACCAAAAAAATACGTTATGAAAAAGAATATTTTAAAATTAGATCAGCTAAAAGTAAAGAGTTTCATTACTAACCTTGGAGTAGAAACTGAAAAGACTTTAAAAGGAGGGAGTCTTGTGCCGGATCCTATCGGTGACAATGACGATACTTTAGACTTCCATTGTGGTAAAGGTGGAAGTGCAATATGTACACTCGGTTGTAGTAATATAATTGTTTGTTGATAATTTAAAAGGTCTCATACTAATTGATATGAGACCTTTCTAAAAAGCTAAAGGATAATTTTAAAGTTTTCTCAACTTATAAATTACTCTTTCCCCTTTGTTAAATACTTGCCCCAAAATAAGGTCTCCATTCCTGTCAATATCACCTACCACTACTGAAACAGTTTCATTCCCTATAGCTAAATTCCCAAGTTCAAAATTAAATAGATTGGGAATTTCTACTGTCCCACTGAAATACTTTGATACCTCTACGGTATAAAGAATCTGATTTTGTCCTCCTAAAAACCGTGCTTCACTATCTACAAATTTAATCATAGATACATCAGTCAGGTTGTTATCCGTAGCTGGGTAAAGTAATTTATTCACTGCTATCAGGCTTACTGAATCAAATTCACCCCGTCCCTCTTTTTCTAACTCAACCAACCATCTTCCGGCCAAACCTTGCACGGTTGTGAATAGTGTATTGTTCCTCCCATTTTCTTCTTCTTCATCATTATCTTCATCTTCGTCATTCTGACCATCTTCTCCGTCTTGACCATCCTCTCCATTTTGGCCATCTTCTTCATCTTGATCATTTCCTTCTTGCTTGCCATCAGACTCTATCTCATCGTTAATAAAATCTAGTGCTTCTTCAACTGATACATTCCCGATGATCAAAGCTGTATGAATCACTTGGCCAAGCTTAAATGGCTTGATGGCTTTGTCTGTGAAAAATGTAGCCATACAAAATATTGTAAGGCAAACTTGAACAGACCCGTCAATGTACTTCTTGTGGATATCAGGCAACCCCTACCAGAGGTACACTGTTCCATAAAGTCAAATTCCCACTGCTTAAAGCTTTTTACATAGTCTATTTTATGAGTACCAATAAAAAAAGGATCTCATCTACAGAATTAAGCCGTAAACTCAACCTGAGACAGAAAACCTGCTGGTTGTTCCATAAAAAGGTAGCGCAGGCTATGAAAAGCAGTAAACTATATCCCCTTAAAGGTATTGTTGAGATAGATGAAACGGTAGTTGGCCAACAGGAAGAAGATGTGGTCGGCCGTGCTAATAAGAAAAAGAAATTAGTTATTGTAGGCATTGAGAAACAGGGTAAAGGTGTGAGTAGAATGTATGTAAAAGTAGTTCCAGGTGCTAGCGAAAAGTCTTTTAAACCCTTTTTTATCGATTATATCGATAAGGGTCGCAAATTAGGACAGATGGATGGTCAACGTATCAAACTTTTTTGGAAAATTATCCCAACCTCAAACAGGAGAAAAGTAGCAAGAAAGGTGAAAATTTCAAAGATATGCATAGGGTGATCATGATGTTTAAGGTGCGGCCGGCTAGGTATGGCTTAAGGGAATACATCATTCAGTAATGCATTTACAAGATTACCTTGATGAATATGCATACAGGTTCAATAGGAGCTTTATGAAAGAAAACATATTCGATAACCTTATCAGTAGGGCTGTGAAAATGGCGCCAGTTCCGAAAAAAACAATGAACAAGCAATTGCTAACCCATACTATTGGGTTCCTTTCGTTTCAATAGGAGATCAGTCACCTGTTTATAAAACTAATCATTCAAAATACGTTTGGATCTTTTTAGAGCTTTGTGCATTGATTTTCCTATTATTTTTAATCAAAAAGAAGATTTTAAAAATCCCTTTACACTAGTTTAAGTGCATCAGGGAATTCCCTTAAACCCGAATGATGCATTAGACTTTCAAGAAAAAATCATAAATGACTGTTAGATAGCTACTTAAACTCTGATTTGCAACGCAGACATAGTCTCCATTATGGTGAGTAGGAAATTAGGATTTAAGTGGCTAAATGACTGTTAGTTATGGTTTGCATCAAATTTCTATTGCATCATTCGGGTTTAACCATGTGTTACTATATCTCTCAGTTCTGATCACTCATCTGCTTATTTCCTATTATCTTCGTGTTAGAGATATTACTTTTTCTTTATGGAATTTAAGCTTAATTCTGAGTTTCAGCCTACGGGTGATCAACCTACGGCCATCGCTTCATTAGTTGAAGGGATTAATAATCAAGAACCTGCTCAAACCTTACTTGGGGTGACTGGATCTGGAAAAACATTTACTGTTGCCAACCTAATTAAGGAAACAAATAAACCAACCTTAGTATTAAGTCATAACAAAACGTTGGCGGCACAGCTTTATGGTGAGTTTAAAACTTTTTTCCCAGACAATGCCGTAGAGTATTTCATTTCTTACTATGACTATTACCAGCCAGAAGCATTTATTCCAACGACTAATTTATACATAGAAAAAGATTTATCTATCAACGAAGAAATCGAAAAATTACGTTTAAGTGCCACCAGTGCTCTTTTAACAGGTAGACGGGATGTCATAGTAGTGGCTTCTGTTTCTTGTATTTATGGTATTGGAAATCCTGAAGAATTCGGGAAAAATGTGATCCATTTACAGCAAGGTGATACTATTTCTAGAAACCAATTCCTTTATTCGTTAGTAGACATCTTGTATAGCAGAACTGAAACTGAGTTTAAAAGAGGAAACTTTCGGGTGAAAGGAGATACTGTAGATATTTTTGTTGCTTATGCGGATTTTGCATACAGGATTATTTTCTGGGGCGATGAGATAGAAACTATCCAACGAATTGAACCTGATACTGGAAAAAAGATATCAGATGAGAAAATCATCAGTATTTTTCCAGCCAATCTCTTTGTAACTGGCAAAGAACTCATGAATACTGCCATTCATGAAATTCAGGATGATTTAGTATCGCAAGTTCAATTTTTCGAAGACGAAAGAAGGTTCTTAGAAGCCAAACGTATCAAAGAAAGAACTGAATTTGACATGGAAATGATGCGAGAAATAGGTTATTGTTCTGGAGTTGAGAATTATAGTAGGTATTTTGATAGGAGAAATGCAGGGGCACGGCCTTTCTGTTTATTAGATTATTTCCCAGAGGACTTTTTGATGGTGATAGATGAAAGTCATGTGACTATACCACAAGTAAGGGCTATGTGGGGTGGTGACCGAGCCAGAAAAGTAAACCTAGTAGATTATGGTTATAGACTCCCATCAGCCATGGACAACAGGCCCTTGACTTTTAATGAGTTTGAATCTTTGATCAATCAAGTAGTCTTTGTAAGCGCCACACCTGCAGATTATGAGCTTAGAAAATCTGATGGTGTAGTAATAGAACAAATTATTAGACCTACCGGATTACTAGACCCAATTATAGAAGTAAGACCAAGCCTCAATCAAATTGATGATTTACTAGAAGAAATAGACAAAAGAATTCCGTTGGACGAAAGAATTTTAGTGACAACTTTAACCAAAAGGATGGCTGAAGAATTAACTAAATATTTAGAAAGGGCTGGTATTAAAACAAGGTATATCCATTCGGAAGTAGATACTCTGGACAGAGTTGAAATACTTAGAGAGCTTCGTTTAGGTGTATTTGATGTTTTGGTAGGTGTGAATTTACTAAGGGAAGGCCTTGACCTACCGGAAGTGTCTCTAGTAGCTATCATAGATGCTGACAAAGAAGGTTTTTTAAGAAATGTAAGATCATTGGTTCAAACAATTGGAAGGGCGGCAAGAAACGAAAATGGCCGTGTCATCATGTATGCAGATAGGGTAACAGGAAGTATGCAAATTGCAATCGATGAAACTAACAGAAGAAGAGCTGTACAAAGTGCTTACAACAAAGAGCACGGCATTACCCCTACAACTGTGAGAAAATCCAAAGAGGCCATCATGGCCCAAACAAAAGCAGCAGATTCTAAGAAAGGTAGTAGGAATTATTTTATAGAAGAGGAAGAACCAAGTGTAGCAGCTGACCCTGTGGTTGCTTATATGGACAAACCAAAACTTCAAAAATTAATTAAAGACACTAAATCTAAAATGGAAAAGGCGGCAAAAGATCTCGATTTTATGGAAGCTGCTAGGCTAAGAGATGAAATGGTGGATTTAGAAAAATTACTAAAGTCTAAGAAATAACCGAATTAAAACAAGAAATAATAAGGGCACACCATAATAACGTAATACTTTTTTTCTGTTGATATGATCCATCCACCAAAGGACAACCCATGGCTTAGTCAGTCCTATAAGCAAAGTCAAAATTAGTATATAAACAGAAATATTTAGTACGAGCAGCATGAATTAAATACTCGCTAAACAGTTAAGTTCATCAGCTCTTCGTAACAAACTTGAGCATCTTTCAATAGAGGTTTTAACTGTTCAGGAAAAGGTTTCGTTTTAGTTTGATAAGGCTGAAATCCTGTCGATTTATGCACACTGGCATACCAATGTTTTGCCCATATCCCATCTTCTGGGCGCTTACCTGCCTGCCATTTCAACATAGTATCGCTAAAAGGAATTTGTGCAATTTCACACAACCTAGCAAGTTCCTTTTTTGGATTCTGCAAAATCATTTTAGCATCTAGTACAACTACAGGTAAATTTTTAGATTGTAATGCTCTTACTAATTCAAGGTGTAATGAATACCCAACATCTTTCATCGTAGGGTTTGGAATTACTTCAGCAAAAGAAGGCAACATTTCTTTGGGATCTCTAGTAAGAATAACATTGACCATCTCCTCCATAAAAGAACGGTCTAAATCCAATAGATGATGGGTCATATTCTTATAAAACAATACTTCTTTATCTGTATTGGTGAGCATCATTTTCACTACTTTTTCCCCATCAGTTTCCATAGTTTGCATAATTTGTTCTGCACTTGGATGATAAGTATTTGCATCAGAATTTTGAAGATAATACCCATAAAGTGGTTCATCATAAACCTTTGTATCACTTCTTTGAGCAAATGAATACATCAGAGCCGTTGACACATTTCTAGGGCCAGACCAGAGACTAATTCTTGTATGTTTATTATCCATTATTATTAATTTCAGCAACAATCAATTCCTCATACAAATTACTCAATTTTCTGGAAAAAGGCCCAAAGGTACCCTCACCTATTATCTTACCATCTACCTTTGTAACAGGGGTTACTCCTCCAAAAGTACCAGTGACAAATGCTTCATCAGCTCCATAAACGTCAAAAAGAGAGAAATTCTTTTGGTGGCAAACTATATCATTTTGCTCACAGACTAATATAATGTTATTTCTGGTGATTCCATTCATGCAGTATTGACCAGTTGAAGTCCAAACCTCCTTACCTTTCACCATAAAAAAATTAGTGGCATTACAGGTAGAGACAAAGCCATTTACATCTAGCATAAGTGCTTCATCTGCTCCCGCTTCGATAGCTTGTATCAATGCTTGCACTTCATGTAGCTTGCTATGGCAATTCAAACGAGGGTCCAAATAGTCTGGTGAACCCCTGCGAATTGTACTAGTAAATAAGGTAACTCCATTTTCTTTATTTTCTGGTGATGCTTTCTTATGCTCTGCAATGATCACTACATTAGGGCCTGAGACAGTAAATCGAGGATCTTGACTAGGTGTTTTTTTAATACCTCTGGTAACCATTACTCTCACGTGTACATCACTAAACATTTTATTTGTCTCCAACACCAAATCAATCTTTTTCATTAACTCCAGTCTAGTGAAATCAAGTCGCATTCCAATAACTTTTGCTGATTGCCATAGTCTATCAAAATGTAATTCACTAAAAACCAATTTTCCTTCATGCAACCTCATCGCTTCCCAAACTCCATCTCCTACTAAGTATCCACTATCAAATACAGAAATTTTTGCTTCGTTTCTAGGTAATAATTCTCCATTAACGAAAATTTTAATCGTTTCATTTCTTGGATCATCAATGGCATTATGAGTTCCTGTAATCATTTTCAATTAATTAGTTCAGTCATCCAAATTGATGACATATTTATTTTTCCTAAAATAAGTTGATTGTGAAATCTGAGAAGGTTTAAACCCATAATTTTCAATCAATTTATCTTTATGTTCCTTAAATTCATTGTATTCCATACCTGGGTCAAACCTTAGGGAAGTAATGAATTCATTAGGCTCAAACTTTAATCTGCATAGAAAATTTAGTTTTTCATCAACCAGAGATTGATCTGGGATAGCAAATAATCTTACTTCTCTCTCATAAGCATAAGACTTTCTCTTGATCAATAATGTCTCTAAATGCTCTTTTGAAGGTTTTGTGATCTTAAGAGCCTTTTTGATTCTTTCTTCTTTAGGTAATTTATCTAGTTGATACTTCCATAAATAATCAACCAAGCCGTAATAGTATTGTCCCTGGTTAATTTCAGCCAGGTGTTTTAACTTATCCAACTTGGTAGTTATCCGTACTCCCATATGCCTCTTTACTATACCTTCATCATTGGGCTTTGTGGTATATATTTTCCATATCCCATAAGAATCACCTTCATAACTCCAACATTGTGAGAAAATTTTTTCTTTGACAGGGTTTTTGTAAGCCTTTCCGTTTTTTATCACTTTAGCATTAAAAATCAAATTCTCTAAAGGGTCTTCCCATTTATCTGGATTCACAAATGTCATTTCTTTTTTGTCAAGCATGCCATAAAACCTATCTAGTAACTCTATTCTATAGATATAGGGGAGTTCTTTTAATTTTTTAGGTAGCGTGCTGATTCTTTTCATATCAAGTTAGGGAATTGATCCTATTAACAGCAGCCAATTTAGCTATATTCCCAGATAAAAGCCTATGTTAACTACCAATTATCGAAGTAATACCAATTTAGATTTATAAGGGCGCATATCTATTAGCAAATTTAGATTTGTGATGCGTTAAAATACTCACCATAGCGATGCTATGCTTGAATTTTTTGCCCTAGCGAGAAACCACCGCTTTGTCAAAATTAAATTCACTAAAATATCTTATACACCCACATAAACATAAATGGGTATAAATATAAAGGAAATAAGAAAATCCTTTATAAAACAAAAAAACACCTTGAAATTATACCAAGGTGTTCTTTTGTTATGTTATTTAAAGACTATAAAGTTCTCTTCACTTCTCTTTCCTCAAATCCTTCAATAATATCTCCTAATTTAATGTCATTAAAGTTCTTGATACTGATACCACACTCATAACCTTTCTTCACTTCAGCTACATCATCTTTGAATCTCTTCAATTGATTTATCTCCCCAGAAGTGACTACAATTCCATCACGGATCAATCTTACTTGGTTATTTCTCTTCACATATCCATCGGTTACCATACAACCAGCAACCGTTCCAACTTTAGAAATCTTAAAGACTTCACGAACTTCTATGTTACCAGTAATAACTTCTTCTACTGTAGGTGCTAGCATACCTTCCATGGCATCCTTTACATCATTGATAGCATCATAAATAATTGAGTATAGTCTAATCTCAATTTCTTCATTTTCTGCTATTCTCCTTGCTCCACCTGAAGGTCTCACTTGGAAACCAACAATTACGGCATCTGAGGCAGAAGCTAACAATACATCTGACTCAGAAATCTGACCTACTGCTTTATGGATGATATTAACTTGTACTTCAGCTGTGGATAATTTCAATAAAGAATCAGATAATGCTTCAATGGAACCATCCACATCTCCTTTTACAATAACATTAAGTTCTTTGAAGTTACCTATTGCTAAACGTCTACCTATCTCATCAAGTGTAATATGTTTCTTAGTTCTGATACTTTGCTCTCTCAATATCTGCTCACGCTTGTTAGCAATCTCTCTCGCTTCTCTATCAGTATCCATGACATTGAATTTATCACCTGCTTGAGGTGCTCCATCCAATCCCAGCATTTGTACAGGAGTAGATGGTCCTGCTCCTTTCATGTTTTTACCTCTATGGTCTGTCATGGCTTTCACTTTTCCATAATGAGATCCTGCTAATATCACATCTCCTATTCTAAGTGTACCCCCTTGAACCATAATGGTAGTCACATAGCCTCTACCTTTATCTAAAGTAGCTTCTATTACCGTACCAGTTGCTTTTTTATCCGCGTTTGCTTTCAGTTCGAGTAATTCCGCCTCCAACAATACCTTTTCTAACAAGTCATCAATTCCTTGTCCAGTTTTAGCAGAAATTTCTTGGCATTGGTATTTACCACCCCAGTCTTCTACCAAAACATTATTAGCAGATAATTCTTCTCTTACTTTATCTGGATTAGCACCAGGTTTATCAATTTTATTAATAGCTATGATAATAGGGACACCTGCAACTTGCGCATGATTAATCGCTTCTTTAGTTTGAGGCATCACATTATCATCTGCTGCTACTACAATAATTACAATATCTGTAATCTTAGCTCCACGAGCCCTCATCGCTGTAAAAGCCTCATGACCAGGTGTATCAAGGAATGAGATACGCTTATTATCATTGGTCATTACATCATATGCTCCAATATGCTGAGTGATCCCTCCTGCTTCACCCTCTGTAACTTTCGAATCACGTATGTAATCAAGTAATGAAGTCTTACCATGATCAACATGTCCCATGATGGTAACAATAGGAGCTCTATGTTCTAAGTCTTCTGCTTTATCTTCTTCTTCTACAACATCTACCTCCTCATCAGCTGTACTAAATTCAGCTTCAAAACCAAATTCATCTGCTATGATAGTGATACTTTCTGCATCCAACCGTTGGTTAATAGATACAAACATTCCCAATCCCATGCAGGTAGATATTACATCATTGACAGTCACTTCCATCAAAGATGCTAAATCACTAGCAGAAATAAATTCTGTTACTTTTAGTTTCTTAGAATCTTCCTGCTCTTGCTGAATCCTTTCTTCATTGGCTTCGGCTTGGGCATTTCGCTTCTCTTTTCTATATTTTGCTCTATTAGAAGTTCCTCCTTTACTACCACCACTTAGTTTAGCGAGTGTTGCTTTGATTTTATCCTGAATCTCTTTATCTGTAAGTTCTTCAGTTGGTTTCTTTCGAGAATTTCCTCGTCCTCCTTGATTTCTCCCTCCTGGACCTCTACCACCTGGACCTCGTCCTCCTTGTCCTTGACGATTGTTAGGCCCTCCGCCTTGACGGTTGTTAGGTCCACCACCTTGACGATTATTTGGTCCTCTGTTATTATCTGAAGGTTTTCTGTCTCCACCTTCATTCGCAGGGATTCTCTTTCTAGGTCTTTTCTTCTTATCCTTGTTAGAATTGTCAGACCCTGACTTACTTTTCTTTTTCTCTTGAGGTAATTCAATCTTACCTAAAACCTTCAAACCTCTTAGAGATTCAGCCTTAGCTTCAATTACCCCGCTACCATTCTCATTTGATGGCTGCTCCTTTTTATCCTCTTTGTTATCAACAACAGGAGTATCTTGTTTTGTTTCTTTAGGAGCTTTTTCTTCTATTACTTTTTCCTTCACAGGTTCAGGTGCAACTTCAGGCTCTTTTTCTTGAACAACCTCAGTTTTAGGTTCTTCTTTTGGTTTTTCAACTACTACTTCTTTCTTTTCGTCTTCCTTTTTGTCCTCTTTCTTTTCTTCCTCTTTCTTAGCTTCAGGTTCTGGCGTTGGCTCTTGAGCTACAGGGGTTGGCGCTTCTTCTTTTTTCACTTCTTCAACCACAGGAATAGGTTTTTCTTCAGGAACTACCTCTTTTTCCTTAGGAGTTTCTACAGGTTTTTTCTTTTTACCAGTATTCTCCAGATCAATCTTACCTACTACTTTTATCCCTTGAAGTTTTGGCCTATCACTTTCTTTTTGATCCTCTTCCACTTTTGGCTCTTCAACTTTAGCCGGTGCCTCTACTACTGGCTCAGGTGTTTTATCAGGCGCTTTTTCTTCAGCAGCAGCAGGAGGTATAGCAGGCGAAAGATTATCTTTAATCAAGATTTCTTCCTCTTCTACTTCTTTCTTTGCTTTCTCTTCTTCGCCTGCTTTGATAATTAAATTATCGGTATGTTTAGATCCTATGGTCAGACCAGATGCTTCTTCCTTATCCATGGCAGAATCAGCAAACTCTTTAGACAACATACTGAATTGCTCCATGTTGATTTTAGAGTTAGGACTTGCATCTACATCAAAGCCTTTATGAGAAAGAAAGTCAACGATGGTGGATCTTCCAACGTTGAGTTTTCTTGCCACCTGGCTTAGTCTCATGGTTTTTTCTTCTGCCATATAGAATA
This sequence comes from uncultured Cyclobacteriaceae bacterium, assembly GCA_937958005.1. Classification (GTDB taxonomy): domain Bacteria; phylum Bacteroidota; class Bacteroidia; order Cytophagales; family Cyclobacteriaceae; genus JANSWY01. Next base: position 47,347 of record CALGOB010000062.1, read on the forward strand.
TAAAATTTTAAAAATCTACTCGCTTTTTTATTTATTCAAACTCTTGTTTGAGAACATTCACTATGTTTTGAATGGTCTCTTCTTCTAAATCTGTTCTTCTCAAAAGGTCTTCCATACTCAAAGATAAGATGCTTTTTGCAGTATCTAGACCTACCCTTCTAAATTCAGAAATTACCCAATCCTCAATTTCGTCTGAGAATTCCTCTAATACTACATCTTCTTCTTCTATCGCATCTAGCTCTCTAAACACATCAATCTCTAAACCTACCAGTTTACTGGCCAATTTAATATTCTGACCACCTTTTCCGATAGCCAAAGATACTTGATCTGGCTTTAAGAATACAGATACTCTCTTATCTTCATCCTGAATTCTAATACTTTGGATCTTTGCAGGACTTAAAGCTCTGGAAATGAACAGGTCTGTATTATCAGTAAAATTGATTACATCAATGTTCTCATTCTGCAATTCCCTAACTATAGAATGAATCCTAGAACCTTTCATCCCTACACAAGCCCCTACAGGATCTATCCTATCATCATAAGACTCAACAGCAACCTTTGCTCTTTCACCAGGCTCCCTAACTACATTCTTTATGGTAATTAAACCATCATAAACTTCAGGGACTTCACTTTCAAATAGTCTTTCCAAGAAAGTAGGTGATGTTCTTGATAAGATTATCCTAGGATTTCCGTTCACCATTTCAACTCTATGAACTATCGCCCTAACAGAATCTCCTTTTCTATACCTATCTTTTGAAATCTGCTCACCCTTAGGCATGATCAACTCATTCCCTTCTGCATCTATCAAAAGGACTTCTCTACTTAAAATTTGGTAAACCTCTCCTACAATAATCTCTCCAACTAATTCTTTGTATTTCTGGAATAGAATATCTTTTTCAAGATCTTTAATTTTTTGGATCAAAGTTTGTCTAGCCGTCATCACTGCCCTTCTTCCAAAGTCTTCTAACTTGATTTCTTCAGCTACCTCTTCTCCAATTTCAAAATCAGGTTCTATTTTTTGTGCATCAGTCAAACTGATTTTATCGTGATCCCAAATATCTTCACTGTTATCATCTACGATTTCCCTGAACCTCCAAATTTCTAAGTCTCCTTTATCAGCATTGATGATGATATCAAAATTATCATCAGTCTCATACTTTTTACGGATCATAGTCCTAAACACATCCTCTAATATGCGGATCATGGTAGGCCTGTCTACATTTTTGTTCTTCGCAAACTCAGCAAATGATTCTATTAATACTCTAGTGTCCATTTTATTTGAATGATACTAATACATTTGTCTTTTCAATAGTGGAGATCGGTATAAGCAAAGCTTCTACCACTCCTTTCTTTTTGTCTTTCACTACCTCTAGGGTAATACTTGTTTCATCTACAGCGATCAACTTCCCTTCTTTCTCGCTCTTTTCGGTATTTACAACTTTAACATTTCTACCGATATTCTTTTTATACTGCCTTGGCAACCTTAAAGGATGCTCCAGACCTGCTGAAGTCACTTCAAGGTTAAATTTTCCATCTATCAAGTCAGGATTTTCTTCAAGGAAAGATGAAATTTTTCTACTAATAGAAGCGCAATCATCTATATTCAACCCATCGTCACTATCTAAGATCACAAGCACTTTAGAGTTGCCTGTATTACCTTTTACAATAACATCTATCAAAAAAAGAGAATCTTTTTCTAATAATGCCTCTTCAGCGACAACCTTTATTTTTTCAGTAACGTTATTCACAAAAATCTTAAACAATAAAAGAGGGGACTTTTGTCCCCTCAATCCAAATACTATATTTGCAGCACAAAATTAATGTTTTAATCATTCGAAAGCAAATAAATCTTAATTATGGTTTTCTTTTAGGAGTATCTGACTGCTGAATGAATTAAATAGCTAAACAATACATATGAGACCCGGACTAAAAGTTTATAATTCCCTCACTAAGAAAAAAGAAGTTTTCGAGGCTATCAATCCGCCATTTATTGGTATGTATGTCTGCGGGCCTACTGTATATAGCAATGTACATTTAGGAAACGTCAGAACTTTCATGAGTTTTGATGTAATTTATAGGTACTTGTCTCATCTTGATTATCAAGTAAGGTATGTTAGAAACATCACAGACGTTGGGCATTTATTGGATGATGCTGATGATGGTGAAGATAAAATTGCCAAGCGTGCCAAGCTTGAAAATCTAGAACCTATGGAAGTTGTTCAGAAATACACCAATGATTTCCATGAGGTAATGAATATGTTCAACATCACCCCGCCAAGCATAGAACCTAGTGCCACTGGTCATATTATAGAACAAATAGAATTAATAGAAGAGCTTCTAAAAAATGGATTAGCCTATGAATCCAAAGGATCTGTCTACTTTGATGTGGAAACATATGACAAGAAAAACAACTATGGTAAACTTTCTGGCAGAAAATTAGATGAATTAATCACGAACACTAGGGTTTTGGATGGTCAAAATGAAAAAAGAAGTCCTCACGATTTTGCTTTGTGGAAAAATGCATCCAAGGAACATCTAATGAAATGGAATTCTCCATGGGGTATTGGTTTTCCTGGCTGGCACTTGGAATGTTCTGCCATGAGCACCAAATATTTAGGTGCTGAATTTGACATACATGGTGGTGGTATGGACTTAAAATTCCCGCATCACGAATGTGAGATTGCTCAAAATTATGGATCAACGGGAAAACAAGGGGCAAAGTATTGGCTACACACCAACATGCTAACTGTTAATGGGCAAAAAATGAGTAAGTCATTAAATAATTCTTTCTTGCCTTCTGAATTGGTAACTGGTGACCATAAATTACTTGATAAAGCTTATAGTCCAATGACCGTCAGATTCTTCATGCTCCAGTCACATTATTCCAGCACCTTAGATTTCTCAAATGAAGCGCTTACAGCTGCTCAAAAAGGGTATGCAAAGATTGCCAATGGCCTTAAACTGATCAAGGACATTTCTTGGACGGCCGATGATGGCGAAAAAAATGAAAAAGCAATTAAGCAAATTAATCAGATCTGTGATAATTGCACTTTTGCTATGAATGATGATTTCAATACTGCTTTGACCATTGGACACTTGTTCAATTTATTAAAGAAGATCAACTCTATCAATACAGGCGCCTTAAAATTTGGTGAAATTGGCGAAGAAGTATTTGATAGAATGATCCATACTTTCAAAACTTTCACTCTTGATATCTTAGGGCTAGAAGAAGAGGATAGAATCAACGGCAAATCAATAATCAGTGCTTTAATTGAAATATATAAAGAGGCTAAAGAAGCAAAAGATTATGATAAGGTCGATCAGATTAGGGCTCAGATGAAAGCACAAGGTTTAGTTTTAAAAGACATGAAAAACAAGGTAGATTGGGCGTATGAAGAATAACCTAAAGTTAAGTGTGCTATTTATCTTGAGTTTTATAATCTCTTTTAATCTTCTTGGTCAAGAAATTAAATCCATCTATCCAAAAAAAGAATTAAACGTTGCTTTTTTGATCGTCGACGGAGTTTATAATTCAGAGCTGATAGCGCCTTATGACATATTCCAGCACACTATTTTTCATACCAAACCAGGCATGAAGGTATTCACTATCGCCCCCTCTTTAAAACCTATCACCACTTTTGAAGGGCTGAAAATCACTCCTGAATATAGTTATACTAGTAGAACCTACCCTGACATAGATGTTTTAGTAGTTCCAAGCGCTGAACATAGTATGGATAGTGATTTGGAAAATAAAGGATTGATCCAGTTCGTAAAAAAAACTGGCAAGAAAGCTGATTTTGTCATGTCCCTATGTGATGGAGCATTTGTGCTGGCTAAAGCTGGACTGGCTAATGGTAAAGAGTCAACTACTTTTCCTTCAGACATCACACGATACGCAAAAACCTTTCCAAAGCTTAAAGTTCATAGAGGGGTAAGTTTTGTTCATGATGATAATCTCTTAACTTCAGTAGGAGGGGCTAAATCTTATGACATTTCATTGTACTTGGTACATTTACTATATGGTGAAAAAGTAGCCAAAGGAGTAGCGGGTGGCTTGGTAATAGATTGGAAACTATCGGACTACAAGTATGTGATTGTGGAATAGACTAATTCCCATCTTTAAAGTTGTTGTTAAAAGCCACCTTTGTTTTAAATCAATGAGTGGCTTTTTTATTTCACCAAATGCAAAAGCTTTTTCTTCAGTACCTAAAACCGTAATCAAGTAATATTTATCTTTACAATATGAAAAATTTTCCAGTATTTGCTTTACTGATCCTATGTCACGTTTTTTTTACTGCCTGTTCTGGCCAAGAACTCCCAAATAAGGATCAACTAATGAAAGATGTCAATTACCTAGCATCTGATCAGTTAAAGGGGAGAGAAACTGGTACAGCTGGAAATAAAATGGCCAGGGATTATGTAATAGCGAGATTCGAAGATTTAGGCATAAAAAAAATTGGTGATGCCTTCACTTCTGATTTTAACTTTAAAAGAAATGGCATCAAAAATAAAGGGGTAAATGTAATAGGTAAAATTGATGGTAAGGTTGATTCTTCTATTATTATCACCGCACACTACGATCACGAAGGTGTGAAAAATGGACAAATCTATAATGGGGCAGATGACAACGCATCTGGGGTAGCCGGCCTATTAGCTATTGCCAAGTATTTTATTCAAAATAAACCAAATCACAATTTGATATTTGTTGCTTTTGATGCTGAAGAAAAAGGGTTACAGGGCGCCAGGCATTTTGTGAAAAACATGCCTCTCGACATTAAAAAGATTCTTTTAAATGTTAATATGGATATGATTAGTCGAAGCGATAAAAATGAAATTTATGTGGCAGGCACTTATCACTATCCTCAATATAAAGAAATTTTAATATCCGCTAACTCCACCTCAAACATCAAATTATTTATGGGTCACGATTCGCCAGAACTAGGACATAATGACTGGACAACCTCTTCTGACCATGGCCCATTTCATAAAGTAGGGATTCCTTTCCTTTATTTCGGTGTAGAAGATCACGCGGACTATCATCAACCAACTGATGATGCGTCCAAAATAAACCCTGAATTCTTAGAGGGTACGACAAATTTAATTTTAGATGTTATTCTTAAAATAGATCAGGGACAAAAGTAATGATTGATCGCCTAAAGACCATTTTTATCACTAGGCGAAAAAGGTATGAGTCATACCTAAATCCCATTAAAGAATCACCTCAAACTCTTTTTATTATACTCTGCCAGCCCAGAAGTGGTTCTAATTTACTGCATACCTATCTGAATAGTCACCCTTCAGTTTATTCTTACGGTGAAGTGATCAGGAAGTCAATTGAAAATAATAAGATCAATAATAACAACCCTTCTATCTACAAATTGGCATTCAAACCTCATCCAAAAACTATTAAAGCTGTCGGCGTAAAGTTGTTTTATAATTACCATGACATACCAGTCTATAAAGATTGCTTTCTGGAGGTTGTTGACAATCCAGCCATAAAAATCATTCATTTGGAAAGAGAGAATTTGCTTGATACTTTTATTTCCCTTAAAAAAGCGGAGCTGACTAATACTTGGAGTACCACCAAGAGTTCAACTCATCACAGCAGGCCTCATATTACCTCTACTGACTTTAAGCAATATTTAAAAAGAGTAAGCGCACAAAAGTCAAATATGGAGAAGTTATTTAAAGAACACCACCAACTTCATATCACCTACGAAAAACTCTTTACTAACCAAGGAAAAGTACTCAGGGAAGTTCAATCATTTTTAGGAGTAAAACAGAAGAAGTTATTTACTTTATTAAAGAAACAAGGCAATTCAGATCAAACTGAAATAGAGAATATTTCAATATTAGAGAAAATCTATAGAGAGTTCAAGAACAATAATTGAAACAAACATCAATTAGTCAATAATAAAAACTCTATTTCTTCCCTTGAGCTTAAATACTTTTCGTCTGATGGCATAAAGAAAATACCCAAAACCAATAATACTACCTGCCTGTAACCATGTCCTTTCGGTTATTTCTCCTTGATTTAAAGCATCAATCCCTAAATACAAGGGGCCAGCTACCATAATAGAAGCACCATATTGTCCAGTATTAAATCCACCAAACCTTCTCCCTTGAATATCTATCTCTGAAATACTATCTAAGTGAATATCATAGAGTCTAAAATGAATAAGAGAATCACGAAGCCCTATGATAAGTCCTCTTACAAAATTATCGGCTCCTTTTACCTTCAATTTGATTTCCTCTCCTTCATTAAAAACAATTCTATTCTTATTGCCAATTCTAGATAAAATTAGTTTCGACTGTCCACTGCACTCCATGCAAAACAGACATAAAAAAATCACGAGGGCTATAATTAATCTAAAGTTAATTGTTGTATGCATATAAAAAATCCACTTGTATTCTTAAATAATGCAAGTGGATTAAAAAAGTTGCCAAGATGAAATACAATCTTGGATAAGATCTACTGAATGATCGGTTTACACTTTAAATATCCAATCATATTTGTCTTCAGACACGCCCGTTTTAATGTCATTTAGCGCCCTCATTAATTTACTACTTAAGTTTTGATCATTAATCTCAGGAAGGTTATAATCTGTTCCTTCAAAACCAATGGTTTTAATCGTAGCGATAGTAGCTGCAGTTCCTGCGCCAAATGCTTCTTTCAAAGAGCCATTTTTTGCCGCTTCCACAACTTCAGCAACTTTAACAGGTCTTTCTTCTACTTTAATCCCCCATTCTTTTGCCAATGTGATCACACTATTCCTTGTAATACCATTTAAGATCGTATCTCCTGTAGGTGCGGTAATCAAAGTATCTCCTATCAAGAAAAGAACATTCATGGTACCTGATTCTTCAATGTACTCGTGAGTTTTACCATCGGTCCAGATAAGTTGGTGATAACCAGATTTTTGATTCTGTACAGCAGGGTAAAGAGAAGCAGCGTAGTTCCCAGCAGTCTTAGCAGCACCAGTTCCTCCAGCTACAGCCCTTGTATATCCAGTTTCTATTTTAACATTTACAGGTTCTGAATAATAAGCTCCAACAGGCGCTGTAAATATCATAAACTTATAAGTTTCAGAAGGCCTGATCCCAATATATGGATCAGTCGCAAAAATAAAAGGTCTTATGTAAAGAGAAGTTCCTTTTTTACCCGGAACCCACTGCTTGTCCAGCTCCAATAATTCCTGAAGCCCTTGCATGAAAATTTCTTCTGGTAATTCTGGAATACACATCCGCACAGCACTTTTATTTAGTCTTGCAGCATTTGCTTCTGGCCTGAAAACAAGCACCTCCCCATTTTCAGCCCTATGTGCTTTTAGTCCTTCAAAAATAGATTGGCCGTAATGTAAAGTTGCATTGGCCGGGCTAATGGATAAGTTCCCATAAGGTCCTATTTTAAAATTACCCCATTTCCCATCAGCAAAATCAGCCGAAAACATATGATCTGAATAGACCTTACCAAATACTAAATTATCTTCATCTAATTCTGAAATCCTTGAACTAGATACTTTATTGATGTCAATATTAAGCGTGTCTATCATATCTGTCTAATTTTTTTTTGCAAAACTAGATATTTCCTAACCCGATGACAAATTCTTTATATAGTATTTTATATTAATTTATTAAATAAAATAAATTAATATAAAATACAAAATCAATTTAACGGAATATAATTTTGATTAAAACTAATTAACAATATTTTTACATTTCAATGCTTTCAATCTCAAGTTTAAAAATGACTATAATACTACCAATCAGAAAATGGCTTCTCTATCAAATTCACATTATAGTATTTTGCTTCATTAGAAACTTCTTCCAAAACCCAATCAGGTAAAACAAAATTTTCATTCTCAAATTCCAACTCCACTTCTGCTAAAACAAGGCCTTTATTTTCACCTAAAAAAACATCTACTTCCCACAAATGAGAAGCAACTGGAATCAAATAACGATGTTTTTCAATGCGCTTTTCTTTGCTCATTGCAAGAATATCTGAGGCCTCTTCCAGCGGTAAGTTGTATTCAAATTCAGTTCTGCTAATTCCCTCGTTTTTTCCTTTAATGGTTATGAATGCTTCTTCGCCTTTAATCCTAATTCTAACTACAGCATTCTTATTTTTTGACAAATAGGCTTGAACAGTGTGTAGAGGGGCTGGTTTATCTAATTTTTCCCAGGCACTTATATTCACTAAAAACTTTCTTTCAACCTCTTTCCCCATAAGTTAGGTTTTAGGGATCCAATTAACTTCAGGCGCCTGTTGCTCCTGTCCAATTTTTCTACTGAGTACAAAAAAGTAATCTGAAAGCCTATTTAGAAACTTTAAAATAACTGCACTCACAGGTTCTTCATGATCTAAACGAATAATACTTCTTTCAGCACGTCTGGTGACCGTTCTGCATACATGTGCTAATGATACAGCACTATGCCCGCCTGGTAATACAAAATACTTAAGTTGAGGCAACGATTCCTCCATTTGATCAATTGCTGATTCTAACATTGTTACTTGATCTTCTGTGATTTCAGGAAGTTTGAATTTTGTATAACCTGGAACAGTTGCTAAAATAGAGCCAATAACAAATAAGATATCTTGTATTTCCTGCATGATATCTCCTCTAGAATGATTGGCTTCATGATCTCTTAACATTCCAATAAAAGAGTTAAGTTCATCAACAGTTCCATAGGCTTCAATTCTTAAATCTGCTTTTGAAACTTTCTTTCCTCCTATCAGCGATGTTTTACCTTTATCTCCAGTTTTAGTATATACCTTCATATTGTCAAAATATTTAGTCTCTAAGGGAAAAAATTTCCCAGCTCTTATTGATCACAAGAGGTCTATTTTATTATGTAAACAGCCTTTTACTGGCATTCAACCATCCAAAAATTATTCCTTGACTCTCGTGCATTCGTAAGACTTAGATTGTTTATTTACAAGGTGCTAATCTAAACCAATAATTCAGATCTTCTTACATTTTCATTGATAGTATCAGATTCTACCAAACCATCCCGTAATCTTATAATTCTGTGAGAATACTCGGCAATATCCTCTTCATGAGTCACCATAATGATGGTATTTCCTTTATCATGTAGCTGCTGAAACAAATCCATAATACTATATGAGGTTTTGGAATCAAGGTTTCCGGTAGGTTCATCTGCTAATATAATAGAAGGGTTATTAACCAGAGCTCTAGCAATAGCAACTCTTTGTCTTTGCCCACCCGAAAGCTCGTTAGGTTTGTGATCAGCTCGATCTTCAAGCCCTACTCCTTTTAAAGCTTCGAATGCCATATCTTCTCTATCTGACTTACTATATCCAGCGTAAACCAATGGCAAAGCTACATTTTCAAGTGATGAGGCTCTTGGTAAAAGGTTAAATGTTTGAAAAACAAATCCAATTTCTTTATTTCGTATTTCAGCCAGATCATTTTCAGTCAAGTCACTAACATCATTATTACTAAGTATATAGCTACCTGAAGTTGGTGTATCTAAACAACCGATAATATTCATCAATGTGGACTTGCCCGAACCCGAAGGTCCCATAAAAGCAACGTACTCGCCTCTATTTATATCTATAGAAACTGATTTTAAAGCGTTAACTTTTTCAGTTCCCATAACATAAGTTTTAGATATTTCGTTGGTACTAATTACCTTATCCATAAGTATTTTGAAGTTTATTTTGAAGTTTCACCTGCTGATAAAGACGGAATTTAACTTATAATTGTTTTTATGTTGAAACTATTTTTACATATTTCGAATCAAAACAAATAAAAAGTCTTATTTTAATGCAAATAATTAAATTTATATCCTTTTTTATCTTCATTATTTTATCCTCTCAAATCAATGCCCAGGACAGTTGGCATATTTTAGCAGACGTAAAGATTGAAAAAAAATGGGATGATCTATTTTTAGAAGAGCGCGATTACCCTGTTTTTGGTAAGTTACTAAATAATGCTGCTGGTAAAGAGATAGAATTAAACGGTTATATGATTCCACTAGATGAGTTAATTGGACAGAACTATTTTGTGCTTTCCTCTTTGCCTTTTCAAACTTGTTTTTTCTGTGGTGGTGCTGGACCAGAAACTGTAGCTGAAATTAGAACTACAGAAACTATTACTTTTACAGAGAAAAAAATAAAAATAAAAGGAAGACTTAAACTTAATGATTCTGATCCAGTACATCTTTACTACATTTTAGAAGAGGCCAAAATCATCAATTAATCATTATACTTGAATTTATAGAAGAGAATTGTCAAGCAAAACACTAAAGTAATTACATTCGCCAAAATTACTGGAAATTCATTGATCATAGCCCCATATATCAACCATAAAATAATTCCAACTGTAAACACTAAAAACATACTCCATGATAAGTCTTTTGTCGATTTAGTTTTTCTAATCCTTACAATTTGAGGTATAAAAGCTATAGATGTAAGAATTCCTGCCACTATACCTATTATTTCGATGTAATCCATCTTGTAAATTAAATTTATATATCCCTATAATTCTAGTGAATTAGATCATTTATCTTTTTTATAAATCGATATAAAACATCTACAATCTCAGTTCTAAAACCTTCCAACATAAAAAAGGACAATAAAGGGGTAACACTTTCCTTTCTCAAGATTTCCAAACCTTTTATCAATTTTGAAACATTTAGTTCTTGACCCTAAATATGATTCTTTAATTCAATCTGAATCTTCAATCAAAATTACTGACATCCGACTAAATCTGAAATTTGATGAAAAGTGCTCTTAAATTGATTTAAATGAGGTTTTTTTAGTAGTCCTGAAATACACCGTGCCACGGCGGTCCCTTAAAAATAGAGTATTCCTAAAATAAGAAGCTTTCTGTATCGGCAGTCCGATTCATTTTTTCCATGCCGGGGTGGCGAACCACTGAAATAACGAACCACGCGGACAGTCAAAAAAATTAATGGGATCGCCCATGCGACCTAAAACAACATGGTATCGCCATCGCAGCTCTGCCTTTTTTTTGTAGGCCAACCCTCCTAAATGGAAACCATAGATTTAACATTTTTCACTCATTTTTATTTTCTGGGATACTAGTAAATCAAAATTATATTTTTTATAAAGATTATCACGGTTGATTTTGTATACCTAACATCTGATCAACTTCTCTAGTTTAAGTGATCTGTGAGGACACAGATCAAGCAGGGATTCCGCTTTTAAACTTTTCGGAATCAAAATGAATAAAAAGGTATCAGGATTGGAGAATGATTTTCATAAAATCGTTAAGAATCGGATGAATAACTGATGAAATCACCTCTTTCATCTGTTATTTCAGTCTAAAATTAGATGATTATTTTTTTAAAAGCGGAACCCCTGACAGATCAAGGCGATATTTGTAAATAAAAAGCTTTAATAAATAAACCGTGATAAGGTCTATTTAAAATAATATTTATTGTGAAAAAGAAAATTGAATTAGAAAATTTAAAAGTTTTGTTACTAATGTATCTAGTATAAAAGGTGGTACTGGAGTAGGTTCAGTAGCAACAAGAATTTCTAGACATCAAGATGATTGCACAGCTCTTCGGTATTGTGGAACAGCAGTACAAGGACAATTAGGCTTTTGGAAGCACTCGAATGGTGTAAATTGCTAATAATAACATATTTAGTATTTACAACTAAATTTAACAATCCTCCTTCTAAATCTTGAAGGAAGTTCTTCTAAATTAGAAAAACCCTAAATAATTACAAGCCCTGTAATTTGAATACATAGTATCAAACAGCAGTTTATTATCCACTAAATTACCAATATACTAATTTGTTAAATTGTGCTTATAAATATTAAATTAAAAAATCAATCATCGATTTTACCGATCTCATAAACAATCAAACCCTAGAAATAAATAGCTTACCGAGAAATATTAGATTTTAATTAGATTCACCATATATAGGATCTAATATGGCAATAGATAAAACAAGTTTTTTTAAAGATGTGTACGAAGTAACCAAATTGATTCCCAAAGGCAAGGTTACTAGTTATGGTGCTATTGGAAATTACCTAGGTATCAAAGGAAGTGCAAGAATGGTTGGTTGGGCAATGAATCAAGCTGGAAATTACCCTGATGTCCCTGCGCATAGGGTTGTTAACCGGAATGGGGTACTCTCTGGGAAACATCATTTTGGGGGAGACAATATGCAAAGGTTGTTGGAAAATGAGGGGATAAAGGTCGTAGATGATAAAATAGTGGATTTTAAAAGTAAATATTGGGACCCAACTGTTGAACTAGGCCTTTAACAAAGTAAATAAAAATTCATACTATTTCAGGGTCTCCCTGAATATAAAAAACCTCTGTTTAAACTGTTTTAAAGTACATTTAGAGTCACATCAATCGGGTTCGCAATAAGGTGTTCTATAAGAGACCTTGTTGCCATTTTGATGAGCAACAGATAGGATGGAATCATGAAAAATAAGATTGTCAAGCTTTAATCAAACAGGGTTGGTGAGACTAAAAACGCAAGGTCTCTTGCAGAAGACCTTGCTTAGACGAAGCCTTAAATAGATCAATTGATCACACTGATTATCAACTTAAACTCCCTATTTCGATTATTGATTTAGGCACTTAATAAATATGATGTATTGATTTCCAAAATGCCAGATTCGCAACAAGGTCTTCTGCAAGAGACCTTGTTGTCTTTTAGAGGAGCTACAGATAGGATAGGACCATGAAAAATAAGGTATCAAGCTTTAACAACCAGGATTGCTTAGACTCAAAAAGTAAGGTCTCTTGCAGAAGACCTTGCTTAGACGAAAAGCATTTAAATAAAAAAACCATCCTACTTATTAAGTGCCTAAATCAAAAAAAGCCTTCATTTACATGAAGGCTTTTTCTTGATAAACTATAATTCTTTAATTATTTAATTTAAAGAATACTGGCAATACCATTCTTACTTTTACAGGTCTACCCCTTTGTTTTCCTGGTTTCCACTTAGGCATAGATTTAATTACCCTTGCAGCTTCCTCATCACAACCCGCACCAATACCTTTGATTGATTTTACATCTGAAATAGAACCATCTTTATTGACAACAAATTGCACAAAAACTCGACCTTCAATACCCATTCTTCTAGCTTGAGACGGGTAGTCTATATTCTTTCCTAAATATTTATACATTGCACCATCTCCACCGGGGAAACCTGGTTTATCCTCAACAATTGTAAATATCTCGTCTACTTCTTCTTCTTCTGGTGCTTCCTCAAAAACGATGTCTTCAACAACCGTTTCCTCAGTTACCTCCACATCAAGATCAACCTCTATTTCTTCTTCTATCTCCTCTTCATCAGGCACCTCAATAATTTCAGGTAATTGTACCGGTGGGGGTGGTGGGGGTGGCTGCTCCGTAGGAGGTATATCTAAGATATCTTCAAAATCATCATCTACGCTACCTAAATCAACTAGTCCTGAGTCATCATAAGATTTATACTCAAAAGCAGTTAGTACCACTCCAAGTGTGACAGTTAAACCGATAAAATAGAATAACCACCATTTCTTATTAAGATCAGCTTTTGGATTCTTTTTTAATTCCATGTGCTAAATTTTTTACCTATTATAATTTCAAATATATGCAAATAATAAAACAATTGTTATTCATTTAATCCTTATTATTTACATTCAACCTTTATTTAATGCTTAACTCCTTAAAATAGAGGAAAGAGGCTATTTTTTCCTCATGATCAAAAATACAAGAAAACCTATAACAACTCCTATTAGGTTGGCAATAGTATCATATAAACTAGTATTCCTTCCAGGAATAAAGCCTTGAATAATTTCTGTTATCACTGCAATAAAGCCTACAGACATCAAAACAGTCATGACAATTCTTTTTTTGGGGATTTTAAGGAATTTTTCTTTCCAACTAGCATTCAAAAAAAGGATACTCAAAACTAAGTACATTATTACATGGATCAGTTTGTCATTAAGTTTAAATGAGATTTCCGGTAAATCAGTCCCGGGCAGAAAGGTAGCAGAGAACAAGGCAGATATCCAAAGGATAACTGCAATTGTATAATATTTTCTATTATTGGAGATTATCACGACAGAATGTTATAGTTATTTTTTTCCTTTTGACTCAAGTTTATCAAATAATTAAGTAGTCATTATGAATTACCGTCACCCGAATAAATTTATTTTTAGAACAAAATCTTTGTTTATGCAGAATAGAAGGCTGTTTCAGAGCTTACCCCAAAACCACCCCCTACTTAGCAATTAGCTGATTTAGTGCCTTTCTGCATCGGTAGTCCGATTCATTTTTTTGTCGCTAAGGTGATCCGATTGATCAAAAAACGAATCTCAGCAACACCCGCCAAAAAAATCAACAGGGTTGCCTGGTAAACAAAATAATCCCTCTAACCAGCTATTTTGCCATGCCAACCCTCCTGTATGAAGAACTCTGTTTTTTTAAATGCCCATAGTTTAATCGGACGCCAAATTATGAATTCATAATTGCTTTAACAGGCTCAGAAAAGCAGAGTTTAGAAGAAATTTGATCTATAGAAAACCTTTCGTAATAACCTTTATTCTCCAATAACTTCTTTATAAGCTGCTGCGCTCAACAAAGTTTCAAGTTGGCTCTCATCACTAATTTCAATTTTAATCATCCAGCCTTCTCCGTAAGGGTCAGAATTGACTAACTCTGGCTCATCTTCCAGCTTGGTATTAAATTTACTTACCGTTCCAGTAAGAGGCATAAATAAATCTGAAACAGTTTTCACAGCCTCAACAGTACCAAATATTTCAGCTTTGTCTATAGCATCCCCTTCTGTTTCAATCTCAACATAAACGATATCGCCTAATTGACCTTGCGCATAATCAGTAATACCTACTGTTGCTACATTACCTTCTACCTTAATCCATTCGTGATCCTCGGTATACTTTAATTCTTCGGGTATGTTCATTAATTCTAAAAAATTTTGTTTTACTCTATACTCAAAAGTAATTCGCTTTTACTTAAGTGTGAAATTTTATTGGGCTAAACTAAAGCGTACTTGAAAACCAAATGCTGAAGTTCTACGTTCTGGCACCGTACCAACTCTTTGGTTATTGATAGTTCTCTCAAAATAGGCCGTTAAATCAAGTTTTTCATTGTATTTGTAATTTAACGTTGGTCTCAATTGGAAATTTGTACTTCCGCTGGTTGGTTCTGGATCATCATCTATTCTTCTTTGTATAGTTTTAGTATCACGCAATGAAAAACCAACCCTAAGAGTCAGGTCATTTTTGAGGGTAACGGTCCTTCCTTGGATTTTAAAAGGTATTCTCAGTTTATCTTTAGTAAAACCAAAATCAACTGTCAATGTATTGTTTTTAGTCTCAGTCACTTGTGAATTAGAAAGGTTCAAAGATAAATTTCTATCTTTTTTATAGTCAACCTTGAAAGACAATTTGCTTTTAGTTCGCAAATCGATTCCAATCAAAGGCACAAATTGTTCTGACAAGGAAATCTGATTAATAACAAATACGGGAAGCAACCTTTCTGACTCATCGTCAAATTGCGCTGTTGGATAATCAATGATGTTATTATCTAAAGATAAAGACACGTTATTGAATGATAAATTACTCACATAATTATTCACAGCATAAATAGAACGATATCCATGCTTCACATTAATGGAAGAGAAAATCTTTTTGAGTGCTGGTATTTTAGAAAGACCTGCAAAATCTAACCTCCAGTTAGGAAGTGGGATTTTCGGGAGCGGACTTGTTCTAGCTGTCCCATTGTCTTTACCTCCATATGCAGCTAAAAATGCTGGGATAAGTATATCTTGGGTAAGGACGGAATCTTCAAACGCCTGACCATCTGTTCTTTCACCATTAAGTCTCCTTCTGAACACATCTATATTTTCAACAAATTGATCAAAGGCTTTAGAGCCAAATTGATTTCCTTCATTTGTATTTTCAAATGCTGAACTAATAGAGTTAAAAGTAATATTGAAGCTCCCAGATCTCGAGGGTGTAAATGAGGAGAATACAGTATCAATAAAATCATACCTGAAAATTTCCTGAAAATTATCTGTTACATTTCTACTAGCTTCTAGTTGGATTTTCAAGTCCTTAATAGGTTCTAAAGTTGCTTTCAAATTTAGATCTTCAGATTTAGTCTGTATAAAAGGGTTAGTAACTGGTATGCTATCTTGTAAATTCCCTCTTGCCAACCATCCATTTGCTGCTGCCCTAAATCTAATATCGGGATCTTGACTTCCCAGTATAAAACCATATCCTGGTGCCGCAAAATCATCATCAAGCCCTAATAAAAACGGTGTTTGAGAGAAGCCTGGTAAAGTAGTTGCCTCAGTAACGGCATAATTAAGTTTTATGTTTCTAACAGACATGAGGAGTCTTAAAAAAGATTTAAGCCCTTTGTTTGCTGCAGGTGTTTTTACAGAATCAGGTTTATTGGTTGCTACAGTTGGCCTATTGGTTCGTGTCTTTCTTGCAGGTGTATTGATTTCTTTAAAAAGTTTAACCTTATTATACAGTTTAACTAGGTCAAAATCTGAAGCTAGGCTTCTATTTCTATTATTCCTGATCACATTACCAAAGTCTTCCCGTTGCAAATTAGCTCCAGAGGTCCAATTATAAGAAGCCCCATATTGAACATTTGCATTGATCCAATTAGTTATCGGAAACTTATCCAGTGGTAAAGTATAATTGGCTGTTACTCGTTGATCAAAAAGCCTTGTCCTCCCAAAATCCTTAATACTTTCCCATATTTCAGTCCTTACGGCGTCTGTCACCTCTCCTTCACCTTCATCTATAATAGCATTCGTACGAGCACTATAGTCTAGGTTTAAGCTTTTAAAAATATTCCACCTTACGTTATAAACCCTGTCAAAATAAAAGGTTTTTTGAAATTGAGCAGAATCAAGTGGTGTATAGTCAATATCCCGATACCTAATCCTTCTGAAATTCCTAGATAAATCACTTCTAAAAGAAAAACTATTAGGAACAGGATTAAAATTAAGATCTTTAACTAGCTGGAGGTAAGGGTTTGATAGTTTTTTAGATTCTTTAAAAGGTTCTATGGTCAAATCTCCTATATCATAATTATAAGCAACACCTCCATTATAAACTTGGTCTAGATAATCTGCTTCTACAAGTCCACTTCTTTTCGTTTCAGTATAAGAATAATTGAAAGAAAAGTTTTCTATGTCATAAAGATGGCTTACTGCATCTTCTTTTACTTTTTCTTTCCTAATATTTGAGAAATTTATACTTTTCACAGTTTGCCTATCCTCCACAATAGACCTAAACTCTTCTTCTTCCTGAGGTGATTCAAAGTTTTGTAATGCAGCCTCTAGTGGGACATCTGGATCAGTAGGATCAAATCTAGGGACTGCTCTACTTTTCTGGAAATTGACTGATACTGGTACTTTTATTCCATGCTTACCTGGAAGCAATTTATCTGCATTTACGTTTGCGGAGAGACTGTAATCAAAAGTTTCTTTTCTTGTTCTCTGGATGATATTATCTTGAATCCCTCCAAAACCTATTCCTTGAAAGCTTGTGGAAGCAGACACCGTTGCGAAATCTGCCAGTTTAGCATTTAGTCTAGCTCTTCCTGCCCAACCTTTGGTATCGTCAAAATCACTAACTCGTAATTCATTTGCCCAGATACAAACTGATTTAGATAAACCATCATCCTCATTCACCCCATCACTGCCAGGATTCCTCACACCAATCACCATGGTTCTTATAATACTCAGTTTAGGGTCCCCAACAATAGTCAAGTTATACCTACCATTTTCAGAGGGTCGTACAAAAGGGGTATTCGGATCAGCTCCCATTCTATTCCTTAGACTTTTCAGACTAAACAACTCATTGAATGCTAAATTAATTTCATTTTCCTCGGGCCATACAATTCTTCTGGTTTCGTCCAAGTTTGCTGAAAACGGGCCATTAGTCACTGAAAGTGGCAACTCTATTTCATAATAATTCTGATTTTCACTATTCCCTAAACGTAAAAACCCTCTTACGTCACCATCATTAATCGGTTCTCCTTGAAAGGGTTCAGCATGAAAAAACATTCTTACAGTCCCATAACTCACTAAATCAAAACTGACCTGTTTGAATATACCTCTTGAATCCCTGTCTTGTAAGTCATCTATACAAAGTTGGATAGATTGTTCGTTTTGTCTTCTTTGGTTGGTCGTTGTATTGTCTGAATCCCTATTTAAACCTGGAGGCAATACATAAGGAGACTTATCTCCAACAGCCTGGCCATTTTCTTCTACATTAACTACTGTTATTTCAAAATCAGTTACTGAAGGATCAGGTATCTCATTAAATCCTGGTGCATTTAAAGGTGTATTAACCCTTACCCATTGACTACCTACCATTTGAAACTTAGCCATTCTCATTACCACTGGTTGTTCCCAGCCTGTGAGATACATTCTTGTGTATTTGATATTCTGTAAATTTGGATTCCCAATAGATCTTGTAGGGCTATTGATAGGTACTCTGAATAAATACCAATTTGCTTCCCCTCCATCATCCAAAGGCACACTTACTTGATCAACAACAAATCTATTTCGGACAAATTGCCCTCCATTGTCTACATCTATCGGAACTCTGTATTCAAAATAGTTTTCTACCGAAGACAAAGTATTATCCTGGTTCAAATCTTCATTATCAGGCGTATTACTAAATGAGGCTGGCAGTCCATTTGCATCAATCATTGCTTGGTTATTTTGATCAAGACCGTTAAAGTTTTTATATCTTTCAATCAGGCCTGCATCTCTGCTATCTAATTCATCTCCTAAATAATATTGAAAATCATCTGCAGATGGATCATTCTGTACTGCACCTCCAAAAAGAGGTGAAGATACAAAATTTGAAAAGAATGCTCTTTCTTCATCATTATCAAGGCCATCTAAACCAACATCTTGATTTAAACGTGATTCAACAGAATTATTTGGAAAGAAATCAGTAATATATGAATCATTTGTCACCTCTCCCCAAGGGGTTTCATCTGTTCCTGTAGGGTCATTATCTTCTGGCAAACCATGCTCAAAAGAATGTCGGTCATCTCTCAAAACATCTTCAGAAACATCACCTAAGTTAAAAACCAATTCACCCCCTGTATTATTTCGAACCATATTACCTCCACCTGCGTCAAATGAATCTTGAAATGGATCTAACAACCAAAATTCTATATATTCTATATTTTGCTGCACAAAATTGGTTAAGACCGTATTCGCTCTAGTAATAGCGCCAAAATTCTGTGCAGGATCAGGAAGTGTCCCATCGGGATTCAAATCCTGAGAATAGTTATTTTGTCCACGCTCACTTGGGAAATAGGCAATGTCTAAAAGAGGCTCATTGGTCTGTACAACAAATCGGTCACGTCCAGGGAACAATTCAATGGGCATGTAAGGTCTTACGTAAATGTTCTCTAAGTCAGTTTGATCCAAATTAGAAGGGAAAAACCGAGAATTTCTTGCATAAAAAACTGTATTATCTACCGTGTACCAGGCTATTTTTGCTTTTCGGTCATTGAAGGTTAATCTACCTGCTTCTGACTCTACTACTGTCGGGTTGAAAAACCGGTTATCTACCGTTGTTGGACTTGCCCCTAAGTTCCAGCTTTGAAAGTTTCCTAAAACAATGGGGGTTACCGCATTTTCAAAATCATCAAGATAAGAAGTTCCTTCACCATTTATTTGATTGGAAGTACCGGGAATAAGTTGTGCAAATTCAGCATTAAAATCTATTCTTGATGTTTCTTTAGTACTCAACACTGGAAGAAAGTCAATTACTTTCGTCAGAAATCTTGATTCTGACGAATAGTTCAAATCTAATCCCCATTTAGTATTACTAAGTGGTTCATTACCAATAGAAAACCTACTGATTCCACCTGGTCTTTCATTCAACTTTAATAAAGTGGCACCAATATTAAAATTATCATTAAATACATACTCCGCTCTTAGACCTGTAAACCATTTGGTTTGAAAATTGAATAAATCAGCTTCTTCAAACTGAATTCTTACTTCTAGACAACTAGTCGCAATTTGGTCGTTTATAGTCAATGTCCCTATTCCACTAATGGTATAGTCTGTTCCGTTTCTTAAAATCCTACCACCAATAGTCACTGTAATAGAATTAGGGTCCACATTAAACGGTAATTGTATCACATTATTTACTCGCTGACCGTTCCTTCCACTTCCGCCACCTCTTCCACTTCCTCCTTCAAAAGAGACTTCCATCACAAAGTTATTCTTTTCATTAACCCTCGATGCATTTATTTTTGTGTCTTCATAAACTTCATTGAATACAAATCTTTCAATTAATTCATCTTCCCCATCGGCAAAGAGTTCTGCTAGGTTAGATCCAAATGGTTCTAATATTGGAAAAACAATCTTGCCCTCGTACAGAGTAATTCCGTTAATGTCATCAAACTTTCCATCTGGTTGTTCTTCATTGTTTTGATTTAGTCTATCTACTCCTAAAAGTTGATTTAAATTAACACCTCTAGTTTGTGATCCTTCTGGTAAATTTGGATTGGGTAAACCTGAACTAAAATCTAAGTAATTGATCTGCATGGAAACATCTGTAATCCCTGTCCCATTTTGAAGATCATAGATATTTTTCATCATCAGATCAAATGTAGAATTTTCTATCAATACATTATTTGGTTTAATCAGTTTCAGGAAAATCACTTCATTCTCTCCTCTACCTTGATAATCTTGAGTGACTTCCCCTACTTGATAGTTATTACCATCAAAAGCATATTGGTACGAAACAGCAATCATTTGTTGATCAGAAACTCTTCTCCTCAAAGACAAGAATCCTGTATTTGGGTTAACCGAATATTCGTCAGGGCTTAACTTTCTAGCACGTACATTGATAAAATCTTCCCCATCTACGAGCCCCATTTCTCTCAACCTACTAGAAACTGTATTGAAATCCCTTAAAGACTCATCTCTAACAATAGTATTAAAAAGCGAGTTTGCCCTATTCTGTGTAGGCACTGCAGTCACTCTATTACTATTTCTACGCAAAGCTTCACTAATTAATTCATTTTGAGGATCGTTTAGATCTGCTTGAGCAGTTCCAATAGTTGTATTATTTAGCCTTTCTAGATTATATTCCCCTAAGTCAGTTAAAGCGACAACATTTCTTAAAGTTCTTGTATCATTGTTATCAACCGTTAACTCATAAACTTCCACTCTTCCAGCATCTATCAACAATCCGCCATTATTTAAGGCCGGCCTTCTATCTATCCACCTTTCATAATTATCTCTAAAAAAGTGTCCTAGGAAAAAGTGCTGATTGTCAGCATAATCTGGAGCAAATATTTGCCTGGTATTCTGACTGGTACTATTATCTCCAGCATTAAAAGAATTGGAATTAGGATTTCCTCCACCAAAACCATCATTACATAAAGGCACAACCAGCTCTCTATTAGTACTTTGCTGTCTGGAGGCAACACCAGTTATAAATAATTTACCAAACTGTAATTTAGTTTTAACCCCAAAAAGGTTTTGGGCACCTGTCAGTAAACTGTTACTTACTGATAGGCCCACATTACCAATTTCTATCTTTTTAATAATATCTTCCTCAAAACCAGTGTATTCAACCTTTAGGTCATTTTGAAAATCAAAAGTGTTATTGTTATCAAAACTGGCTGTTACCGCTAACTTTTCTCCTATTTTACCAACCACATTCATATTGATCTGTTGGTTGAAGTTTAGGTTTCCAGTTCTTTGCCTTCTAATGGGGATAGAAGGGTCTTCTGATCTTTGCCATCTACCACCAATATCCAAGTTAACTAAACCATTTGGCTGGATATCCACATAACTACCTCCAAAAATCCTATCAAGAGCAGGACTAATGGGCAATTTAGGAATCAAACGCCTTCCACTAACTGCACTTTCACCATCCAATCCTAAAGATCTATTTTTCCAATAGTCTTTTATCAATTGATCAGTATGATATTTATTGAACTCATTGAAAGACATAGCTGTAGTTGGCCTAAAATTTATATCTCCAATTTTCTCATAAATAGTATAATTCAGATTAGTATCAATTTCCACGTCAAGTTTTAAACTTGCAGGATCCTGTAACACAAGAGGGGATTTACTCGTTCTATTAGAAAAAGGGTCACCAAATCTGTCTGGTGCTTTATAAGTAGGTTGCTTGCTAGGAGCATACGGGATTTTACCAATAGAGTCTAAGGAATCCTTTCTTAAACTGTCTTGAGGAATACTATCCAGTGTTTGGGAATAATACTCAAAGCCTATCCTCTCTCTGGTGTCAGCTTTACTGAGTAAAGCAGCGATAAGGAGCGGTGAAACTATTATAAATGCTATGTAATACTTTATCTTCTTCAATGGTACATCCTACTTCTAGGCTCGCTTAAGTGCAAGCTTTATTAAATCTTCTACTGCTAAATTGTTACCTTGATTTTTTAATATACTTCTAATATTCTTTTCAGCCATTGACTTGTTAATACCAAGTGTAGTCAAGGCGGATAACGCTTCATCAAATAAAGTATTGTCTATAACCCCACTCAATTCTATAGATTTGTCAATAAGCCCTTCTTTTTTCATTTTATCCTTCAACTCAAGAATAATTCTTTGGGCTGTTTTAAGGCCAATTCCCTTCACACCTTGAATTACTTTTACTTGTTCATGAACAATCGCGTATTGTAATTCTTCTGCCGATAAGGATGAAAGAATCATTACTGCAGTGGAAGGCCCTACACCAGATATAGAAAGTAAATCTAAAAAGCGTTTTTTTTCTGATTCTTCAGAAAACCCATACAATGTATGGGAATCTTCTTTAACCAAAAGGTGTGTAAACAACTTTCCTTCTTTACTTTCTTTTACATGACTAAATGTGGTCAGTGTTATTTTCACCTCATATCCTAAACCATTGATATCTACAATTATTTTAGTAGGGTCTATGAAGGCAAATTTTCCTTGTAAATATGCAATCATAGTTGTTATCTAGTCTCTACTTGTTGAGCGTCTACTACAGCAATGGCCACCATGTTAACGATTTCCCTAACAGAACTTCCTAACTGAAGAACATGTACTGCTTTTTTCATCCCCATCAATATGGGGCCAATTGCTTCTGCTCCGCCTAATTCCATCAATAACTTATAAGCAATGTTTCCAGACGACAAATTAGGGAAGATCAAAGTATTGGCTGTAGTTCCACTTAAAGAGCTAAATGGATAACTTTCTTCTAACAACTCTTTGTTGAGCGCAACATTTGCTTGCATGTCACCATCAATAACCAGTTCTGGCCATTTCTCTTTAGCTATTTTAACTGCCGCTTCAATCTTCTTTGGTATTTCCCCTTTTGCAGAACCAAAATTACTGTAACTAAGTGCTGCTATTTTAGGTTCGTAATCAAAGAATCTTACCGCTCTAGCTGATAAACCAATAATTTCTACCAGTTCTTCTGTGGTAGGATTTAGATTAACTGTAGTATCAGCGAAAAAGATAGGGCCTCTTTTGGTATTAACAATGTACATTCCAGCTACCCTATTTACACCTTCTTCAACTCCAATGATTTGTAATGCAGGCAAAATAGTTTTAGGGTAATCATTGCTTAAACCAGAAATTAGCGTATCTGCTTCACCTCCATCTACCATCATCGCACCAAAATAGTTACGATTAGTCATCATGTTCCTGGCAAGCTTTAACGTCATCCCTTTTCGTTTTCTCTTGTCAAAGAATCTCTGAGCATACTGATCCAATTTCTTGGAATCTTCCATTGGGTCAATAATTTTACAGTCTCCCAATTCAAGCTCATTTTCCTCTATAATTTTCTTAATTACCTTTTTATTTCCAAGTAAAATAGGTTGGGCAATATTATGATCAACTACTTGTTGCGCAGCCTTCAAAATATTCATATTATCCGCTTCTGTAAAAACTACAGTCTTCGGATCTCTTCTGGCCCTTGCTATGACCCTAGACATCAGCCTTTGATCTATGCCTATTCTTTCTTGCAATTCCAGTTCATATTTATCCCAGTCTTTATCAGTAATTCTGGCTACCCCAGTTTCTATTGCTGCTTTTGCGACCGCGGGGGAGATTGCCGTAATAAGCCTTGGGTCTAGGGGCTTGGGAATTAAATAATCCGCACCAAACTTTAAGTTCTTAAGTCCATATGCCTTCAAAACCATCTCAGGCACACCTTGTTTTGCTAGGCCTGCAATTGCTTTAAC
Organism: uncultured Cyclobacteriaceae bacterium; assembly: GCA_937958005.1. GTDB lineage: Bacteria > Bacteroidota > Bacteroidia > Cytophagales > Cyclobacteriaceae > JANSWY01. The sequence continues at coordinate 71,551 of CALGOB010000062.1, forward strand.
AGCAGCAAGTTTCATTTCTTCATTGATTGTTGTTGCACGAACATCCATAGCTCCTCTAAAAATGTAAGGGAAACCAAGAACATTATTCACTTGATTTGGATGATCTGACCTACCAGTAGCCATGATTACATCATCTCTAGAGTCCATTGCCAATTGATAAGGGATTTCAGGATTGGGGTTCGCCAAAGCAAAAACAATAGGGTTCTTGGCCATACTTCTAAGATCATCTTGTGTTACCACATCCGCAATGGATAACCCCAAAAACATATCAGCTCCTACCAAAGCATCACTTATACCATGTAAATCTTTATCAGTCGCATATTTAGCTTTAGATACTGAAAGGTTTGGCCTATCTTTTCTGATAACCCCTTTACTATCCAGCATTACTACATTTTCCTTCTTTACTCCTAAAGAGACATAAAGGTCTGTGCAAGCTGTTGCTGCGGCACCAGCGCCATTTACTACTACCTGAATTTCAGAAATATTTTTGCCATTTAGTTCTAATGCATTAATCAAACTAGCACTTGATATAATCGCTGTACCATGCTGATCATCATGCATTACAGGGATATTCATTTTCTCCCTTAATTCACGCTCGATCTTAAAACTTTCTGGTGCTTTAATGTCCTCAAGGTTAATCCCCCCAAAAGTAGGCTCTAGGGACTTGACAATCTCTATGAATTTATCTGGATCTGTTTCATTGATTTCAATATCAAACACATCAATACCAGCGAATTTCTTAAAAAGGACTCCTTTTCCTTCCATTACTGGCTTAGATGCTTCTGGGCCAATATCCCCTAGTCCAAGCACAGCTGTCCCATTACTAATGACTCCTACCAAATTACCTTTTGCAGTGTATTTATAAACGTCATCTTTGTTATCTGCGATAGCCAAGCAAGGCTCAGCTACACCAGGTGAGTAAGCTAAAGCTAAGTCATGCTGAGAACCTAAAGGTTTAGTTGCTGCTACTTCAATTTTTCCAGCTGGGCTAGACTCATGATAATCTAGTGCTTCCTGTTTTCTAATTTTTCTCATATTATCAATGAAGAATCAATGTTTTATTTATTCATTCTGAGGGTAAGGTAAATGTCGATAAAACGGCATCTAATTCCCTCATTAAATTCTTTTTATCCTCACCCGGAGCATAAACGTAGCCCTCAATATAAAAAAGTTTTCCTTGTTTTTCATCTACAAAGACATAACTAATATATGGGCCACCACCTGAAGAGTCACTTATTTTCCAGAGCCCTCTATTTCTTAGGGCAAACTTCTTCTTAAAAGTTATGGTATCTGTAAGCATAGGCAGTATGCTTTGTTGAGTGATATAGATCTTAGGTTTCTCACCATCCCTTAGATAGGTACTTGTTATCTCTTCTCGCAAATCCGAAATCCTATCTAATTGATATTGTGTACTATAATTCTCTTCATAGATGAAAAAATTCTTTTCTACCTTAGGGTCTAATTGCCTGATCCACACAAAATTTTGAAGGTTCTTAGCCAAATCATACCCATATGGGATCTTAATTCCATAACCATGGCTTCCACTAATAGTTTCTTCTATTTCCTTAGACCTACTAACAAATAATTTTTTCTTTAACCTTTCTTGTTCTTCCCTTTCAAATATATTTTTAATGTATTCCTCTTTTTCTGCTATTTTCTTGGCTAGTAGGTCTTTATTTTTAGCGAACAAAAATACCACAATCTGTCCTCGGGCAAATTGATCTCTTAATACTATAATGTATTTACTCGTATCATTATATATGTTATTCAAAGTCTCTTTTGCAATTAACCTCCGTAGTGCCTTGCTTTCTTTAGATGGATCGTCTAATGAGATTACATACAATAAATTTTTAGCTTTTTTCAGTACATTATTTACTCTTAAAGGATTGACTTTTCTGAGCACAAATTGTGATTCATCTTGAGGCAGCGCAACTACCGGTTTTTGCAAAGTATTTTGTAACACCTTACCTACTTTTCCTTCCCATTGTACTGAATCAATAACTGTTACTATTTCCCCAATCTCTCCATTCGCTTGAGCCAACAATAAGTTATTCGATTTCTTAGTATTTGGTTTGTTTTCTGTACAACCCAACAACACACTTATACATAAGATCAACAGCAATAGATTACGAGTTTTCATAATTTAGTTTTATTTTAAGATTGTTAATCTGTTCCTATTAACAGTTTTTGACCTGGCTTAATTTTATTTCCTGTCAAGTTATTAAGTTCCTTAATTCTTGCAATTGGCACATCATTGTAAAGCTTTGATATGTCCCAAAGAGTATCGCCCTGCTTTACTTGATAAAATTTACCTTTTTCTCCAGTTTTCAACTTGCTACCAGTCTGTTTACTTTTTGATTTATCCTTATTGTCTAAAGTTCCCGTATAGAGTTTTTTTGTTTTACTACTATAAGCCGGTAAAACCCAGATATTAAGCCTTTGCCCAACCCTTATTAAATTTCCTCTTATTCTGTTCCACCTTCTTAAATCTGAAACTCGCACATGATGTCGAATTGCAATTTTCCCCAGTACGTCTCCATTTCTTACACGATAGCTGATTTTTTGTCTCCCAAACGTACTTCCTGGTGTATTTCTTGCCAGATACTCCAATTTTTTCTGACCTACCTTAGCTGCAGTATCGTATAAAAAAATTCTGTTTTTAACAATATGATTTTTTAAATCAGATGGTATTCTTAAAGGAAAGTTTCTAGTCTTGGCAGGTAGTGCTCCGCGTTTTATTTGTGGATTTAATTTTGCCAAATCATCGTAACATAAGTTCAATTGATTACAAAAAGTCTCCAAATGAAAATATTGGTTAATCCTAATCGTATCGTATTCAGGTAAAAACTGTTGATCTATAGTAGTTAGATTGTGCTGATCTGCATATTTAAGTGTATAGATTATTGCTACAAATTGAGGTAAATAAGATCTGGTTTCTCTAGGTAAATGTCTGTAAACCTCCCAAAATCTCTTTTTATATCCACTTCTCCTGATGGCCTTCCTGACATTTCCGGGTCCTGCATTATATGCTGCTATCGCTAATTCCCAATCGTCAAAAATATTATGCAGTTGCTTGAGGTACTTACATGCTGCTTCAGTAGATTCTTCAGGATCCATTCTTTCATCGATATACCAGTCTTGGTGTAGCCCAAAGGACCTACCAGTAGCTGGCATAAACTGCCAAAGTCCTACAGCCCCTACCCTAGAAATTGCGTTTGGATTAAGTGCAGACTCAATTACTGACAGGTATTTAAGTTCATCTGGTAATCCATATTCCTTTAATTTCTTTTCGAATAAAGGGAAATACACCTCCTTTTTCATCAAAATATTACGGGAATAAGCCCTATCTCGTATGGCAAAATATTCAATAAAAGACTGCACATTTGCATTAAAAGTTAGAGGGATTTCACTTTGGATACATGAGAGTCTATCTTCTACCAACTCATAATTTATTTCAGGAATAAATTCAGGGATTCCATTTTTTAAAATATCCTGACCAAGAGCAACTTGCCCAATAAAAACAAAAGCAAAAAACAATGGGTACAGTCTGATCAGTCTATCCATCCTTAGTTTACTTCAGCAAGTATTTGACGGGCAAACGCCAATAGCTTTTCTTCAGAAAAGTGTCTTGACATGATTTGGATACCAATGGGCATTCCTTCTTTATCCACTCCATAAGGGATTGAAATTGCAGGGATTCCCGCTACTGAGGCTTGTACTGTAAATAAATCAGCAAGAAACATCTCAAGAGAATCATTAATAGACCCAATGTCAAATGCTACAGTAGATGTGGTAGGAGAAACAATAAAATCATATTTAGAAAGGATCTCTTCTGTCTGTTCTTTAATTAGCCTTCTTGCTTTTTGTGCTTTTGTATAAAAAGCATCATAATAACTGGCGCTCAGCACAAAAGTGCCTAACATTATCCTTCTTTTTACCTCTTCACCAAAACCCTCAGACCTTGTTTTTTTATACATGGATTCTAGGTTCTTAGAATCCTCTGTTCTATGGCCAAACTTAACGCCATCATACCTAGATAAGTTTGAACTAGCTTCCGCTGTTGTTAAAATATAGTAAGTAGGCAATAGGTAATCTAATAAGTCAAAATTAGCTTCGGATACCTGATGTCCTCTATTTGTTAGTTTTTTTAACAAATTTTCTACTGCATCTTTTATTTCATGATTTAAGCCTTCATGACTTAAAGTCTCTGCTAGATAGGCTACTTTAAACTTATCTTCTTTTTGTAATTTTTGCGTATAAGCTGGTACCTCTTTAGTAGATACAGTACTATCGTATTCATCGTCACCAGCCATAGTTTCTAATAGCAAAGCAGAATCTTCAACAGATTTGGTCAGTGTACCAATTGTATCAAAAGAGCTTGCATAGGCCGCTAGTCCATATCTTGATATTCTCGAATAGGTCGGTTTCATTCCTACAACACCACAAAATGCTGCTGGTTGTCTTACCGACCCTCCAGTATCTGTTCCCAGGGATACTTGACACATATCCATCTGTACCGCTACAGCTGAACCTCCTGAAGATCCTCCCGGTACTTTCTGATTTCCTTTTCCGTTGACTACAGGTCCATACGCAGAATTTTCATTGGAAGAGCCCATTGCAAATTCATCACAATTCTGTCTACCAATAATAATAGCGTCTTGATCTATAAGTCTTTGAACTGCACTAGCTGTGAACTGTGATTTAAAACCAGTCAATATTTTACTCGCACTTCCCAGCCCGTGTCCTTTATAAGCAAGAACATCTTTTATTCCTACCACCAATCCCGCTAAAGTTCCGGCAGAATTATTTTCTATTTTTTCTTGGATGCGTTTAGCTTGCTCTAAGGCTTCTTCTTCATATACCTCCAAAAACACATTCAGTTGACTATGTTTATGGATATTGACAAGGTAATGGTTAACCAAAGTCTCACAGGTTACAATCTGATCTTCCAGATCTTTCCTGATTTCTAAATAAGAGGAGTAATTCTTCAAAATAGCAATATATTATTTGTTGCTTTTTCCTCCTTCGTCTATCTCATTTTTAATATCCTTGGTAGCATCTTTGAATTCCCTAATTCCTTTACCTAATCCACGCGCTATTTCAGGAATTCTTTTAGCTCCAAAGAAAACAACTACCACTAGACCTATAACGATCCATTCCACCCCACTTGGCATCCCTATTGCTAACACTGTGTTCATAATTCTCCTATTTTAAAAGTGATCCAACAAAGATAACGGATTAAATGCAGGTAAAAAACTTAATTCAAGGTTTGAATCTAGCGATTCGACAACCATTTCTCAGGGTTTAGAGTCTTTGTATTCTTCCAGATTTGGAATTGGAGTTGCGACACTCCTTCTTTCGTGGTTAGAACCTCACCAATCACTTCGTTTGTTTTCACACTTTGTCCTAGTTTCACATCCACATCTTCTAAGTATGCATAAGTGGTGAAATAATCCCCATGCTTAATGATCAACATATTTTTATAGAGGGGAACTCCCTTTTGTATCACCGCTACTTTTCCCTCAAAAACAGCTCGTACCTTTTCACTTTTCTGTGTCTGAATAATTACTCCTTTATTATCTTCGTACTCCCCTTTAAGTACAGGGTGAGGGTGTTTACCAAATTTCATGGAAACAAATCCATTGTTTACTGGCCAAGGGATCTTATTCCTGTTTTTTTCAAATGAAGCACTCAAAATGCTTAAATCAACCTTAGCAGTCGTCTTTTTGCTTGTTTCTAATTTGATAATATTTGTTATTAAACCATCTAATTTTTTAATAGCATTATTTCTATCAGCCAACTCAGTTTTCAGTTGTTTTTCCTTTTTACTCAATTCTGAAATCAACCCACTCTGTTTCCCTTTTAATTTTAACAGTTTGCTATTTTCATTTACTTGTTCTCTCAATAGGATATCTTGCTTTTCTTTTTTAGACACAACAGCTCCTATCTGATTCTTCAATTCTTGGCTAACAATTTCAATTTCCTGCGCTTGAGCTTTTCTAGCTTCAGCATATTGTTCTAGGTATTTCATCCTCCTTGTCAATTGATTAAAAGTGGAAGATGAAAATAAATAAGTCAGTTTACTTAATCCCCAGTTAGATTTATAAGAAGCATATATCATAGCAGCATATTCTTCTTTCAATTTTTCTAAATCACTTGATAGGGCAGTGGTGACGATATTCAAATCGCTGATATCAGTCTCCAAGTAGTTCACTTCTTCAGAAATAGAACTTATTAAAGCTTTTCTCGCTGAGATCTGCTGATTTAATGCCCTAAGTTGACCTAATGAAGTTTGTTTTTTCTCTTCTGTTTGGAACAGAATTTCCTGTGCCTCTTTAATTTTAGCTAGGTTTTCCTTCTTTTCCTTTTCTAATTGGCTTCTACTTTTCTGTGCCAACACTAAAGGAGCATAAGCAAGGAAAGAAAAGCACAATAAAACGGACAACCAATAAGATTTATTTTTTTTCATATTTCTGTGGAATTCTAAAAGAAAACCTTAATGGTTTCTTTACAACAGAAGCCTTATTATACACAATATTAACAATGGTTTTGTTATTTAAGCCACTGGTCTTATTGAAATAATTAAAAGAAGAAAAAACCTTGAACGGTAAAATCTGCTCATCTATCTCTTGGAAATTCTCATAAACTACTTGAAGGGTATTTTGCGATTCCATGTCTTTTACCACAAGTTTCTCTACTTTCATAGACTTTCTGCCAATGTAACTATCAAACAGGAATTTACCTTCTTTCTGTTGGTAATTGAAATATTCTGGGAGTTTCTGAATATTGGATTTCTCATAAGGGAAAGTAAGATTGCCTGTAATAGCCGATTGAATCAATTGGTAATTGATATTGAATTGAAACAGTTCAGATAACTCATCAAAATTATATACTGAATAAGTTTTCTTGATTTTATCCAGTATTACTAGAGAATCAGTAGTTACTATACCTCGCACACCTTCTATCCCTACCTTTGAGGCCGAAAACCAAATGATACTATCTTTTTTAATTCTAATATCAGTTGTTCCTTTTAAGTCGTTCTTCCCGTCTTGATATACAATTTTAACCTTAGCTGTCAAGTACTCAAAATCTACTTCTTCAACTTCTAACTCTTCACTTTGAAGATCATTCGAATAGTTGTACAAATTCTTTTTACACGCTGAAAACAGCAAGACAATCAAGCATAACAAAGCTGTAATTTTATTCATAGAGTTTGCGATCGGCAATTTTCTTATCAATTAGATCTGAGGCCATTCCTACATTTTTAGCTTTCTGCCATTGAGATACAGCCTCATCTTTACGCCCTAATTTAAACAAAACATCTCCATAATGTTCAAAAATTATTCCATCAACTCCTTCTAGACTTATTGCTTTCTCAAAAACTTTCTTAGATTCTTTGTACTTCCCGCTCTTATAGAGTGCCCATCCATGAGTATCTAGGTAAGAAGTATTCTCTGGGTTTCTCTCAGTTAATACCTTAGACATTTCTAATGCTTTGCCCAAGTTCTCGCCCCTTAAGGAAAGGTAATAACTATAGTTATTAAGCGCATAAGTATTATTCTCATCTATTTCAAGCGCCTTTTCGAAAGATTTATCTGATTCTTCAAAATTTCCAAGGCCATTGTATGCATCTCCTAGTTGTCCATAAAGCGCATTTAATAAATTCTTATCTCTTCTGGCATAGCGAACCCCTTTCTCCATTTCATAAATGGATTCTTTATAATTCTTTTTCATTAAGTGTGCCGCCCCTCCATAAAAATAAAGCAATGCTTGATTAGGATAAATTTCTTTCGCTCTTTCACATTGCGAAATTACTTTATCAAAATTCCCTAATTCTGTCTCAATAACTATGATATTCTGCCAGACTTCAAACTTACCCTCGTCTTCTTTCACTGCCTGCTCGTAGTACTGTAATGCCTCTTCAGCTTTCCCCAGCTGATAGTAAAGATCACCAGTCAATGCTAATACTTGAAAATTACTTTCATGGACTTCTGACAAAACAGCCATCATATCAAGTACGTTTTGGACTTTATTTTCATTTTGTAATTTTGGCAAATACTCAAGCAATGTTTTTACTTTAGTTTCTACTGAGAGATTTTTATCTTTAATCGGTTTTTCCAGTAATTTCAGACTTTTATCAAATTTCCCATCGTTAAATGCCATTTTTGAGGATCTTAAAAGCAACTCATTACTGCTTGGATTAGTAATAATGGCTTCCTCTATTACTCCGTTTACTTCATTTTCAAGGTTATTTTTTTCAAGAAAATCAATGTAGGCCAAGTAATTTTCAGGAGAAGGGCTAAATTCCAAAAGATTTATCCATTCTCCCCTTGCAGATTCTTCATCTTTCAATTTCAGAAAAATCCGTTCCTTTTGCTTGGTTATCTCTATGTATTTACCATAAACATGTTCTATTCTGTTATAGATTGAAATAGATTTCTTTGGTTCATCTGTATATTCGTAAATATTAGCTAAATCAAAAAGGTAATCTTCATTCCCTTCAAATCTATCAAACAGTTCTTCATAGTTTTTAGCTGCTGAAGTATAATCTCCTTGTTGTAAACTTAATTTTGCATTAAGGATGTAATAATATTTATTATCAGGATCTAGCTCTTTTGCTTTTATGGCAAAAGGTAATGCATCTTCAAATTTCTCATCTTGCACATATATTTCAGCTATTTTATAATTAGCAGCCGCATTCTTAGAATTGATCTCTAATGATCTGTTGAACATGTCCAGAGATTTAGCGAAATCTTCTATCAAATAGAATTTTTCAGCTTCAATAAAATAAAATTCAGCTTGAAAAATCTCTTCTTCCGTCAAAGGCTTATTATTAACCTTCTTCTTTTTGTTTCCTTTTCTCTGTCCAAATGAATCATACTGCAAGGAAAATGTTGAGATCAAAATGATCAACATTATAGATAGGCTCTTATGGACTTTGAATTTCATATTATTACTGATCTATTTCATTGAAATCGCCTACACTCAAATCTGTTTGAGTATACTTGATTTTAACATTTTTACCAACCATGGAGTTCTTCAGGTTTGCAAAACTCAAATTTGAATCACTTCCAATAATCGTATTTTCGATAATAGAATTGGTAATTCTTGTTTTTGCACCAACAGAAACTGAGGGGCCTACTACACAATTTTCAAGCACTGCTCCATCTGCAATATATACGGGTGGAATGATTACAGTGTTAACTATTTTTGCACTTTGATGAATTAATTCTTCTTTCTTAAGGTAGGTTAAATAAATTTTATTGGTCTCTACCGTAGCTTTTTTGTTCCCACAATCTAACCAATCATCAACTTGACCCGGCACAAACTGAACTCCTTTTTTCTTTAGGTTTTCCAAAGCTACCGTTAATTGATATTCGCCACCACTCATGATCTTTTGATCTATCAGTTGCTGAATTTCTTCTCGTAACTTCTCCCCTTCTTTAAAGTAATAAATTCCAATAATTGCCAAATCAGAGACAAAATCCTCTGGTTTTTCAACGAAATCAGTTATCACATTATTGTCATCTAATTTAATTACTCCAAATGCACTTGGATCTTCTACTTGTTTGACCCAAATAATACCATCACTATTTGCATCTAGCTTAAAATTAGCTTTAAAAAGCGTATCAGCGAAAGCTACTATTACATTGCCTTGTAACAATTCCTTGGCACAATGAATGGCGTGCGCTGTCCCCAACGCCTCTTCTTGGTAAACTATTCTCCCTTTAGCTCCTAGTGATTCTGCAATTTGGATTAGTGAATTCTCTACTTCTTCACCAAAATCACCAATAATAAATGCAATTTCTACTATTTGTTGTTCACAAACGCTCGCTATGTCTACGACTAAACGTTCTACAATTGGTTTGCCTGCAATATGCACTAGTGGTTTAGGGGTGGTTAAGGTATGAGGTCTTAACCTTTTACCTCTACCTGCCATTGGAATGATTAAATTCATAAATTAATTCTTTCTATCAATGATGTACAGATTTTTAATTCTTATTTCCTTCTATTTCCAATAATCGACTGGAAATTCACTTTTTCTATTTTTAGGATAACGAAAATAATCACTAAAATGATAGTATTGTTATAAATAATCTTAAAAATACCAGAAGCGAGTGGATAATAAAATAATGTCAGCGATATTAAAAAGATTGTAAAGACATATAAACCTCCTTTTTTCAACTCATAAGGAATCACAAAATACTTTTGTCCATAGTAATAACTAATAACACTCATTAAGAAATAAATAAACGCAGTCACAAAAGCGCTCGCCATATATCCGTAAAATGGTATTAAAATCCAATTTAGCGTAATTGTTAACAAAGCACCAATACCTGATATATAAGCACCAAATTTAGTCTTCTCGGTTATTTTAAACCAAATGGATAAATTATAATATACTCCTAAGAACAACCCTCCCAGCAGCAGCCAGGGCACTGTAGGTAACGCCTGCAAATAAACATCGTTCCTCAAAAACAAAGCACTTATCCAATCTAAATTCAAAACAACTGCCATCAGAAGTATGCAGGCAAAAATCACATAACCAGTCATCACTTTGGCAAACAAGATAGGTGAATCTTTTTTCTCTGCCGATTTAAAAAAAAATGGCTCAGCAGCATACTTAAAAGCTTGTATCGCAAGGGCCATAAAGACGGATAATTTATAGCAAGCACCAAAAATTCCTAATACATCCAGATTCGTTAAACCATCATAGAAATTAACTGGCAATCTATATTTCAAAATAGCACGTGATAACATTTCATTAGTCACTCCTGCTAACCCCAAGAACATAATAGGTGTCGCATATAAAAAAAAATTCTTTAGCTCATTAATCGGGAGTTTAAATTTCATTGAGACTAATAAATCCCCCATCAACAGGAGGTATATTGCATTTGCTAATAAGTTTGCCACAAAAACATAACCCACACCATATTTAGGATCATAAAAATTCAATAAAAAACCCTGATAACCATTTGCTTCAAGAGCTGGACACCAAACAATAAAAAACAGATTTAACAGAATAACTAACGCAATGTTTATCAATTTAGTAGATGCAAAACGTACTGCTTTTCCTTCATGTCTCAACTTGGCAAAGGGAATTGCAACTATTGCATCTATTAACATGACTGCTGCCAGCATGTAGATGTAATTTGATTTCCCAGGATAACCAAAGGCATTGGCAATCCAATCTGCATTTAAAACTAAAATGGCAGTTATGAAAAAAGCAATACAAATTATAAGTGATTGCAAATCACCAAACACCTTCTTAGACTGGTCTTTCCTTTTATTAACAAATCTAAAATAGGTGGTCTCTAAACCAAATAAATAAATCACGTTAAAAAAAGCTACCCAAGCATAAAAATCAGTAACAACCCCATATTCACCAGGTTTAAATACCGAGGTATAAATAGGTACCATCAGGTAATTTAAAACCCTGCCAACAATACTACTTAACCCGTAGATGGCTGTTTGGCTGAGTAACTTTTTTAGCTGACTCAAGGAAATAAAAAATTATTCTCCTTTGAATTTTGCTTTTCTTTTTTCTAAAAAAGCTTCTGTTCCCTCTTTAAAATCACTAGATCCACAGCAACTTGCAAAAGAATTAGCTTCTATTTGATATCCATTCTGTTCATTGCTAAAAACTGCATTCACAGAATCTACTACTAAACCAATTGCTATGGGTGCTTTTTCTGAGATCTTCGCTAATATTTCCCTTGATTTCTCAATGGCTTCATGCGGTGTGTCTGCTAAGTGGTTTACCAAACCAAGGTCTTTTGCTTCCGAAGCTCCAATCAAATCCCCTGTCATCATCAGTTCTAATGCTTTTCCTTTTCCAACCAGTTGTGTCAGTCTCTGTGTACCTCCGTAACCGGGGATCACACCTAAGTTGACTTCTGGCTGACCAAACTTAGCATTTAAAGAGGAAACCCTCATATGGCAAGCCATTGAAAGCTCACACCCTCCGCCTAAAGCAAATCCATTGACAGCAGCTACTACAGGCGTATGGCAATTTTCTATCATATCGAAGATTTCTTGTCCGTTTTCTGCAAACTTTCTAGCGTTCATTTCATTGACTTGGGACAATTCTTTGATATCTGCTCCTGCAACAAAAGCTTTTTCTCCTGCACCAGTTATAATAACTCCTTTTATATCACGGCTATCGTACACACTTTGTATAGCATTTCGTAATTCTTCAAGAGTTTGCTGGTTTAAAGCATTCAATTTTGATTCTCTATTGATAGTGATTGTCAATATTCCTTCGCTATCAGATAATAATAGATTTTCGTAATCTGTCATTGGTTCATTCCATTGTGGAAGTCAAATATATAGTAGTGATATGCAAAACCAAATTATTATTTAAATTCAGTCATAATCGTACAATTTTTTCAACTAAAAGTTAAATCTCTACTGTCATCTGAGTTACGATTTCACGTACCATCGTTTTAAGGTCAAATGTAGGCTTCCAACCCCATTCTCGAGTGGCTACGTTATCATTTATACTATTTGGCCAGCTATCAGCAATTTTTTGCCTGAAATCTGGAGTATATTCGATTTTAAAGTCTGGGTATATTTTTTTCAATTCGTGAAAAATCTCTTCAGGGGTAAAGCTCATGGCTGCTAGGTTATAGCTAGACCTTACTTTAATTGATTCAGTAGGAGCTTCCATAAGTGAAACAGTAGCTCTCACCGCATCAGCCATGTACATCATCGGAAGTTCAGTGTCTTTAGATAAGAAACTTTGGAAATTTTCACCTGCTACTGCCTTAAAAAATATATCTACAGCATAATCTGTGGTTCCTCCGCCCGGCTTGGTCTTGTACCCTATAAGTCCTGGATATCTTAAGCTCCTGACATCCACGCCATATTTATGGTGATAATATTCACACCATCTTTCACCTGCTTGTTTACTTATACCATAAACTGTATCAGGGTTCATAATGGTATTTTGAGGGGTTTGATCCTTAGGTGTATCTGGCCCAAAAACAGCTATTGAACTTGGCCAATAAATTTTTTCTATCAATTTCTCTTTTGCCGCTTCTAAAACAATTAGCAGGCTATCCATGTTTAGCTGCCAAGCAAATAATGGGTTCTGTTCTCCTTTAGCAGATAAAATAGCTGCGAGATGGTATACTTCAGAAATATCATGTTTCTTTAAGATCTTCAAAAACTGATCTTTGTCCATAATATTTAGTTCTTCAAATGGCCCATCAGCGATATAAGGTATTGGTTTACTAATGTCTGAAGCAACCACTTGATCCTGTCCTTTACGTGATCGCAGATAAACTGTAAGCTCTGAACCTAATTGTCCACAGGCTCCAATAATCAAAGTTCTTCCCATTATTTGAATGTTGTTTATGATTACAAAATTAAAATTTTGTTTTGTTTTATGGTTATAAATTCATTGAGATTTAGTAGTAGTTTTGTTTTTATATGAAAAATCTATTCATTATTTCGAAATTCATAAAAAGCCGATATAAATCATTGGTGATTTTATCAAAATATTGACAACTTTAAAATTTACGTGTGGTATCTTCTTTTTATTGATTCATTTTTTATCAATAAGTTTAAATTGCGGAAAATAAAACCCAAGAGTATGTACGATTCATTGAAATCCAAACTGGAAAAGGAGATTAAAGACATTAAAGAGGCAGGGCTTTACAAAGAAGAAAGAATTATTGCCTCACCACAGGAAGCTGTTATTAAATTAGATAGTGGACAAGAAGTAATTAATTTTTGTGCCAATAATTACCTAGGTTTATCTTCCCACCCAAAGGTATTGGAAGCGGCAAAAAAAACGGTAGATAGCCATGGGTTTGGTATGTCTTCTGTAAGGTTTATTTGTGGTACACAGGATATCCACAAGCAATTAGAAGATAAAATCAGTAAATTTCTAGGCACAGAAGACACTATTTTATATGCAGCTGCATTTGACGCAAATGGTGGAGTCTTTGAACCTTTATTAGGCCCAGAAGATGCCATCATTTCAGATGCACTTAACCATGCTTCTATTATAGATGGTGTAAGACTGTGTAAAGCAAAAAGGTATAGGTACAATAACAATGACATGGCTGATCTTGAAGAAAAGCTAAAAGAGGCAGCTGATGCTAAGTGCAAGATCATTGTAACAGATGGCGTTTTTTCAATGGATGGCACTATTGCTCAGCTTGATAAAATATGTGCTCTTGCTGAAAAATATGATGCTGTAGTTATGTCTGATGAATGTCATTCTACTGGTTTTATGGGAAAAACTGGCAGAGGTGTACACGAACATTGTGGTGTCATGGGTAAAATGGATATCATCACAGGAACTTTAGGCAAAGCCTTAGGTGGGGCATCAGGTGGTTTTACGAGTGGAAGAAAAGAAATCATTGATATTTTAAGACAGCGTTCTAGACCCTATTTATTTTCAAATACCTTAGCGCCGTCTATAACAGGGGCTTCTATCGCCGTCATAGATATGCTAAGTGAAACTACAGAATTGAGAGACAAACTTGAGGACAATACAAAATATTTTAGAACGGCTATAGAAAAAGCAGGTTTTGATATTAAACCAGGGACCCATCCTATTGTTCCTATTATGTTATATGACGCTGTTTTGTCTCAAAAGATGGCTGCTAAATTGTTAGAAAAAGGCATTTATGTAATTGGTTTCTATTATCCTGTGGTTCCAAAAGAGCAAGCTAGAATTAGGGTACAGATTTCAGCTGTTCATGATCAGGAACATTTAGACGCTGCCATCAAGGCCTTTACTGAGGTTGGTAAAGAATTAGGGGTTATTTAAAGAAGAAGGTTTTAGATCTTAGATGCTAGACAAATGACTTAGTAATTGGCTAGCATCTATCTTTATTTCTGATACAGTGCCTCTATCTAGTAACTTCAATTAGCCTTGAAGTATCGGAGAATTAATATCCCTTAGAAGTCAAATTTTGAAATGAAAACCTTCTTTCTTTAACATATTGTATCGGTTTAGATCAAATCGGTATAGTTTAGCTGGTTTATGAGAAACTTTTTCTTGTTTTTTCCCAGAGTCAATCAGTATTTTCATTTGTTCTATCTTTGCCCTAAAATTTCTTTTGTTCAACTTAGCCTGAAGGACTGACTCATAAAGTTGTTGTAATTCTGTAAGTGAAAAAAGTTCAGGCAATAAGTTAAATCCTATAGGCTCATGCCTCACCTTTCTTTTTAACACTGCATGCCCCTCATCAATAATCAGATGATGATCAAACGCTAATTTAGGAAGTGCAGTTATATCACACCAACCAAGCCTTTCAGCTGTATGCCCAGCGATTGGTGTGTAATGATTTAGATTAATGAGAGCATAATACCCGATGGTTATTACTCGCTGATCAGGATATCGGGAGTTATTTCCAAATGCCCTGATTTGTTCCAAATAAATGTTTTCAAGATTAGTGATGGCTTTTAAAGTCCTAAGTGCACTTGCATCTATATCTTCCTCTTTATACACAAAATCCCCAGGCAAGGCCATTAGACCCTTTTGCGGCTCATTCCTTCGTTCTATTAGAAGTGTAAAAAGTTTCCCGTTTTTAGAACCAAACAAAACACAATCTACAGAATTTTCAATATCATTCATTAAACATAAAATAAACAGACCTACAATCGTCAAAAAATAATTTAAGCATTCCTGTGTTTTACAAAAATATATAAATAAATTTACTTAGTTTACAAAACAAACTAAGCATAAAATGAAATACTTAAGATTGTTAATTCCTTTGGTTTTATTAGGTTGTAATTTCAATCAGAATGAAACTAGTTCATCTGTTAAAAAGACTGGTTCAGACCCACAAGTTGAGGGACTCTTGGCAAAAATGACTTTAGATGAGAAAGTTGCTCAGTTACAATGCCTTTGGAATGAAAAAGTAAAGCTCTATGATTCGGAAAATTGGTTCTCTCCAGACTCGGCTAAAAAATATGTCCCTAGTGGATTGGGTCAAATAGGAAGGCCAAGTGAGAATCGTACACCTGAAGAAAATGCAAGGTTTACAAATGCTATCCAAAAATATTTCATTGAGGAAACACGTTTAGGAATTCCCGTTATATTTCATGAAGAATGCTTGCATGGTCACGCAGCTCCAGAGAAAACAAGTTTTAGTCAACCTATTGGGCTTGCCTCTACATGGAATAAAGAACTGGTAGAAGAACTTTATACGATGACGGCAAAAGAAGCTAGAGCTGTAGGAACACATTTAGCACTTACACCAGTTGTAGATGTCGCCAGGGAACCAAGATGGGGAAGAGTTGAGGAGACGTTTGGAGAAGACCCTTATCTAGTAGGTCAAATGGGCTTAGCTGCCGTAAGAGGCTTCCAAGGAAGAGATGGGATTATTAAAGGTGATCATATCATGGCTACTTTAAAGCATTTTGCTGCGCATGGACAACCTGAATCAGGAACTAATGCAGCTCCTGTTCAAGTGAGTGAAAGAGTTTTAAGAGAGACGTTTTTATATCCTTTTCAACTAAGTGTCCAAAAAGGATATGTAAAAAACATTATGGCTTCTTATAATGAAATAGATGGGGTTCCGTCGCATATCAATTCATGGCTTTTAGAAGATGTATTGCGTAAAGAATGGGGGTTCAATGGGGTAGTTGTCTCTGATTACTATGCCATAGAGGAGCTTAACAGAAGACACCATGTGGCTACTGATTATGACCATGCTGGAATCCAATCATTGAAAGCAGGTGTAGATGTAGAATTACCAGAACCAGTAGCTTTTAAAAATTTGGCTAAAGCCGTTGAAAATGGACAACTAGACATTCAATACATCGACAGAGCCGTAAGAAGAGTTTTACAACAGAAATTTGATATGGGTTTATTTGACAATCCTTATGTAGATGTAGCTCAAGTAAAAGAAAAAGTGGGTTTAAAATCTCACAAAAAACTTGCCTTGACTGCCGCTGAGGAAACCATGGTACTTTTAAAAAATCAAAATTCCATATTGCCTCTAGATACTACCAAACAAATAACAATTGCAGTAATAGGGCCTAATGCAGATAGGGTATTACTAGGTGGTTATAGTGGAGAACCCTCTTATTTTGTAACTGTTTTAGATGGAATAAAGAAAAAATTTGGCAAAAACGCCAAAATTCTAAGTGCACAAGGTGTAAAAATCACTAAAGATTCTGTCCTCAGAGATGGGAAATGGATCAAAACGGCTTGGAATGTTGATCCTGTAGAAAAGAGTGATAGGGCAGAGAATTTAAAACTTATTAAACAAGCTAAAAAAATAGCCTTAAAAGCCGATGTAGTCGTTTTATGCATTGGAGGAAATGAGCAAACCTCAAGAGAAGCTTGGATGGAATCTCATATGGGTGACAGAACTGATTTACAGTTAGTTGGGGAACAGTTAGAATTACTTGATGAGTTAAACAAAACAGGCAAACCTATCATAAGTCTTTTGTTTAATGGTAGGCCTTTGGCTTTAGGAGAAGTTCAGAAAAATTCCGCTGCACTGATAGAATGCTGGTATCTGGGCTCTGAATCTGGTAATGCTATTGCAAATGTATTGAGTGGTAAGGTTAACCCTAGTGGAAAACTACCTATCAGCTTTCCTAGATCAGTAGGTCATACGCCTAGTTTTTACAATTATAAACCAACTGCTAGAAGAGGTTATTTATTTGATGAGATTTCCCCTTTGTTTTCTTTTGGATATGGGCAATCATATACCTCATTTGAATATAGTGAACCACAGCTTTCTGCCAGTACAATAGCAACAGATGGTTCAACGACTATCTCTACTACTGTAACCAACACAGGTAAAATGAAAGGGAAGGAAATTATTCAACTGTATATCAGAGATGAAATAAGCTCAGTAACCAGGCCTGTTAAAGAACTCAAAGCATTTAAAAAAATATCTCTTGAACCTAATGAAAAAGCAACTGTTTCGTTTGAAATCAGTCAAGATGAACTAGCCTTTTGGACTATCAATAAAAAATTAGCAGTAGAACCTGGCATGTTTACTTTGATGATTGGAAGTTCATCAAGGGATGAAGAATTAAAAAACATTTCATTGACTGTCAAATAAATTAGGTATGCTACTCATAGGGTATGATATAGGAAGCTCATCTGTAAAAGCATCATTAGTAGACAGTACTACTAAAAAAGTCTTATTGAATGCACAATATCCGGAAAGAGAAATGAGCATGATTTCTCATCAAGAAGGATGGGCAGAACAGCATCCCCAAGACTGGTGGTCTAATCTTAAAAAAGTAACAGACAAACTCTTTGAATCAAGTGAAATTGACAGAAAAGAGGTGAAAGCCATAGGAATTGCTTATCAAATGCATGGTTTAGTTGTCTTAGATGAGCAAGGAGAAGTTGTTAGACCTTCTATTATCTGGTGCGATAGTAGAGCAGTTTCTATAGGAGAAGATGCACTAGAAGCTATAGGAAAAGAAAATTGTCTAGCTTCTATGTTAAATTCTCCTGGGAATTTCACCGCTTCAAAACTAAAGTGGGTAAAAGAAAATGAGCCTGCAAACTTTGATAAGATTAAAAATGTCTTGTTGCCAGGGGATTTTATCGCTTACAAGTTTACAGGTAAATTACATACTACTATTTCTGGTCTTTCAGAAGGAATCTTTTGGGATTTCCAAAAGGAAAAGATCAATTCAACTTTACTAGATTACTATGGTATAGGGGATCAATTACTTCCACCAATTGTTCCAACATTTTCTAATCAAGGAAAAGTCAAAGCTGAAATTGCCAATGAATTTGGTTTTAGTACAGATGCCATTGTCTCCTATAGAGCAGGGGATCAACCCAACAATGCGTTTACCTTAAACGCCATTAACCCAGGTGAAATAGCTGCTACAGCAGGAACCTCTGGTGTAGTATATGGTATAGTAGATCAGTTGGCCTATGACCGTGAGAGCAGGGTAAATACTTTTGCACACGTTAACCATTCTGCGAATATCCAAAGGCGACTAGGTGTTTTATTGTGTATCAATGGAACGGGTAGTGCTTATAGTTGGCTGAGGAATCAGTTAGCGGCTGAATCCAGTTATCCTGACTTAGAAATAAAAGCATCAAAAGTACCTGCTGGAGCTGATGGTGTTTTATTCTTTCCTTTTGGCAATGGCGCTGAACGCATGTTAGGCAATCAACAAATAGGTGCTCAATTTCAGAATTTACAGTTTAACCGTCATGGTTTTTCCCACTTGGTCAGAGCCTGTTTAGAAGGTATAGCCTTTTCTTTCGTGTATGGGATCAATTGCATGAAAGCATCTGGTGTTGTCCCTAACATTATAAAAACAGGCAATGACAATTTATTTCAGTCATTAATATTCTCTCAGACTATTGCTGATTTGGCTGAAGTAGAAATTCAAGTGAAAGAGGTTTCAGGTTCAGTAGGTGCTGCTTTAGGCGCTGGCTTAGGCGCCAACGAATTTAAAACAATAGAGGAGGCTTTCTCATCTGAAGAGATTATAAAAACTTATTATCCAAGCACTCAAAAAGAATCTAAAAAAGCAGAGGCTTATTACAATTGGCAAAAAACATTAAATACTTTAATAAAACCTTAATAAATGAATACTGACAAAATCAAATTGACTCTTGGTAATCAAGCGTACTATCCTGCAATCAACCAAATTAAATTTGAGGGTAAAGAGTCTGACAATCCTTTATCTTTTAAATATTATAATGAAGAACAGGTAGTAGGTGGTAAAACTATGCGCGAACATTTTAAATTTGCTGTAGCCTACTGGCATTCCTTTTGTGGAAATGGATCAGATCCATTTGGCCCAGGGACCATTCGTTTCCCTTGGGATAAGGTAAATGATCCTTTAGAAAGAGCCAAGAACAAAATGGACGCTGCTTTTGAATTCATTTCTAAGCTAGGTGTTCCTTATTATTGTTTTCATGATTTTGACCTCATAGATGAAGGAAGCACTATCAAGGAGTCAGAGCAAAGGCTTTCAAAAATCACAGACTACGCAAAAGAAAAACAACAAGCTTCAGGTATAAAGCTTTTATGGGGTACGGCCAATGTATTTTCTAACCCTAGGTATATGAATGGTGCTGCCACCAATCCAGAGTTTGATGTCCTTTCTTATGCAGGTGCGCAAGTAAAAAATGCTTTAGATGCCACTATCAAACTAGGAGGTGAAAATTATGTGTTCTGGGGTGGTAGAGAAGGGTATATGTCTTTACTGAATACCAACATGAAAAAAGAAATTGACCACTTGGCTAAATTTTTACACCTTGCCAAGGACTATGCAAGAGGTCAAGGCTTTAGAGGAACTTTCTTTATAGAACCTAAACCAATGGAACCTACCAAACATCAGTATGATTTTGATGCTGCGACTGTCATTAGGTTTTTAAATGAACATGGTTTATCGGATGATTTTAAGTTAAACATTGAGGTTAATCATGCTACACTGGCTCAACATACATTCCAACATGAGCTTCAGGTAGCTTCAGATGCTGGGTTATTAGGCAGCATAGATGCAAACAGAGGCGATTATCAAAATGGTTGGGACACGGATCAATTTCCTAACAATCCTTTAGAAGTAACAGAGGCTCTCCTTGTCTTACTTCAAAACAAAGTGAAATTGGATGGGGGAATAAATTTTGATGCCAAAGTAAGAAGAAATTCTACAGACTACCATGACCTCTTTTATGCACATATAGGAGCAATGGATGTATTTGCCCGTTCGTTAATAGCTGCAGATAAAATTCTTTCTGATTCTGACTACCTAAAACTCAGAGAAGAACGTTATGCTTCTTATAATCAGGGGAAAGGTAAGTCTTTTGATGAAGGTAAGTTATCCTTAGTAGATCTATACAATCATGCAAAATCCATTGATGAACCTCTATTAAAAAGTGGAAAACAAGAGTTGTTTGAAAATATCATCAATCAATATATCTAATGGCCAGCAAGCAAAATTATCTGATTGGAATAACACTAGTAGCCACACTTGGCGGATTACTATTTGGTTATGATACAGCTGTCATTTCTGGGGCTGTCTCTCACTTAGAGGCACATTTTATTAAGCCTCTTGGATTGAACGAGTTAGCAGCCAATTCGCTTTTAGGATTTTTGGCTTCTAGTGCATTGATTGGTTGTATAATTGGTGGTGCTTCTGCTGGATTTATCAGCGGAAAATATGGTAGGAGAAAAGCTCTTTTTGTAGCTGGAATTCTTTTCTTTATTTCTGCAATTGGCTCTACTTGGCCAGAAACTTTTACAAGTCCTACTGGAGAAAATGCTAATTTCATCATCACCCTATTTATCATTTATAGGATTATTGGTGGAATAGGTGTGGGTGTAGCTTCTATGGTTTCCCCGCTTTATATTTCAGAAATCGCCCCAAACAACATCAGAGGAAGGCTGGTTTCACTCAATCAATTGACTATTGTATTAGGGATCTTAGTCGTTTACTTCGTGAATTACTTCATTGCTGCTGGTCAAGATGAAAGCTGGTTAAATGAATATGGATGGCGATATATGTTTTTGTCAGAATCTGTCCCTGCTGGATTATTTATCCTCTTTTTATTAAAGGCCCCTGAGTCTCCGCGGTGGTTGTTGTTAAAAGATAAATTATCAGAGGCAAGAGCTATTTTATCTAAGTTCTACCATAAAGATGGAGTTGAAATGGTCATTTCGGATGTACTTGCTTCTGCTAAAAAAACACCCAATGCCAAAGTCTTGTCTTTTGGAAGTTTAGTTATCATAGTCGGTATATTACTTTCGGTATTTCAACAGTTTATTGGGATCAATGTGGTCTTGTACTATGCTCCTGAAATATTCAAAAGCCTTGGAAATGACTCAGATTCCTCGTTGATACAAACCATTATCGTGGGTGTTATCAACCTATTATTCACCATTGTTGCTATTTATACAGTAGATAGACTTGGTAGAAGGCCATTGATGATCATTGGATCTATAGTGATGGGTTTCGCCATGATTGCTTTAGGAACATCTCTCCATTTACACCAAGTAGGAGTAGCTTCTCTGTTGTTTATGTTGCTTTACATTGCTGGTTTTGCTTTGTCTTGGGGGCCAGTTACTTGGGTGCTTTTGTCAGAAATATTTCCAAACAGTATTAGAAGTAGTGCGATGGCTATAGCAGTAGCTGCACAGTGGATCGCTAATTACATCGTTTCTGCTACCTTCCCTATTTTAAATAAAAACACTTACTTAACTGAACATTTCAATCATGGGTTTTCTTATTGGCTTTATGGTTTAATGGGGCTCTTATCTGCTATAATAGTCTGGAAAATTGTCCCTGAAACCAAGGGCAAAACGCTTGAGGAAATAGAGGAATTCTGGAGGAAAGATTGACTTGCTAGACATAGATTAATTAGGAATTATAAATGCGTAATTAGTAATTGACTTGTTGTCTTTAGAAAATGAGAGATTGACTTGCTGGACGTAGATTAATTTGGAATTATAAATGCGTAAATAGTAATTGACTTGCTGTCTTTAGAAAATGAGAGATTGACTTGCTAGACGTAGATTAATTAGGAATTAATAAGGTGTTTTCGAGGTCTTCAGTTTTTATAACGGCCATAATGGACATTTTTTTTGACTTGATTGAGCGCATAGGTTAGATTGATATTAGAGGCAAACATTATGTTTGCCTCTTTTTTTTGCCTGATAATGAGGTGTTCTCCTTCCAATAGTTCGAAGTTTCCCCAATCAACAGTATACATTGGTATATTGAAACCAAAAAATATACAGCCACTTCATTCCTAGTCAAAAGGATAGTTTTTTAATGGTTATACCTTCCTTTTCACTTTCACCAAAACAACACCTTGCTTGTTCAGAAAAAGTAGTCCACTTATTATTCTGTAAAGTGACATTTCTCCAATCTTTTAGCATTTTACCCGACAGGTCATAAACTGTCCAACCCTTTCATTTCTGATGCTAATGTAAGCTGACCTTCTGCGCCATAAATTGCCAATAGGTCTAAAGCATGGTTCGCGGAATTACATTCAATAGTGTTAAGAATTCTTCCTACTTCTATTCGGAACCTATTTTTAAATTCTCCTTTTTCACTGATGAACTCATAACTTCCTGTAGCCAGGTTATGGATGGTACTGGTAAATTGATCTTTTAACCAGATTTCTTCGATTTCTGATGAGTTGGTTTCTTTTAAATTGAAGTAGTATTTTCCGCTTTCAGCTACTTTAATGCCGATCATCATCGATCGGTTTTCCAAACTACCCGCCTGTATGGCATATGAACCCGAATGATGGTTTCATATGCTGTAGACTTGGTGTGCTGCTCCGTTATTGAATGAACCAACCCCGACACAAGGGTACGGGGTATCTATGGGCAATAATTTAATGATCGACTCAAGAGTCGGGGAATTAATATCCCTTAGGGATTAAAGGTGCATCAAAGTCAATGTCAAACATAGGAGTTGCTTCGTCTGTAAAGCCTACCAAAGTTTCATTATGGCTTACTGGAATCGTAATATCACATACTCTAATGAGTAGCACTAAACTATAGCTACTAATTACTTTTTTGTATGGATAAGAAAAAGTCAAATTGATTATTTTTAACTTCCTCTATTCCAATGGCATAAAAATCTCCGCTCTCCACTGCAGCTCATCTCCACCAAAATTTGGGTTGTCATAGAAAAACTCCACTGGTTTGCCCGTTGTTTTAAGTTGATGCTTCATTGCATATTGTTGTAAAGCGTACCA
Organism: uncultured Cyclobacteriaceae bacterium; assembly: GCA_937958005.1. GTDB lineage: Bacteria > Bacteroidota > Bacteroidia > Cytophagales > Cyclobacteriaceae > JANSWY01. Next base: position 95,225 of record CALGOB010000062.1, read on the forward strand.
GGCCCTATCTGAAGCAATGTAATTCCCGTTGTAAATGGCCTTGATTGATTTCTTGCTTTTCAATCGTTTGAATTGGAATAACTTGCTGTATGGGAGTTGTGAAGTTGGTTCTTTAATAGGATAACCTAAATTATATTTTATCTGATCAGACTGTCCATCCCACTCTGTGATTTCCACAAAAGGGACTCCGTTAGTCTCTAATTTATTCTTTACGACAAAATCACTCAATGAGGAATAATTTGCCATCATCCCAAAGGCTTTGCCTGACTGTGTTGATTCTAAAGGAACATAAACACAAAAAGTTTCATTGTACTGGCTGATGCCTTCAACTTTCACTTTAAATTGATCGATATGATCATTTACTAGGTCATAAAATGCCTTGAGATTCTTAGCGGATGTTAGTTCTATTTCAGTATCCATAAAAGGTATAGACAAACGGTTTATCCCACTATTACGAGGCTCACTCACATAGACATATACTTGAGAGACTGAATCATTGATTAATTGTATATCCCATTCGTATTGATAATTCCTATCACTCTCAATAACTTCCTGTGTTAGTTTATTAATACTCTTTTGTTTTAAGATCTTGGCACTTTCTAATTTTTGATTCCAAGTCTTCACCATTTGATTGATAGTTCCGGGCGTGGTTTTTAACTTAAAGGAAACCCTGTAGTCATACGACCTAATCCCTAAATACCAAATCAGAAAGCCTATGAGTATGATAGACAAAAAGACTATCCCTTTGCGCATTATTTGTATTATTAAAAGTTTATAAAAATATTATATCCTTGTCCATCAAAATTTAATTCATCTTCCTCGATTCTTTCCTCATTCTTAATAATCAGTTCTGAGATCGCTTTGCTGATTTTAATCCCTTTGCCTCCTTAAATAATAGGCGATTATTGATAGAGCAAAAATTGCACTTATAGAATCTACTCTATTTCTTAGGCAAACTATATAGTTGAGCCCGATCATTATTAAAAGTCACCAGTATATAGGACTTATTCCTTACTTCAATTACATTTAAACTTCTGAGTGATTTACCAACTAAACTAAGACCAATGTCATTACCTTTCAGGAAAGTTGTTTCGTTTTTTAGCAGTGCCCCTGAAAAAGAATCGAACCTACCATGGTACGGTTTAACCCCAAAATAATTCCCTCCTAATAAAGCTTCTTCTTTTTCATCTCCATCAAAATCATAGACTAGGATATCCATCACAGGTGCCAACTGCAATTCATTTGGAAAGGCTACAAATTTATATTTCCCATTTTCATTTTTCAAATAACCAGACAGCAGGTTATTCACTTCTAAAACCTGAGCTTTTTTCAAGGCTTTTTCATCAAATATTTCCTCAATAGTTTGCCCTGCGAATGACTGATAGCTGGTATATTTTTTTCTAAGATAAACCAATTGACCTACCAATTCGTCTAATCCTTCCAGCGGGTAGTATTTACCCTCAGTAGCTGTTGCAATGATGGTTTCTGTGCTCTTGTTCTTGTCAAAATCCGCATAATACATTTTAAGAGGAGATGCATCGCTTGCTAAAAACTTAGAATTTTTTCCCCAGTTTCCTAGCAAATAATCTGTATCTCCATCGCTATCTACATCAAACGGAGCAACACTTTGCCATAGGCCATTTAACTTTTTAGTTAGTACATCTTCTTTCTCTAATACCCCTCTACTGTTTTTGAAAAACTGTGGTGACATCCATTCCCCCACTACAATTAAGTCTGTAAATCCATCTTGATTATAATCATCCCAAATAGCATCTGTTACCATCCCTACATTTTGTAGTGAAGCATTTTCTACTACAGAAAACTGTCCATTTTCATTTTTCAAAAGTCTTGAAGTTGGAATTTTTCCAAAATCATTTGAGACTGCCTGCCCTCCCATAAAAATGTCTAAATCACCGTCTTGATCATAATCACAAGTAGCAATAACAGAAGTATTTTCAAATGCATCTGGTAATGAACTCAATGCAAATCCATCATTGTTTTGTCGAAAATAACGATCTTTCAAAGGGGTCATTTGATTAAAAAAGTCTGCTCCTCCTGTACCGATCAATAAGTCATTTTTTCCATTGCTGTCAAAGTCAGCGATAGTAGCTACCACTTCTTCATTCACAGAATCCATTTGAATAGTCGGATATTTAGCTTGTATAAAGGAACTATCACTTTGTATATACCATTTGGATGACTTGTATTTAGAGCCTCCAAAAAACACATCCATTTTTCCATCCATGTTAATATCTCCCACAGAGGTAGCAGGGCCTCTGTCTGAAACTTGATATGGGATTAGTTTTTGGCGATCAAAATCTATGTAACGGTCTTCTTTGTGTTCAAAATTGATTCCTAAGTTACTTTTGGTCAGTTCAAAGATTTTCTCGTTTTTGATTCTTTGGATGCGGAAAGGGCGATTAATCAGTTTTTTTTGTGCAATGCTAATTGTTTGATTCAGCGCTATGTCATACATTATCTGAGAAGTGCGATCTGGCCAATTAACGATTAATGAATCTAATTTTGTTTCCTTTCCAAAACCTAAATGAATAATTGGTTCGGATGAAGATTGAAAACCTCTTACTGGGTAAAGTTCTTTGTATTGTAACTTTCCTCCCTGATAGGCATATACCTTAGTCCCTACTCCATATTTATTAGGCAGTTTATAGGCGAATTTAACTTTTAGATAGCTTGCGGATTCATTTGTTTGATTAATCAAGATTTGGGCAGAACTATTTAGGTTATTGATTACTAAATCTATATCCCCATCATTGTCTAAATCTCCCATGGCTGTGGCTGTAGAGAACAAAGCTTCATCTGCTAGCCAATCTTTTGACATATCTTCGAATGACAGATCACCATTCCCTTTATAAACATAATTAGAAACAGCCCCTGATGGCATCAGTTCTAAGGCTTGCTGATCTACTAGTTTAGTTTCATCTATTTTATTTTTAACCTGATCATTAGAGACAAACTTGATATAATCTAAATCATTCGGCCTTCTTGGAATACCATTGGAAATAAAAAGATCTTGTATTCCGTCTTGGTTATAATCTGCAAATAAAGCACTCCAACTCCAGTCTGTAGCAGAAACACCACTCAATAAGGCTGTTTCCTCAAATTGATTACCTCCAGTATTGACCTGAAGCATATTTCGACTGTATTGGTAATGATATCCATATTGTTGAGTTCTGATTCTCATGATATTGACAGGATCGTCTCCATCTGAACTTTTCAGTACTTTCTCATCAGCAGGTAACATATCTAGTGATATCAAATCTGGTAGTCCATCGTGATTAATATCTGCAGCATCGTTGCCCATAGAAAATCTTGATGTATGTCCAAAATACTCTTTTAGGCTTTCTGTAAATGTGCCATCACCATTATTCAGATAATAGTAGTCATCCTCATGAAAATCATTACCAATATAGATATCAGGATAGGTGTCCTGATTAAAATCTGCTACAGAAATTCCTAATCCATACCCATTAACCCCTCCATAAATCCCAGCAGAATCACTCACATCTACAAATTTTCCCCCATCATTTCTTAGTAATCGGTCGCCTGATTCGTAGCTCTTTTTAAACCGGAGTTTGGCATGACCAAAAGATTCTTGTGTATGAACAGCATGGTTTAAGAGAAATATATCTAAATCTCCATCTAAGTCATAGTCTAAAAAAGAAGCAGTAGAGCTATAGGTATCATAATCCAAATTATAGTTTGCTGATTTTTCTGAAAAGGTATTGTCTCCATTGTTGATAAATAATTCGTTATGTCCATTTAATCCCCTTAATCCAACCAATGCGCAAACATAAATATCGAGAAGGCCATCGCCATTCACATCCCCCATCACAGCCCCTGTATTCCAATCGCTCTTACCAGCGACTCCAGCTTGCTCAGTAATGTCTTCAAACTTCAACCCTCCTTTATTCAAATAGAGTTTATTACTTTTTTGATTTCCTGAAAGGTAAATATCTGGCAATCCGTCATTATTGATATCACCTATAGCTACACCTCCACCATTATAAAAATAGAGATAATCTAATATATTAAAGTCGTCAGTTTCTGTGATCTGATTTTCAAAGTTGATCCCTGAATCTTTTTTATCCAATTTCTTGAATAAGCGATGATCTGATTTACAAGAAGCAATCATAATCAAAACAACTATCGGTATAAAAATTTTCCTCATAATTTAACCTATCAATAGGTTCTTTTACTTGAGTTGATAAATTTTAGGTTTTTGGTCATTAATCGCTACAAAAAGGTAGCTATCTCCATTCTTATCTTTCAGGGTATTGATGTGTTTTACTTCGTCTCGAATAAAGAAACCACTTTCATTGTAATTTTGCCATTCAAAGTTAAGGTTACCGTCTCCCAAAAGCACATTTCCATAACTGGCATCTAATCTTGAATATTGAGGTTTAAACTCAAAGTTATTTCCTGCCATAATTAAATCTAGGTTACCATCTTGATTAACATCCGTACAAGTAATCCCACAAACACATGAAAGTTGAACTCTATTTGGTAAAGTTTTAATTGTAAATTTCCCATTACCTTCATTAATCGCAATTACGCTTTCAGAAATATCCACTTTCTTGACTATGGTCTTATCTATAATTTCTTTACTAAATATCTGATCTACGGTCTTCTTAGAATACTCCGCTGCTTTTAAATTCTGTTTTCTTAATGAAACCATCTGACTGGTAATCTCCTTTTTCATATGTACAGGGTAGTCACCACCTGCATAATTAACTGTGGTAACTTGTTCTATAGTCCCATTATTATCAAAATCGTTGATCCACATTTTCACTGGATTTTCCTTAGAGGCTTTATATGGAATGTTACTGCCTTGATTTCCAAATATCAAATCAAGATCTCCATCTTTATCTAAATCAGCAAGTTCCAATACATTCCACCATCCAAAGAAACTATCAAGATCACTTTCCATTTTTGATATTCTACCTCTTTTAGAGGTTGTATAAACATTAGGTGTTCCCCATTCTGAAACTGTGATTAAATCCTTTCTACCATCCCCATCAAGGTCTTCCCATTTAGCATCTGTAATCATTCCTGCATCCTTTGTATCATAGGCAAACCTTTCTGTCGCATCATTAAAGATACCATCTCCATTATTTAATAGCAATAAATGCTTTGGGTTGATTCCGTAAACACCTGGCACGCTTCTACTGCCTACAAAAAGGTCTATATCCCCATCACCATCTACATCATTAGCTGCCAAGACGGCCACATTATGCCTAGTAGAGGGTAAGTTATCATTGACTTTCACAAAGTTTCCGTTTCCATCATTCATGTACAGTCTGATTCCATAAGATTTTTGATCTCTAATTTCATTTCCTCCAGCACCTACCATTAAATCCTGATCTCCATCTCCATCTGCATCTAAAAAGGTTGCTGCTGTATCCTCATAGGTGGCATCAGATTCAAAAGAATTTTGAACCTTTAACTTCAATATTCCTTTTCCTTGATGCAAGTACAATTTACCTGATTGATTTTTAGCACCACCAACATATACATCTTCATTGCCATCCCCATTCACATCTGCTATAGCTAATGAAGGCCCTTCTTGGGACAACTGTTTTGCGATGAGTCCTTCCTGATCAAAATCATTGAATAAATTTTCTTTATGGGCTATCAATTGATCGTTTGGCAACTCATCAACCAAAGTTTCAATTACCTGATTATCAATTGGTTTAAAAACCTCTAACGCATCCTGATGAGCTAGAGTAAGTGTTTGATTCACTTTTATTTTTTTCAATACTTGTGTTTGATCATCTGGCCAAAGTACTCTGATCGAATCAACTTCAGTGACCTTGCCTAATCCAATGGTCATGTCATAATCCATAGAAGACTGGAATCCACGTGAAGGCATTAGTTCCTGATGGATCACTTGGTCCCCAAGATAAAGGTTCAATGAGGTTCCTATGCCAAAACTGTTCTTTTCTGATCCTTTAAATTTTAGTTTCAAATAGTTGTTTTTTGTGAGTTTCTCACTGTTATTTTTAAAAACAAATGCTTTCATATTGGCATTATTGACCACTAGGTCTAAATCACCATCATTATCTAAATCTGCATAGGCGCATCCATTGGAGAAACTAGGAATTTCTAAACCCCATTTTTTAGTAGCATCTTCAAATGTCAAATCTTTTTGATTGTGGTAGGCGTAATTTGGTATGGCTTTAATCGGCATTTTTTCAATAATAGAAAGTACATCTTCTTTTTCGCCGGTTACTACTAATTTTTGAACCACTTCGTCTGCGAAGAAATTAACAAAATCAATATCCGTTAAATCATGGTTGATCCCATTGGTTATATAAAGATCTTTATAACCATCGTTATCCATATCAAATAAGAGGCCTGCCCAACTCCAATCCGTTTTGGCTATGCCACTATGATAAGCTGTTTCTGAAAAAGTGCCATTCCCATTATTTACTTGTAAAGTATTTTGTATGTACTGCTGATAGAAATCCCTACTCTGTTTGAGTTTAAACACATTATATCCTTCAAATTCCATCACACTCTTAATCCTTTGATCCTCTTCTGGAAGCATGTCTGTTATGAAAATATCATTTAATCCATCGTTATTGATGTCTGCCATGTCAACACCCATTGCGGATAAACAGAGGTGGGATGTCCATTTTTTAATTTCTTCTGAAAAAGTACCATCTTGGTTATTGATATAAAGGTAGTCACGCTCATAAAAATCATTAGAGATATAAATATCAGGATATAAATCTTCATTTATATCAGTCACATAGATCCCTAAGCCAAAACCTATAAGGCTACCATAAATCCCTGCTTCTTCAGTAACATCTACAAATTTTCCATTATCATTTCTCAGCAACAAATCACCTACTCCCTTAAAAATATCTGGGACGTCCCAGTCTTTTGCCCTGATGTGTCTATTTGCTGCATACCCCAGGCTGCTTACAGGAATGCTGCTATTGTTTAAGATATAAGCATCTAAATCTCCATCTTTATCATAATCAAAAAAAGAAGTCTGGGTCGTAAAACCAGTCTTAGCCAAGTTGTATTCTGCAGCCTTCTCAGTAAATGTAAGATCGCCGTTATTAATATACAGATCATTATCATGGTTATTACCTTTAGGGGTACCTGCATTACTCACATAAATATCCAATAAACCATCTTGGTTTATATCTACCATCACCACCCCAGTAGACCAAGGCTTGTTACCCGATACGCCAGCCTTATTTGAAATTTCTTCAAATTTGAAATCCCCCTGATTGATATAAAGTTTATTGGGGCCCATATTAGCAGTCATGTAAACGTCTGCCAACCCATCGTTATTCAAATCCCCTATAGCAACACCCCCACCATTATAAAAATTTCTATATTTGAAAACATTAAAGTCTTTTTGGTTTTCTACTTCATTGTTAAAATATATCCCTGTGCTCTCTGGCGAAAGAGCTGTAAACAGCGTAAGCGCTTGTTCTTCTTTTTGTACTTTATCAATATTACTTCCACATGAATAAACTAGCGTAGTAAATATTAAAAAACTTAATAATCGAATCTTATCCATTCTTTCTTAATTTTCCAAAAACAGGGGTTTTCCATTGTTTTTGGAGATAATAAAATATTCTTTTTCTCCTATCTTTATAGGGGCAATATCCCTGATAGGCCCATCTAAATTCATTTGATGGATTGTACTCTTAAAAAATCCCTTGCCATCATTTAATAGCATAGTTCCATGAGAAGCATCTTGTCTTCCTAATTGGGTATTAATTTCATAGGCATTCCCAGCTAAAAAGACATCCATATACCCATCCTTATTAAAATCCTTTAATGTAAGCGTATTTACAGTAGATACTTGTGCTTCTACCGGCAAAGTTAATTGCTTAAATGTATTATTTCCTTGATTTTCAAAGTATGTGCTAGCCAATTGGTACACTTCTTTTTTTTCAGCATCTTCCAGGTTTTGCTTTCCAAAAAGCTCTGTTAGGCTAGCATTTGCAAAACTCTCATATGAAAGGTACTTTTTATTTAAAAAAGGTAATTGTTTAGTTAATTCATCCTTAGTTGCCAGTGTGGTTTGTTGACCTTGATAGAAATAAGAAATTATAGGATCTATCTTATCATTCCCATCAAAATCATTTCTATAGAGTGTAATAGGTTCTTTAAGCGACGCCGTGATTCTTGTATTCAAGCCCCAGTTTCCTGCTATGATATCCTGATCACCGTCTTTATCAAAATCATAGACTTTTACGGCATTCCACCAACCATTGCTTTCGTCTAAATTACTTTTTCTTTTACTAAGTGATTTTCCATCATTCATAAAAAGACTAACAGGCATCCAATTCCCAACTACGACCAGATCTTCAAAACCATCTCCATTGATATCAACAACGGAAATATCTTCTACTAATCCACATTGTTTAAATGAGCGAGCATAGCTATCTGTAATATCTAAAAACTGTCCTTTCCCATTATTCTCTAACAGGTAATTCCTGCTTACTTTTCCATATTCAAACGGAGTTGTATTAGAGCCTATTACTAAGTCTTGATCTCCATCATTTTCAAGATCTATACTCTTGACTATAGACGCATTTACAAACAATGAAGTAAACTGGGTACTATCTTTCATAAATACTCCTTGATTATTTAGATATAATCTGGGAGCTACTTCCTTACCAACATTAAACTCATTCCCAGCGGCGATTACTATTAGGTCTAAATCCCCATCATTGTCACAATCAAAAAACAAATGATCAACATCTTCACTTTTAGCATCTTGGTCAAATAGTTCTTGCTGCACAGGGGAAAAACTCCCCGAATCAGACTGAAAAAACAATCTACTCGACTGCCATTTAGCTCCCGAAATGAAAACATCTTCTAAACCATCCTGATTAACATCTGCCACACTCACAGAAGGCCCTTCATTTCCTTTTCCGAAAGGAATCAATGGTTCTCTATCAAATTCCAAAGTAGTTTTTTCTTGATGTTCAAAATCTATTAAATAGCTTTCTTTTTGAGTCTTGCTATTTTTTCGCTCTTTAAAGTAATTACCTTTAGCCTGTTCAAAATCCAGTATAATTGATTGGTTTACTAGAAGGTTCTTTTTAGTCTCAAACTTCCCTCCTGGCCATATAACTTGTACAGAATCAATCACCTGCACCGTATCAAGTCCAATGGTCAAAACAGGGGGTAAAGCGGATAAATATGGATTAGAGGTAAAATTTTCTTCTGCTATGGAAAACCTTCCTGCATAAACTTTCACCTTGGCCCCTTCACCGAATAGATTACCATAAGGCCCTTTAAATTTGAATTGAATATACTTCTTCTCTGGTGCTACTTCGTTTTTAAAAATGGAGGCTGGTTCATTAACGTTATTGATTACTAAATCCAGATCACCATCGTTATCAAGATCCACATAAACTGCTCCATTACTAAAGGAAGGCTTTGCATCAAACCAATTATTAGTGACATCTTCAAAAATCGCATCTCCTTTATTTCTGTAAGCATAATTAGTCACTTTAATTTCAGGCAGCTTCTCGGCAAAAATCAGACTTTCGTCTGTTGGCCCTTCATTCAATTTACGTTGAATTTCATCGTTGGCAATGAAGCTAATAAAATCCATATCATTAGTTGCTCCTTTTATACCATTGGTCACAAACAAATCACGATAGCCATCTCTGTCAAAATCAGCTCCTAAAACAGACCAAGACCAATCTGTAGCTGCAACACCTGATAAATTGGCTTGCTCCCCAAAAGTCCCCTTTCCATTATTCATATGTAACGAATTCTGCATATACTGTGGAGCATAGCCATTTTTTAAATAATAATTGTAAATAGAATAACCATCATCATTACCTGATGTTTTGTAAGTTGCTAGTTTTTGGGGTAACATATCCAATTCAAAAATATCTGCCCATCCGTCGTTATTCAAGTCAGATATTAAGTTTCCCATTGAGAAATGAGAGGTATGACCTAGTACATTTTCGTCATTTGTAATTAACTCTTTAAATTTTCCATTTTGCTGATTGATGTAGAGATAATCATTTTCAAAAAAATCATTACTCACATAAATATCTGGGTATCCATCATTATTTAAATCACCTAAAGAAGCATCTAATCCGTAACCAATAAGTCCTTGGTAAATACCGCTTTCGTGAGAGATATCTTTAAATTTTCCATGATCATTTCTATATAATTTATCTCCCGAAAAGTTGTCAAACTCTTGTCTTTTTTTCCCTTTTCCATAAGATCTATTAGGATGTACCGAATGGTTTAACAGAAATAGATCAAGGTCATTGTCTAGGTCATAATCAAAAAAAAGAGCTTTGGTAGAAAAACTGACTAAATCTAATCCGTAGGCTTCTGATAGTTCTTTATAATGAGGGATTCCATTTTCATCTATCCCTTGATTGACATAAAGTAAATTATTTCCTTCAATAGAACGGTATGCCCCTATTTTACAAATGTATAAATCCAAAAGTCCATCCTGGTTAATGTCTACCTGACTCACACTGGTAGACCAGTTCTCTTCGTTTTTTATCCCTGAAACAGTTGTAACATCTTGAAAAGTAAAATTGCCTTTGTTAAGGTAAAGCTTATCTGACACTTGGTTTCCTACAAAATAAAGATCAATCAATCCGTCATTGTTATAATCTCCAGCAGCAACTCCTGCACCATTATAATAATACAAATAAGTCAGAATGTTAAGCTCCTGGGTTGGCACTAATGTATTCTCAAAATGGACACCTGTTATACTAGGTTCTAATTCAATAAAGTACTCCTTTTCACTATGGCAGCCAAATAGTATGCAAAACCACCCTAATAAAATTAAGTGATCATATTTAATTTTGGGAAAGTACTGGCTCATTGGATACAAAAAATAAAATTCATAGACACCAAGCAATAGTCATTTTCGTGATAGGTTTGTCTCCTTTCTATAACCTTATTAATTGAAAGAGTAAATAATTAGTAATGATTCACTTGAAACCTTTCGCTTAAGTTACGGAATAGATTGGTAAAAATAATTCAATCGAAACAATCTTTATTCGTTATTAAATAAATATCATGTGATTGATTCTTAATATAAAACTTGGTAAAACAGGTATGATACCAATTTAGATTTATAAGAACGCATATCTATTAGCAGATTTATATTTATCATGCGTTAAAAGTACTCACTATAGCGATGCTATGTTTACGTTTTTTGTCCAAGCAGGAAACTACTTTATCAAAAGCAAATTTACTAAAATATCTTATACGCACTAACAAACATAAATCGGTATAACTCGGTTCAATTCAAGAAGTAAAAACCTAAAAAAAGAGGGCAAATGCCCTCTTTTTATTAATCTATACTTTAACCTGATATAAACAGGCTTTATTTTTATTCTTAATAACCTGGGTTTTGTTGTAAGTTAGGGTTATTAATTAAAGAACTTCTTGGAATAGGAAATAATTCTCTATCAGGGTTGTTAATAGCAGCTTCATTCTTAAATTCCCAATTTCTTGTATATCTACCAAAACGGATTAAGTCATTTCTCCTCCAATGTTCCATATACAATTCTCTTCCTCTTTCATCTATTAGATCTTGTTCTGTCACTGTAGCTAATTCTGACGCATTCCTAATTGATCTTAAAGCATTAACATCAGCAGTAGGGTCTTGTCCTATTCTCATTCGTGCTTCTGCCCTCAATAAATGCGCATCAGAAAATCTAAAAACAATTTCATGATTTACTCCATTTCCATTTGTAACAAATCTTGGATTATATTTGATCATTCTAATTCCATTACGTTCATTACTTCCACTCAAACTTGGATAGTCTCTTGTGAAGATCAATGGATCACCTGGTCTATCATTCAATGGAGTACCAGTCACATCAAATTGCTGCCCAATTAAAAAACCGAACCCAACTTCAGAACCATCAGCAAAGCCATCTAAAACACCATCAGTTTCCCTATCTGTTCCTCCATTTACTTCTGCTAATGGCAATCCAATTGTAGGAACAAATCCTCTTCTTTCTTCTTGTCCACTACCCACAACATTGGTGTTTGGGTCTCCTTCAAAAAGATCATAAAATTCTGCTAATGTACTAAATCCATTCCATCCACCACCTGCAATTTCAGGAGCTTGGTTATAATGAAGACCATTCCACATTCTGTTACCAGTATTAGTCTCTAAAAACCAAATGGTCTCATTATCTACACTTGCTTCAAACAGTTCAAAGAAACCCGCCTCTAAACTAAATCCGTCACTTTCTATTGAGTTTACTGCCTCTATTACTGCTTGCATATTTGCAGGACTTGGAGTACCCGATCCATCATAAATATGTGCATTAATCAAAACTTTAGCAAGCAAAAGATTAGCTGCTGCTCGGTTTACTCTGTTATTAGCAGCTCCAGGACCCCTAACAGGTAAATTTGGCAAAGCAGCCCTTATATCGCTTAACACAAATTCCATTGCTTCTGTCCTTGACATAACTCTTGGTAAGATATTTGGTCCTTCATCAACTTCTCTAAATGGAGCAACACCAAAAAGGTCAAGTATAATCCACATACTGAAAGCTCTGATAAATTGAGCTTCAGCCTTCAGGACAGGTAACTCTCCTTCAGAAGTTTCCACACTTCTTTCATCCAAAATCTGAGTAGCTCTAAAGACATTTTGATTAAACTGAGACCAAACAGTCAATATATGATTATGCTCGGAACTCCAAGTATGATCATGCAATTGTCTCCATATACCATTATCTCCCCAATCCGTACCTCTAGTTGGAACAAGTAGTTCATCTGTAGTCACTTCATTCAATGCAAAAAGATTTGCTTGATCTCCAATTTGACCATTTAAACTATTATATAAATCTGCTACAGAAGATGAAACATCAGCAATTCCAGAAATCCCATCAAGAATGATAGAGTCCGTTGGTTCAATCTCCAAATCACAAGACATAACCATGAGTAATGGCAATATCCATATTTTCCTCACTATTTTTTCAAAACTCATTTTTATATTTTTTTTTAAATTTTATTAATTAATCTTAAAAAGCAGCATTAATACTTAAGCTAAAGGTTCTTGCTCTTGGATAAGCTGTATAATCAATACCTGCAGTTGGCAAACCATTTAATAAAGCTCCTCCACCTGGCTGTACACTAACTTCTGGATCCAACCCATCATAGGCACTTAACAAAAATAAATTTTGTGCATTCAAAGAAATTTTCAAATTATCTAAGAAACCGTTACCAGAAACTGGAATACTATAACCTATTGACAAATTCTGTAATCTAACAAAATCAGCTTTTTCTAAAAATCTAGTAGATACTGGTGCAGACGCGCTAAATGCTTCTCCATTATTAACCACATCTTCAATCACGTTTCTAGAAGTATTGATTCCCCCTGCTACAAAAAATGCATTGGCTGTATTGTTATAAACGTAGTGTCCAAACTGGCCAGTAAAATATGTAGAGAAATCCCAATTCTTATAACTCAAATTTAGAGAGAGTCCTGTATTAACAGTTGGTAAAGCACTCGCATCCACAAAATCTCTATCCGCAATATCAGACAATATCGGCTCACCTTCATCATTAAATCCTGAGAACCTGTCTATAAAAAATGAGAAAAGAGGTTGTCCTTCCGCTATTCTTTGTGAAAAAGCTCCTGTTAAACCTTGCCCCCTAATAGTTCCTCCATCTATTTGTCTCTGTGTATTTTGTAATTCATTACTATTAACAGATATGTTGAAACTTGTTGTGAAATTTAAATCACTCTTTTTAATTACATCATAATTCAATGCCAATTCCACACCTTGGTTTATTACATCAATGTCAAAATTATCAAACACAAAATTAAATGGTGCGGGTAGCGCTGCCCTTACTCTTAACAATAGATCATTAGTAGTTTTTCTGTAAAAATCAACACTTCCATAAAATCGATCATTATTAAAACCAAAATCTAAGCCAGCAGTCAATTGAGTAGTGGACTCCCATTGCAGTTCAGGGTTACTAAAAGCTACATCAGATATCCCTGGTATTCCAATAGATCCATTATCTCCAATTCCAGTCCCACCAAATCTTTGTCTTTGTATTGCATTACCAAAACCGAGTCCATCTTGATTTCCAGTGACACCAGCACTTAACCTTAATTTAAGTGTAGAAAATGATTCTCCAATAAAATCTTCCTCACCCAATTGCCATGCAAAAGCACCTGATGGGAAAAAACCATACCTATTATTCTCTCCAAATCTCGAAGATCCATCCGCTCTACCTGTGAAAGTAAACAAGTATTTATTAGCAATAGAATAGTTTACACGGCCAAAAAATGATTGTAATTTATCCGTATTATCAAATTTATCCACAAATACTGAATTAACATTTATGCCAGCAGGTGTTGTTAAAGCAACACCTCTTAGTGTATTTGGAAACAAAATATTCGCAAAAGCTCCACCTGTTAAACCATCAACTCCTACTAGTGCGTTATTGTCAGGATCTCCAGTCGGCCTTGCAAAACCAAACTGCTGAACGAATCCTTCAGTACTAGAATTTGCAGTGCTTTCTAAAGATTCTATTGCTCTTACAAAATCATTTTCCATGGTTTGGAAATCTGTACTTGCAAAACCTAATGCTTCCGCATTGAATCCTCTTGATCCAAAATCTTGAAAAGAATACCCCCCTACAATGTCAATATTTGAATTACCAAAATCCTTTTTGTAGTTTAAAGTTGCTTCAAACAGATCATTTGTCACAACTAATTCATTAAGTGCTCCTCTACCATTACCTGTAACTCCTCTGTCAGCATTGATCGCATTTGCATTTAAAAATGAAAAAGATTCTGACTCTGATTTATCAACTCCGTAGGTCAACTTTCCTGTTAATCCTTCGGCTAGTTCATATGAAGCTGAAAAATTTAACAAAAGCCTATTAGTGTTAGCGAATGCATCATGGTTTTCAAGGATATTATTTGGGTGCAACTGACCTCCACCTATTTGATCTCTTATATCTTCAAAGTTCGCTGCTGGATTCCATGTAGGATTAGCTGAATAAACTGCTCCTAGTAAATCTCCTCTAAATCCTGCGCTTCCACTTAATGGCGCAAATTGGTCATTTACCCTTGATCCTGTTAACTGAAGATTAAAATTCAATTTATCATTCAAATAAGACTTATTTCCATTAAATCTTGCCGTAATTCTTTCTAGGCCTGATTCTTCTATTATACCTTGTTGGTTATCATAACCTAAAGAGGCTCTGAAATCAGCCGTTTTGTATCCTTTAGCAAATGAAACATTTTGACTATGAGAAAAGGCGGTTCTGAAAACCTCATCCTGCCAATCAATATTATTACCAAAATCCACTGAAGAAGGATCTGTTCCTGTTTCAGCTACAGCATCTAGAAATTGATCACGATCTAATAAATCAAAGCGTTTAGCCGTTGTTGATACACTGGCTGTAGAAGAATAAGTGACTTTCAGGTCATTTCCTTTTCCACTTTTAGTGGTTACAATTACTACTCCGTTTGCTCCTCTAGATCCGTAGATAGCTGTAGCGGATGCATCTTTTAGTATACTAATACTTTCAATGTCATTTGGGTTGATAAAACTCAATGGGTTTCTACTTCCTGATGTTCCAAAACCAACATTTGCCCCACTATTAGCTGAAGAACCTCCCCCTAATGGAACTCCATCCACTACAAACAAAGGATTGTTATTGGATGTAACTGAATTACTCCCTCTGATATTAATGTTAACCCCTGCTCCAGGTTCACCGCTACTACTAGCTATTTGTACCCCAGCAGTTTTACCTTGTATAAGCTGCTCTGGCGAAGCTATTACACCACCATTAAAATCTTTAGCAGTAACTGCAACCACAGATCCAGTAGCATCTTTCACTGAAGTCTCACCATAACCAATTACGACTACCTCGGCTAACTGCTCTACATCAAGTTCAAGCGTAACGTCTATTGTGGCTCTTGCTCCTACAGTTATAGTCTGTGTGGCATATCCTACAAATGAAAATACTAGAATACCGCCATCTGGAACTGACAAAGAATAATTTCCTTCAATATCAGTTACAGTTCCGACACTTGATCCCTGTACAATTACACTAGCCCCTGGCAATCCTGATTTATCCCTAGCGTCTCCATCTATCACTTTACCAGTAATAGTCCTTGCCTGCTGTGCCATGAGCACTCCACAGGAAAAAATTAATAAAAAACTTAAAAGTAAATACTTCCTCATATTACTACATTTAGATTACATTTTTCCACCAAAATTAAGAATCAATAATATAACTGATTCTTAAAATTATTGTTATAAAAACATCATTTTTTAGGTTTTTCACAAAAACCCACACCTCAATAAAATTAAAATTGAAGAATATTAAAAGTTATAAGCGACAAAAAAAGGTACTTAGATGGTAAAAAAAAAATGCAATCGTTTTCATTTTTCCCAATTTACCCTAATTCGTTTCATCTTATACTAAATAAATTTAAAAGTGCTTCCCCCACATTTTCAGTTATCAGTAGATTAACCTAACAAAATTTAAATAAAAGTGTAGATTTGATTATTAAATGATTAACTATGAAAAGTGGCCAAGTTACAATAAAGGATTTAGCTAAAGAATTGAACATTTCTGTCTCTACAGTATCGAGAGCTTTAGCAGATAACCCTTTGGTAAAATCGACCACTAAAAAAGCAGTAATGGAGCTTGCTAAAAAGCTCAACTACCAGCCCAATTTCACTGCACTGAGTCTAAGAAGTAATACTACAAGAACCTTAGGGGTAATTCTCCCACAGGTAGTTCATGACTTTTTCTCCCAAGTTCTAAGAGGAATAGAAGACATTGCCTATTCAAAAGGTTATAGTGTCATTATCTGCAATACACATGAATCTTATGAAAGAGAGGTAATGGATGCCAAAAATTTAGTAAATGGAAGAGTGGATGGTATCTTAGCGTGTGTATCTAAAGAAACTAAAGATTTCACTCACTTTCAAGAGTTCAAAGATAGAAACATACCTCTTGTTTTTTTTGATTGCGTAGTAGATGATATTACCACAGATAAAGTAATTATTGATGATCATGAGGCAGCTTTAATTGCAGTCAATCACCTTATTTCTACAGGCAGAAAAAAAATTGCCTATGTAGGTGGCCCTGAAAATCTTCTTATATCAAAAAATAGGTATAAAGGATATAAAGATGCTTTGTTAGAAGCAAATATCGCCTTTGATGAAAATCTTGTTTTACACAGAGAGACTGGGGATTTTAAAGATGGCGCCGGGGCAGTGCAAGATCTTCTTAAAAAGAATGTAGAAATAGACGGTCTTTTTGCTGCTACTGATTTATTGGCAATTGGGGCATTAAAGGAATTGAAAAAAGCAGGTTATTCTACACCTCGTGATGTTTCTATCTGTGGTTTTAGTAATTGGAAAATATCGGAAATTTATGACCCTTCTATTACTACGGTAGATCAACCTGGGTATAATATGGGTAAAATCTCCTCAAATATGCTTTTCAAGCAAATAGAAAACAAAGATGCAAATCACAAAGCAGAAACGAAAGTGTTAAAAACTTCACTAGTCATTAGAGAAAGTACACAAATATAAGATTCAGGTTAAAGAGCTTGTCTAAACGAGATAACATACCCCTTCTTTCACATCAAAACCACGCATACCATATTCTCTATCTGCTATAGGGTTTGCAATTGTCACTCTCTTCTTTTGACTCTCTCATATAATAGATCTATATCAAAAACAAAAACATATAAAGACACAGGACTATTGAGGGTCGATTGATGTGAAGAATCCGACCTGCTAAGGTGTCTGCTAACAGCTTCTTCTCTATTCATCACAAGAAAATCGATTGGGTTGTCCCACTTAGAAGTAATAGTAAATCCTAACTTTTCTGTATAAAAAATGGCTGATTCTTCAGGATCAGCTACTGGCAATATAGTTGCTGCGTGTGAAACATCTTTTTAGAATTTAACTTGTTTTCCTCTTTCATTTTCAAAAGATCATTTTAGTTCAAAAATTAACCGCTAGTAAGGTAAACTATTCTAAAGATAGCAAAGCATGGTATGGATCACCCGTGAGGTTTAGCAGTTTGCAAAACGCAGCTTCCGTTTTCATCCCATTTTTTTTCAGCTCAATAATGGACTCTCTAAATTGTTCCCCTTTAGTCTTTAACAATTTAAATTCAATCAATAGATGTCGATAGGCCAAATGCTTTTCAATTGCTTTATTCTGTCCAAAAATTTCTACCTCAAAACCAGCTATCTGAAATCTGGCTATAACGGCACCATCATTATCAAAAACTTTTTGGTTAATTGAGAAACTAATTTCATTTTCAAAATTCAATTTTAGTAAGCTAATAAATTCTTTTTCGTTAATGAACCAACCCCGACCCAAGGGTACGGGGTATCTCTATCGGCCAAAAGCTTTTTTATCGACTCAAGAGTCGGGGAATTAGGTATCCCTCAGGGATTAAAATCACATATGATATCTATATCACTAGTTTCTATTGCAATGTCAATGGGGATAGTTCCTACAAAAACGGGATTAAATTCATCTAAAACCTCAAAAATCTTTCGTTCCTTAAAAATACTAAACACTTCTTTTTGTAGAGAAGTACCCTCTTTTAGATAAGATAATTCCTTAAAATTGATCATTCTAAAATGTTTTACATCATTAAAGCAAATGTATAAAGCAACTAACTATTTTGTTTTGAAAGTACCAACCACTCTTTGTATATCTTCAGAAACTTTTTTTAATTCTTCTGAGTAGTTTGCCAACTGGCCAGCGGAAGCATCATTCTGTTGAGATATCTGATTTAACTCTTGCATAGATACATTGATTTGATCAGTCCCCATTTTTTGTTCTGCACTACTCACGCTTATATCTTTCACTAATTCTGCAGATTTCGAAATTTCTTTTACACTTTCTTCTAATGCTAAACTAGTTTTTTCAACCATTGTCATACTTTCTATAGAAAGTGCAACAATCTCTTCAGAAGCATTTTTACTTTTCTCAGCTAATTCTCTAATTTCCTTTGCTACTACTGCAAATCCTTTACCATGTTCTCCAGCCCTAGCCGCTTCAACAGCGGCATTCAATGCCAGCAAATTTGTTTGATCAGATATTTCATTGATCAAATCAATTTTATTAGATATCCCTTTAATAGACTCAAAGCCCTTGGTCGCTACTTGCTTAAGGTAATTAATTTTAGCGACTGTATTTTGCGAACTAAGACTGGTCTCGGAGGCATTACTAGAGTTTAAACTGATACTAGATGTCATTTCCTGAATAGATGCCGATACTTCCTCTGCAGTAGCTGCTAAAGTAGATGCCCGCATATTCAATTCTTTTGAATCTTCAGTCAATTGCCGACTTGTCAAGTTCATGCTTGTTGATTGATCATCCAGTGTACTCACTATATCAGAAAATCTTTCCACCATGATATTCATTGCATACATTACTGCTGTAATTTCATTCTTCTTCCCTAGTGGCATTGCTATTGTCAGATCTCCTTTCCCTAAGGCTTTTAAGAATCTTAGCATTTTTTGAATAGGGTTCATGATACCCGTTAATAATATAAAAGTACCTAAGATGGCAATTATCATAGTTAAAAAAAGCATCGCCAAAAGAAAGTCATTTCGATTTTTAGATTTTCGATTGTTATCCGCAACCATTGCTTTAACCAGCTGATTATTGGCTAATAGCATTTGATCAACCATCCTATTTAGATTATGATGAGCAGTTTCTTTTTCTAGTTTATCCCCACTTATAATCTGTTGTGCATAAGATTGATATTTTTCCCAAGTGGAGTCTATTACAGCCATTTCTTTGGCAAAAAGATTTCCAACGCCCTTTATTTGGACTCCTTCATCAGAAATTCCTCCTTTTCGGATCACTTGTAACGATGCATGATGAAGCGCTATTGATTCGGATAAGGAAACAACAGCCTTTTTATTTCCACTAGCTACTTCTGAAGCAGAGTAGGCTATACGTTGTGATAACATTCTATTCCTACCAGATATATCGATCAAAAATCCGTTTTCATATAAGTCCTCCCAATTAGATATGAAGTTTATTGTTGAAAATATAAATGACAGGACAAAAAGAGCTATTACCCTTGTTATTACTGACTTAAACAATAATTGTTTGAGTTTTTTTTTATTTAATAATAATGTCATTCAACTAAATTTAGAATCTAACAAAAAACCTCTTTAATGCAATCAAACAAAGGTCATTTAAAGGCACCAAAAATACTTCCTCCCTAAAAAATGGATTGCAGGTAAGACCAGCTTCTGTCCATTTTTTCTTGATAAAAAACGAACTGTACGGCGACTGTCAAAAAATCAGGCTGTCGTGGCTCTAATAATTTAAAACTTCCACCCAAAATCCCTTTGTGCGCCTCACTAAATGATCACCGGAATAGCGTACTAAGCCAACCCACCTAAGCACATAGAACTGAAGATTTTTTTACACTAATATCACTAATTAACATTAATAATCGTGATTTATCAAACAGTACTACTTAAACTATAAAGCTAGAGAAACCTTAATGTGAAAATTAGATAGTGACTATTACTTGCAAAAAAAGATCTTTTTTTTTGAAAGTGCTAGTCAATTAAGCTTATATGACAACTCCGCATGAATTTATTATAAAAAAAGGAATATTTAGAATATTATTCTCTGTAGCTATTAGTTTATTCAAAAAAAGAACAGGGTTAAAAAAATACTTTTCCAATCCTCGTTTACTGTCATACTGTGGCCGTATATAAGAAATAATTGCCTAGTGAAAATTTGGTTCTTTCCCTTTTACACTACTGCTCATTGTCTCAATAAGATCTCCATTATTCATCTAATCTAAACGATGGGATGAACCTCTCTTAGAATGAGCAAGCAGCACAAACGGTCATTTAGGCCTTGAAATGAGCTCCGCTAAAGCCTTTTATTTGATGGTGAGTCCCTAACCAAATTCACAGAAACAATTGTTTTTTTCAGGGATCTGACTCTGCAGCATGGAGAAAATGGACAAATCTTCTTAAAAGATCTGACTTTTATAGAAGAAGCATAATTTTAAATTGGGTTGAAAACATCTATTTATTGTCTTTTAACAAAGTTTTATCGTGCAAAACAAATTTAGTCGGATTGACACTAATTAGAGATTACTTCGACCTATTTTATATGCCCTTAGCCCTCTAGTAAAAACACACAGTAACCTTGTCTAATAGGTAGTTTGCTGTCAGTGTTTTATTCCAAAATAAATCTATCTTGTGATATTACCTAGCCGTTTTTAAGTCAAATTATTTTCAAAACCAGGTTTCAAGCTTTAAAAAATTATATCAAATACCAAAACAAAATATTATAATGAATTTAATTAAATTAACAAAATAAAAACTAATCTCAACAACCAACAAGAAACATATACCTAAACATTGCGTTATTCTTCTCAAGGTATTAATGATAATTCTTTCTAACATGAAGCTTCAGGAATTATTTACCTAGTTTCACAATTACAAAACCCTATTTACTATAATAATTTTTAAGTAGATTTGCGGAAACATTTAAGAGTGGACAAATTTTTTTTGGTTACAGAAAAACTTATATTCGAAAAATGGGAGAAAAAACAAGGTATTCAGAAGAAGAGTTAAAAGAGTTTGAAGAACTAATCCTTGAAAAAATAGAGAAAGCAAAAAAAGAACTTAATTTCATCAAATCTTCTTTGAATAAAACAAGTGAGACTGGTATCGGCAATACTTTCGGTACAGTTAAAACACTTGAAGATGGTGCAGAAACTGCTGAGAAAGAAAGCTTAAACCAACTAGCAGCCCGTCAACAAAAGTTTCTCAATAATTTAGAAAAAGCACTGATTAGAATTAAGAACGGCACTTATGGGATTTGTATTGATACTGGCAAGTTGATCCAAAAAGATCGACTAAAAGCAGTTCCACATACCATGCATTCTATCGAAGCTAAATTAAGTAAAAGATAGCATTGGATTTTTTGGCTAATCATATTGAAGCTTTAATATTCTGTTCTCCTAAACCTATAGAGGAAAGTGAGTTACAGGTTTGCCTTTCAGAAATGTTTGAAGCAAAAATTCCTTCTGAAGACATCTCAAAGGCAATTGCTGGTTTAAGTGAAAAATATGAATCAGAACAATTCTCTATTCAACCAGTAAAAAGTGGTGGAGGGTATCAATTCCTTACAAAACCAGCCTATCAAGCAAGTATTGGTATTTTACTTAAACAACAATCGAAAAAAAGATTGTCTAATTCTTCTCTTGAGACACTCTCCATTATTGCATATAAACAACCTATTACCAAAGGAGAAATGGAACAAATAAGAGGTGTAAACTGTGATTATGCTGTCCAAAAACTACTTGAAAAAGAATTAGTAGAAATTAAAGGGAAGTCTGAAGCTATTGGACGACCTTTGCTATATGGTACCAATCAAAAATTTATGGATTATTTTGGTATCAATAATTTAAAAGAACTTCCAACTCCAAAAGATTTCTTTCAAGAAGAAGATAATTCAATTGGGGAAACTTCCGAATAACAATCCCGCATGACGGACAAGAAAAGACCAGTGATTATAAAGAAAGGCAGCAATACCGAGGCTCCCAAAGATACAATTCGTCTCAATAAATATATTGCCAATGCGGGGGTCTGTTCAAGAAGAGAAGCTGACACTTTAATAAGTGATGGTAAAATCAAAGTCAATAAAGAAATCATCAGGGAATTAGGCTTTCAAGTAAAAAACACTGATAAAGTTTATTTTCAAGGCAAACTCTTAAGTAGAGAAACATTAAGCTACATATTACTTAATAAACCTAAAGATTTTATCACAACAATGGATGATCCTCACGGAAGAAAAACTGTGATGGATCTAATTAAACATGCTGGCAAAGAAAGAATTTACCCAGTTGGTCGGTTGGATAGAAATACCACAGGTTTATTGTTATTTACTAATGATGGAGAACTAGCAAAGAAATTATCACATCCATCTTATGAGATCAAGAAAATATATCAGGTAGATCTAGATAAACCAATTACTCAGGCAGATATAGAAAAAATTCAAGCTGGAGTTACCTTAGAAGATGGTCTAGCTATTGTAGATGAAGTCGCTATTCTTAGTAAAGACAAAACAATTCTAGGATTAGAAATTCATATTGGAAGAAACAGAATTGTAAGAAGGATTTTCGAACATTTAGGTTATGAAGTTATCAGGCTTGATAGGGCTATGTTTGGATCTCTTACTAAAAAAGATCTTCCTAGGGGAAAATGGAGAAGACTCGAAGAAAAAGAGGTCATTATGTTAAAAAAATTTAATCAGTCAAAATCTCCCAAACCTAAAGGAAAGTAACCCATTAATTCCTGATAAATCGTTATCTTTTATAGGTTGAGCAAAATTGCTCCCCCTGATAAGTCTATAGGTTGCGCCTAGTGAAACTCTAAACGATGTGGTAATATTTGCCTCTATACTTAAACCAGGTTCAATTACATAAAAAGCAGAATTTTCAATGGTAAAATCTGTGTCTATTGAATTATTAAAAAAATCCTCATCCGAAATGTAAATACTACCTGCTCCTAAAATAACTGGAACTGAAATATGTACAATGCTCTTAGGTGCTATAATTCCTCCAAGCATCAATCCTCCGTAACCTCCGTAAATATTCAATTCCTTAGGATCGTCAAAGCTGGGTACATTCCCAACAAAAGTATTCTCTGTGACTAAACCGTACCCTGCTATACCTATGAAATAATGCCTATTAATAATAATGCCTCCATATGCGCCTGTAAATACTGAACGTACTTCATTAAAATCTCCAACCTTCACATCTATCCCTCCAAATCCAGTAATATCATTATCTTTACTTAAAAGTGATTTAACTTCACCAGGGTCATTGCTATCAAGAAATTTCTGAGCAGACAAAGTATGACTTACTAGTAATAGCAAAACAGTTAATAGGTGTGTGAGTCTCATGAAACTATTAAACTTAGAGAATTAACAATTTTTAGTTTATAATCAAAATATATATTTAAAGGACAAACCAGCATCCCAAAATTTAGTCCTTGTAAAGCGCATTCCTATGTAATTAAAATAAGGCTTTATATCAAAAGAAATCGTAATAGGTACACTTAACCATCTATATTCAATTCCCACAGTTCCGTCTATGCCCATCGTAAAGTAATTCCTATTATCGAAAACAAAAGTGTTTAACCCATTACCATCTGGGACAATAGATTTATTTAAGTTATTAAAATGCTCCAAACCTATATGCGCCCCTACACCATAAAAAACATAAAAATTTGAATTAAACGAAAATTCCAGCGGCTTATGAGTTAGATAACTAACCGTAACCTGTAATCCCTCATTCCTTCCAGACAATAAAATTTCAATGGCCTGTTCATCAATAAGAAATTTTTTATAGGTAAGTCCAGCAGTATTACCTAGTCTTACTCCAGCCGAATGTTCATAGGTTTGTGCTTCTATTGTAAAATGGAAACTAGACATCAAAGCGAGCAATAATAGATAACCTAACAGGCGGTTCTTCATGGTTTAACTATTTACTCTTAGTGAAAATTGAAGTCTCTTTAATTGATATAATCAAATCGGCACTGTTCGCTTTAATATTTACTTTGCCTATTAACTTTCTTGTATAGCCTACTGTTCCACTTAAAGTAAAGTCATAGCCAGCGCCAGAGTTATCTCGTTTACCTAAAGAAAGCATGCTATTGGGTACAATCATACGTTCTTCATTACCAGAAATATTCGCTGTAAAATATGATTTCGGACTTAATACTAAATTAATATCTGCAGATTTACTATTCAGGCTGATCGATCTAAAATCCTCTCCAATTCGCTCAATAAATAATTCCCCATATTCAAGGTTCAAGTCTAGGTCATTTTGGACATTAGAAACAAAAATATCTGTAAAATCACCACTTCCTTTTAATATACCTAGATCATCTGCCCTAATCTTATCATTTCTAGAATTGACTTTAAGGCTTTTGATAGCACCAAAAGTAAGTTCCGAAGAAGAACTCTGAATATCTATTTCAATCCCATCATCTACATCTAACTCTCCTCCCTTTAATTTAACAAATCCATTTCTAATATATTTGATTCGGCCATTTCCATAACTTAAGGAAATATTAGTTCTACCATTTAGAGCCCTTGTTTTTAAATCTCCATGAGCTAATTCAAGGTCTAATGAACCCTCCAGGTCATCTCCAATAAATATATTCCCAAATTTATTCTCAAGATTGAGAGAAATACTTTTAGGAATATGAATAGTATAATCTACAGTCAATTTACTCTTATTGTTCAACAAGTTTTTAGAATAACCTTTTATACTAGAAAGTACAGAACTGAAACCACCACTTTTCTTATTCATATCAGTTTCTACTGAAACATAATTAGAGCCTTCCAAAAAATCTATCTCTACACTTTTCATCAGTTTTTCTACTGCCTGGTAATTCTTCCCAAAAGCCTCTATATCAACCGATACCTTCACAGAATCTTCATTCCATATTTTGACAATTACTTTCCCATATTTATTAAGTACATCAAGCTCCCCATCTTCTCTAATTGGATAAGATTTTGTTATATTTTTTGTCAGTTTTATATCTGCACCTTTATGGTTGGCAGCACCTACACTGCTATTAACAGTTAACAAACATACTATTACAAACAAACCTTTTATAAGATCTTTATATATTCTCATTTTTCCCTCCCTTCTGTTTTCTGTTTCGTTCTTTTTCAAATTCAGACAATATCTTATTCAAAATCTTAAGTTTCAATTGATAGTTTTCTACCATGGCAATAATGACTTCTTCATTGTGTACATCATCTTTCAGATCTTTTTTCAAGTCATCGAAAGCAACATCCAGATCATCTATATCCTTAAATACCTGTTGATCCTTCACAAGTTCTTTAGCAGCAGTCAATTTGTAATTTATTTCACTGGTATAGTAATCCCTCGCCTCTGCCAACTCTTCATTCCCAGAAAAAATAACATCCAATGAATCTGAACTTTTATATTGCGAATAAAGAAAAACTGAACAAGTCAATAAAATCACACTCACAGATGCTGCTATTGAAATCCATAACGCCCTTTTTGGCTTAGGTGCTTCAACTTTAGGTTCCGACACTCTATCGGCTATATTTTTCCATGAAGCCTCAAAATCTGCCTCATAAAGGTCAAAATCATCTCTTTGGGTTTCTATCCAATGTTTTAACTTATCCTCCATAATACTGCTGTTTTTCCTCTCCCAACAATTTCCTAAGTTTCATTTTCGCTTTACAATACTGAGATTTAGATGCCGATTCTGAAATAGACAGTATTTGTGCAATCTCAGAATGGTCATAGCCTTCAAATAAATAAAGATTCATCACCACTTTACATCCATCTGACAAATCATCCATGCATTGTATAATTCTTTTCGCTTTAAAACGCATGATTTGGTCATCATCCATTTCATCATCTGCATAATCAGAACTTTCATTTAAATCAACCGTTACAAGTCTTCTTTTTTTTATTGCATTGATGCATCTATTAATCACAATTCTTTTGATCCAAGCACTGAATGTATTAATATTCTTTAAAGTATTCAGTCTAGTAAACGCATCTACAAACGCATCTTGTAATGCATCCTGTGCGTCTTCATCATTACCCATCATTCTTCTACATATATTATACATCGCTTTAGCATAGAGTTGGTATAATTCACGTTGGGCACGTGCATCCCCTTGCTGGCTCTGAATTATCAGGTATTTATGTATCGACTGGTGTGAAGAAGTCAAGGTTCTTTCTTTTTATTTTAATGACACCAGTAAATATTAAAGGTTTCCATTTTTCTTAAAAATAATTGAGAAAACTTTACCATTCAAAAATTCTGTCCCCTGCTCTTCAATAAAGCCCTGTTTCATCATATACAATTTGATTGGTTGCAATTGTTTACTCTCCAATCTTGAAAACAAACCAAAAAAGATATGCATACTTTTTAGCAAAAGCTTGCCATAAATGGAGCCGTCTGACTTAAAATCTGTGACTAACAGTCTTCCTTCTGTTATTAAAAGTGAGGAAATCTTGTGAATCGCTTTAAATAAATTCTCTTTTGTAAATACATCCAAAAAAAAATTTGCGATGATCCAATCATATCTTTGATCAAATTTATATTCTAAAAAATCAGCTTGTATAAAGTTAACTGTTGCTACATATGATTGCTTTCTAGCATTCATCAGCATTTTTTCTGAAAGATCTATATATAACACCTCACAGTTTACTGGTAATTTTTTTAGAATATCTCCATTTCCTCCCCCTAAAATAATCACCCTACTCTTAGGCTTTATTTGGTGAACCCAATAGCTCTCTGCTCTATACAAATGATTTCCAAAAATCATCTTTTTGATAGGTTCATAAAAAGGAGCAACCAGATTAAAGTTATTCATACTAGAAAGATTAGTGGTATAAAGAAAATACCATCGCCTAATATCCTATAATAATCATGATTTAGACTGATTTTTTTTGTGTAATAAATTCCTCCTAAAACTGCTATCATTAAACCATAACAGTAAACCATGTTTAGGGGCAATAGAGACAAATAAAAAGAGTTTACCAAGATAACAGTTAAAGATAGGAACAAGGCAATCATCAGAGGTTTAACTTTACTCCCTAATACAATAGCTAAAGATGGATGACCATCTTCTATATCAGATTTTTTCTCAAAATCAGAGAACATCAATAGGTTAATAAAAGCAATCAATAAAGTCATCACAAAACTTATAGACAAAGAAATAAGGTTCACAGGGTGGACAGCACAACTATATGGGCCTAAAAAAACCCCTAAAGCATATAATACGGCTATAAATAGTTCTTTATGGTAAAACTGATTTTGAAAATGAATCAATATGAAATACAATAGAACAAAAACACAAAGCATAATACCCATATATACTGTTTGGACAGGTAAGTAATAAATCAATATAGCGCCCAATAAAAGAGCTATTAAAAGAGCTATATGTAGTTCCTTAGCATATATTTTATGAAACAAATGCCTATAGGTAGAAGGGTTGTCTACAGAAGCTGCATCTTTTAGGTGATCCCAGGTATAGATACTCCAGACTGCCAAAGCCAGTTCAACATAAACTATTTCAGGTACACTAACCTGAAGCATATTCGCTATAGATGCCGAAAATACTACTGCACCTAAAGCAACATCCATAGAAAGCGCCCTCAAAAACTTATATAAGCATCGCATCTGGTGAAAATAAAAAAGCTGAGTAGAAATTCCACTCAGCTTTCAATATATTATTTTAATCTACTAGTATAAACTTAGCTTGCCGCTAATGCTTCTGCTCCGCCAACAATCTCAAGAATTTCTTTGGTAATCGCTGCTTGTCTGGTTCTGTTATAAGTTAATTTCAACTCTTTTAACAATTCACCTGCATTATCAGTCGCTTTATCCATTGCAGTCATCCTAGCTCCATGCTCGGATGCATTAGACTCTAGCAATGCTTTATAAAACTGGATTTTCAATGACTTAGGAACAACTTCCTTAAAAATAAATTCTTTAGAAGGTTCAAAAATATAGTCATCAGAAACATCTTCTTGTTCTTGATTATTTACTTCCTCTGGTTTATCGGGAATTACAGGCAAAAACTGTTCTGCATTTACAATCTGAGTTGCCACATTTCTAAATTCATTATAGATAATCTCTACTTTCTCAAATCTACCTGCAACAAACTCACTCATTGCAAATTCAGCAGCTTCTCTTGCTCTGTCAAAAGACAATTTGGCAATTAAGTCACTGTATCTATCAACCATAATAAAGTCTCTCTTTTTAAAATATTCAAGAGCCTTCTTACCTATAGGCATGATATATAAATCATCATTAGCCAATTGTTCACTATACTTTTCTGATATTAACTGTTGTGTTGCTTTAAAAATACTACTGTTAAAGCCACCACAAAGTCCCCTATCAGAAGTGACAACTACTAAAAGTACCCTACCACTGTTATTTCCTTCAGTGTATATGTTTTCTACCCCTTCAGTTATTGTAGCAGTTACGTTTTGTATTACCTTAGAAAGCCTTTGAGAATACGGCCTCATTTGGGTAATCTTATCTTGCGCCCTTCTTAATTTAGCAGCAGCCACCATTTTCATAGCTTTTGTTATCTGCTGAGTTGAAGAAACCGAAGATATTCTATTTTTAACTTCTTTTAAATTGGCCATGCTATTGTGCTATTAAACAAAATTAGCAGCAGTTTCTTTTGCTACCTTCTCCAATGTTGCAGTTGCATCATCTGTTAACTTACCTGCTCTCAGTGAATCCAAGGTCTCTTTATAAGAGCTTCTTAAAGTAGTTAAATAAGATTCTTGTAATTCCTTTACTTTATTCACAGGTACTTTATCGAAAAAGCCTTTTGTAGAACCAAAAATAGTTGCTACCTGCTCTTCTACTGGTACAGGAGAAAACTGAGGCTGCTTTAACATTTCCTGGTTTACTCTACCTCTATCAATAGTTCTTTGTGTAGCAGCATCTAGATCTGAACCAAATTTGGCAAATGCTTCCAATTCTCTAAATTGAGCCTGATCAAGTTTCAATGTACCAGAAACTTTTTTCATTGCTTTTATCTGTGCTGATCCACCTACCCTAGATACAGAGATACCTACATTAATTGCAGGTCTAATACCTGAATTAAAAAGGTTTGTTTCCAAGAAAATCTGTCCGTCTGTGATGGATATAACATTGGTTGGGATATAAGCTGATACATCCCCTGCTTGTGTTTCTATAATTGGCAAGGCAGTTAAAGAACCTCCACCTTTTACTTTACCTTTCAATGATTCAGGCAAGTCATTCATCTGCTGTGCAATATCATCATGCGCATTGATCTTAGCAGCACGTTCCAATAACCTTGAGTGAAGATAGAATACATCACCAGGATATGCTTCACGTCCTGGAGGTCTTCTCAACAATAGAGAAACTTCACGGTAAGCAACCGCTTGCTTTGATAGATCATCATAAACTACTAATGCTGGTCTACCAGTATCTCTAAAGTACTCACCAATTGCAGCACCTGCAAATGGAGCAAAGAATTGCATAGGAGCAGGATCCGCAGCAGATGCACTTACTATTACCGTATAATCAAGAGCCCCACCTTTTTCTAATGCAGCAACAATACCTGCAACAGTAGATGCTTTTTGACCTATGGCTACATAGATACAGAAAACGGGTTCTCCTCTATCATAAAATTCTTTTTGGTTCAAAATGGTATCAATAACTACAGCGGTTTTACCAGTCTGCCTATCACCAATTACCAATTCTCTTTGGCCTCTACCAATCGGAATCATGGAATCTATGGCTTTGATTCCTGTTTGCAATGGTTCAGCTACAGGTTGTCTGTAAATAACACCTGGTGCTTTTCTTTCTAATGGCATGTCAAACAACTCACCTTCAATAGCGCCTTTACCATCGATAGGAATACCTAAAGTATTAACAACCCTTCCACACATACCATCTCCAACTTGAATAGAGGCAATGGTCCCCGTTCTTTTTACAGTATCACCTTCTTTTACATCGCTTGAATCTCCAAGTAATACAGCTCCTACATTGTCTTCTTCAAGGTTTAATACCATTGCATTCAAACCATT
Source organism: uncultured Cyclobacteriaceae bacterium (assembly GCA_937958005.1). Classification (GTDB taxonomy): domain Bacteria; phylum Bacteroidota; class Bacteroidia; order Cytophagales; family Cyclobacteriaceae; genus JANSWY01. The sequence continues at coordinate 125,855 of CALGOB010000062.1, forward strand.
TTCGAATACCAATAACTCACCTGATTGTGCCTTGGACAATCCATAGATTCTAGCTACACCATCACCTACTTGTAGTACCGTACCTACTTCTTCAAGTTCAGCCTCAGTTTTCTGATTCGAAAGCTGTTCCCTTAAAATTGCTGATACCTCATCGGGTCTAACTTCTGCCATAATTTTATATTTAAGGTCGTTGTACCGAAGTGCAACAAATTGTTATTTATGCGTTTGTATTAAACTTTAATTTTAAATTCCTCAATTTAGAAAGCACTGTTTCATCGATTTGTTTATCATCGATCTTTAGCTTAAACCCACCTATTAAAGCAGGATCTACTTGCTCTTCTAAATCAACTTCTTGCTTACTGATCTCTTGTACCATTTTCTTGAATTCTCCTACTGAAGATTGATCCAATGAAACAGCAGTGGTAACAGTTGCCTTTACAATTCCTTTCAATTGGTTAAATAAAGAAAGAAAAGAATGTCCAACTTCTAATAAGATTGACTCTCTGTTTTTCTTTACCAATATTTCAAAGATTGAAAAAGTAAGACTATCTATCTTCCCTTTAAAAATACTTTCTAAAATAGTTAGTTTTTTCAAATGAGGAATAATAGGGCTTTTCAGCATATTGGTCAAGTCCTTATTGTCCTCACAAAGCGAAATAAACATCTCTATGTCTTTTTTCACTGCGTCCAATTTTCCATGCTCATTGGCTAATTCCAATAAAGGCTTGGCATATCGTTTGGCTACTCTGCTATCTGACATAGTTTAGTTAACCTTTACGTCTTTCAAAAATTTGTCAACTAGAGATTTTTGAGAAGCATCATCACTTAATTTTTCTCTCATCACTTTTTCAGCAATCTCTAAAGAAAGAGATCCAACTAGATCTTTTACTTCAGTTAATGCCGCTTTCTTTTCATTTTGAATAGTCGCTTTAGCATCTTGAAGCATTTTATCAGCAATCACAGAAGTTTCACTTTTTGCTTCTTCTTTGATCTTGTTGGCAACAGCTAAAGCATCATTTACAATCTTGTCCCTTTCTGCTCTAGCTTCTTGTAACAAATATTCATTATCTGCTTTCATTTGAGCAACTTCGTCCCTTGCTGTCTCAGCCTGTTTAATAGAATCATCTATCATGGCATCCCTAGTCTTCAAAGAACTCATAATTGGTTTCCATGCCAGTGCTCTTAATAAGAAAAACACAACGAGGAAAATGACCAATTGCCAAAACATCAAACCTACACCGGGTGCTAAAAGATCCATAGTCTCTTCTTTTAATTTTTTAGTTACTTCTTTATTTTCAAAAATTAAAGATTGACAGCAACCTAATGTTGACTGTCAATCTTTATGCATTAGTTTTTTATGCAGTCGCGATCAAGAAACATACAACCACACCGAAAAGAGCAACCACCTCAATAAGTGCCGCAATAATCAACATAGCAGTCTGTACTTTACCAGCAGCTTCTGGCTGTCTAGCCATCGCTTCCATAGCAGAACTACCGATTTTACCAATACCAAGTCCAGCGCCTATCGCAACTAAACCAGCACCAATAGCAGAACCCATTAAGCCGATCGCTGCATCTAATAAAATTGAAAATAACATAGAAATATTTATTAATTATTAAACAATAAATTCAAATTAATGATCATCATGATGATCAGCTACTGCCATACCTATGTAAAGCGAACTAAACATGGTAAATACATATGCTTGAATAGTGGCAACCAAAATTTCTATAAAATTGATTACTGTTACTACCAAAGCACTCCCAATCCCTACAGCCCAAGAATGGAATAAAAAGGTTAAACCTATTAAACTAAGTAATACAATATGCCCAGCTGTAATTGCTACAAATAATCTGAGTAACAATGAAAAGGGTTTAGTAAAAATACCGATTAGCTCCACCACTGGCATAATTGGAATTGGTAATTTCAACCACCACGGAACACCTGGCGTGTTAAAAATATGCCCCCAATATGCTTTATTACCATTTACATTCACTAAAATGAAGGTAAGTAATGCTAAAACAATTGTAACAGCTGTATTACCTGTCAAATTAGCCGCCCCAGGTAAAAGCCCTAATATGTTTCCAAACCATATAAAAAAGAAAAGGGTCAACATATAAGGAGTAAACTTCTCATATTTTGGCCCTATATTTGGTTTAACTATTTCATCTCGCACAAATACAATAATAGGCTCAAAGAAAGATTGAATTCCTCTCGGCCCTGTATTTGCATTCTTTTTATATCCTCTTGCTACGGCAGTAAATACTAATACCATCAAAATTGCAGTCAGAAATAACGTTGCCACATTTTTAGTGATAGAAAAGTCCAAAATACTTCTTGAGCTTTCTAGGGGAACAATATGCCCATGCTCATATTTATAACCATTGTAATCTACGACCTCGTGGTGATCTCCGTAAAAATTAGCCGAAGAAAATACTTCTATTCCTCTATCTGAAGAATACAAAATCACGGGAAGGTACAAGGTTGCACCATCAAAAAAGTGCCACTCATGAGAGTCTGATATATGATGAGTGATCATCTCTCCAATATTAAACTCTTTTCCTTCTCCACCAGATGCTTTAGCGTTCGAAAAATTGAATAAAGTAACCAAAAAAATTAATAAATTGATCTTCAAGAACTTAAGCATATTATTTCTGAATATTTTCTTCATTTTTTATCTGTTCTCCGCAGAATTCGGGCGCAAGTTAACCAATAACAGTATGATTTCAAAGGTTAAATAAAGCAAATAAACTAAGCCTGAATTGATGATATACAAAACATGATCTGGAATCTTGGCAATTACAATAATCCCCCAGAATAAAATTACGGTCAGCATTCTAAATGCAGTTGCTCCTAGAAAGTAAATGGGAAGCTTTTCCCTGTCCATATGTGCTAAGTAATGGAGATAAGCTATAAATATTGACTGACAATAAAAAAAGATCATCATCCAGTTAAAAGAAGGATGTATTGCTGTAGGAAACGGGACTTTTATAATGAGGCCAAGTCCTAAAATAACTATGGTAAAGCTCAAATAATAGAGCAGGTACTTTTTCAAGTGAATTTAATCTTTAGGTAGTTTCTTATAAAGTGAGTATAAAGCGATGAAGGTAGAACTAAACATAAATATGATCAACAAATAAGGAATCTTATTTGAAAAATAACCATCCAGCCAGTAACCTAAGTAACTTCCTGCTCCTATGATAAAGAAAAGCTGAAAAGCAAGTCCAGAATATTTTGCAACTTGACTACTCTTTTTCTTAGGCTTTGATAAGTGGTTTTCTTTCGGATCTATCTCCATTCAACTCAATTTTCTTTGCACTGGCACCCATTTTACAACCACCATTAAATTTAGCACCTTCTTCTACAATGAATTTATTAGTAATAATATCTCCATCTATAACTGCAGTAGGTTTGAGGATTAACAATTCCGCAACCTCAACTGTCCCTTTGATATTTCCTTCAATAACAGCATTTAGCGCCAAAAGGTCACCCTTCATTTCACAGGATTGACCTAAGGATGCTTTTGATTTCGTAGTCACATTACCATTGATCTTTCCTTCCACCCTAATATTACCAAAGGTTTCAATATTACCATTTACAGTAGTCCCTTTACTAATCGTGTTACTAGAATTACTCATCTCAGCAACATTCTTTTGCTCTTGTTTATTAAACATACCTTCTTATTTCCTTTATTGCAATCGCCTAAAAATCAATAAACTCAGCTGGATCTACCGGACTTCCATTATACCACAATTCAAAATGCAAATGCGGCCCTGTTGTTAACTCCCCAGTATTCCCAATAATCGAGATTATCTCACCTTGACTTACAAAATTACCTACTTCTTTTAACTTTTCCGAATTATGCTTATATATAGAGATCAAATTACCTCTATGCTGCACCGCTACCATGTAGCCATTATCCAATGTCCAATCAGAAAAAATCACCGTTCCATCACCCACAGATTTGATTGGCTCATCTTTTTTTGCAAGCACGTCTATTCCATAATGATTGATTTTGGGATCAAATTTACTGATCACTACGCCATCCTTGCCTAAAGGATTAAACAAAAATATTTCTTGTAAAGCTTCAACATTTGCATTAATAGCAGAAATATTACCTAAAGTTTCTCTTTCAAACTCTTTTCTGAAATTTCTATCTACTGCTTGCAAGCTATTGTCAGTTACTTCATTTTGAGCTATTTGATCATCGGTCAATTCACGATCCTCTACATTTGCATAAGTGTCATCCTCTCCTGAAAAGATTTTTCTAATATTTTCTATATATGCATCTTTCTGACGCATCTGTTGTTCTAACGAATCTATGGCCATGGTTAATTTAACCACTTCTCTCCTTGATTCACGTTGTGTGTGTCTAGGATCTAGCCATTCTTCTAATACCCCTGTTACTAAATAAGTAGAAATAGCAAGTGTCAAAAGGAAAGCTGCGAAAATAATAAGGGTTACTTTTGCATAAGTGAAACTAAGAGTAGTTTTTTCTGCAAAATTTTCCTCATTTCTTATAATAAGCAGATACCTATTCGTTAACCTATTTGATAAAGTTTTCTTTGGCGCCAAGTTACATTAAATTTGAATGTTCAAAATTATATATTAAAATACTTTATCTAGTGGATTATTGCATTAAAAGCATGACTTTTGAGAATAGAACTATAAAAACTTGAAAAAACACATAGTAAATACCTTATTTCTGATGCTAATTGCTGGATTTTTGTTCTTTGCCTGTGCACCGCAACGTAAAAATCCATTAAGTAACGTATATCATAATACAACTGCACATTATAATTCTTACTTTATTGCTAAAGAAAAGATAAAAGAAATAGAGGCTTCATTGGACGATGGTTACCAATGGAATTATAATAAAATCCTACCAGTATATGCCGAATTTGATTCAACGGATACTGCCAGCTATAAAACAGAATTAAACGATATAATAGCAAAAGCAGCCATCTCTATCCAAAGACATCCTGGTTCAGATTGGGAGGATGACAGCTATATATTAGTGGGCAAAGCAAGGTTTTATGGTTTGGAATTTGCTGATGCAGTTGAAACTTATAAATATGTTAATACGCATAGTAAAAACAATGACGAGAGACATACTGCATTGGTCAACCTGATGAGAACCTTTGTGAAAAATAATGAATTAAAAAATGCAAGTGCAGTTTCTGATTTTCTTAAAAAAGAGAAACTAAACAAAAAAAACCTCAGAAGTCTGTATTTAAACAGAGCATATCTTCATCAACAAAAAGAAGATTTAGACCTTTTAGTTGGGAATTTAGTGAAAGCAGAGGAATTAATTACCAAGAATAAAGTAAAAGCAAGGATCAATTTCATCATTGGCCAGATCTACCAAGAACTTGGTTTTGATGCAAATGCTTATGATTTTTATAATAATGTACTAAAAAACAACCCTGCATATGAACTTGATTTTTATACCCGATTAAATATTGCACAGGTCACTAACTTAACTAATGGCAGCGATACCCGAAAGGTTAGAAGGTATTTTGAAAAATTGTTAGCTGATCAAAAAAACCTAGAATATCAAGATAAAATTTACTATGAAATTGGGAATTTTGAACTAAAACAAGGCAATCTAGATCCTGCAATAGATGCTTATAAAGCCTCTGCAAAAAATAGTGTAAACAATAAACGACAGCAAGGCCTTTCATTTTGGGAATTAGGTAAAATTTATTTCGATAGTTTGGCCAACTATGAAACTGCTAAAAGTTATTATGACAGTACCATTGCTGTCCTCCCAAAAGATGAAGAAGCCTATAAATTGATTTTAGAAAGACAAGTGATTCTAGCCGATTTCGTCAAGAATATAAATATCATCAAAGAAAATGATAGCTTGTTGTATCTCGCAAGCTTAGATTCCAGTGACTTGATTGTCTATTTGGATGATATAATAGCTCAAAAGAAAATTGAAGTTGAAATCAGGAAGAAAAAAGAAAGAAAAGCAAAAAGAGCAATTGCAAATAATGTCCTTCCTTCTCAAGGGAATGGCTTAATTGATTTAGGCAATGAAAGTGATAATGCTTGGTATTTTTCTAATACTGCCGCAGTGAGTAGAGGGAGATCTGAATTTAAAAGAAACTGGGGAGAAAGAAAACTAGAAGATAATTGGAGACGAAGCAAAAAACAACTCAACACCGAAACTAGTGAGTTAACAAGTCAGAATGAGAGTAGCACTAATCCAGAAACCAACAATGTAGAAGAAGAAAACGAAAACACTTCAGAAATCCCTACTATTGAAAGTTTAATCGCCACCATTCCTTTCGATACAGCCATTCAAAATCAAATGCAGGGAGCAATAGAAACAGCTCACTATGAATTGGGTAAAATTTATCATTTTCAATTAAAAGATGACCCAAAAGCCGTTGTCACATTTGAAGAATTGATGAAAAGATACTCCAATTCCATATATGAACCTGAAGTTTTGTATTTACTCTTTTTAATCAACAATGGCGAAGCATCTATCGTTTATAAAAACAGATTAATTAATGATCACCCCGAAACTATTTATGCTAAACTAGCGGTTAACCCTAACTATCGTGAGGAAAGTAATGCCATCACAGCTAAACTCCAAAAAATCTACAAAGAGGCCTATGCTCTATATGAGATTGAAAGTTTCCAAAAAGCGGCTGCTTTAGTGAATAATGCATTGAGAGAATATCCAAACAATGAATTCACAGATAATATGGCTTTATTAAGGATATTAATCATAGGAAAAACGGACGACATTTATAAATATCAATTTGAATTGGGCTCTTTTGTCAAATCGTATGCTGAAAGTGATTTAAAACCTTATGTAGAATCACTCATTAAGGCCTCTGAAGAGTATCAAATAAATTTAATAAATAGTGCTAAAGCTAAATTCAGTAAAAACTTCAACAAACCTCATCAATATGTAATTGTTTATGAAAACAAAGATGATGCGGTGAGTAAACTACCAGCTTTTATAGACGAGAAATTAGCAAAGTTATCTATAAAAGGATTAAATCATTCAAACCTTATTTTAGATGATCAGTTCGCACTGGTACTCATTATTGGATTAGCAGACAAGCCTAGTGCAATAGAATTTTCTAAGAATTTCCAACAAGCAGGAAAGATAGAAAATGAATTTAAAGCATTGAAAGTCTATGAATTTATCATAACAGATGATAATTTTAATGTATTCTACAAAACCAAAGAGTTAGAGACCTATCTTAAATTCTTCAGAAATAACTATTAGTATCAAATGGCTGAAAAAAAGAAAAGTAAAACAAAACGAATTATACTGGCTATATGGCTACTGTTCTTTTTGGTAGTTTTAGGTGTACCATCATTAATTATGATGGTTGAGAATGATACATTTGGCTTATTTGGAAGTTTACCAAATTATGAAAAGCTAGAAAGGCCAGAGCCTGATCTTTCATCTGAACTAATAGCGGCTGATGGCTCTAATATCACAAATTATTATCGCCATAACAGAAGTGCTGCTACTTATGAGGAATTAAGTCCTCAGTTTATTAATACCCTTTTAGTTACGGAAGACATCCGATTTAAGAATCATTCTGGTATAGACCTCAAAGCAATCCTTAGAGCTGCATCTGGCATTTTAACCCTTTCAAATAAAGGTGGTGGTAGTACACTAACTATGCAACTTGCTCAAAATCTTTATAGAACAGAGTCTACCAATAAAGGGTCACTCTATAGCATCCCTAAAGTAGGGTCTATCATTACCAAAATCAAGGAGTACATCATTGCAGTAAAGCTTGAGAAGAACTTTACAAAAGAAGAAATCATGGCCATGTATTTAAATACAATTGAATATGGTCAAAATTCATATGGCATAAAAGTAGCTTCTAAAACATACTTTAATAAACTTCCAAGTGAACTCAATTACAAAGAGTCTGCAATTCTGGTAGGGTTGATCAATAAACCTACCTACTGGAATCCGATACAGAATCCAGACAATGCAAAAAGAAAAAGGACAGAGATACTTTATAACATTTATAAAAATGACTTAATCGATAGAAAAACATATGATGCATTAGATACCAGTGATTTTGATCTAAATTTCAAGGTTGAAAATCACAATGATGGGCCGGCTACTTATTTTAGAACTGTAACTGGAAATTATCTACGTGCTTGGGGTAAGAAAAATGGTTATGACATTTATGAAGATGGATTAAAAATATATACCACCATAGACCCAGTCATGCAAAAATATGCAGAAGAAGCAGTGGCAGAATCCATGAAAGAGCTCCAAAAAGTATTTGATGACCATTGGGATGGCAAAATTCCTTGGAGAGACGAAAAAGGAAATGTCATGGGAGGTTTTCTTGAAAGCAATATTAAAAGAACTGATTTCTACAAATTATTAAATAAAAGATACAAAGGGAATAAAGACTCTATAGAAACTAAACTAAACATAAAAAAGAAAATGAAAGTGTTTAGTTGGAACGGAGAAATAGATACGGTTTTCAACCATTATGACTCTCTTGCTTATTACAAAAAGTTCTTACAAGCAGGATTTATGGCCATGAATCCCAAAACAGGACATATCAAAGCTTGGGTAGGAGGAATAAACCATACTTACTTCAAATTTGATCATGTGAAACAAGGCAAAAGACAACCAGGTTCCACTGTTAAACCAATTGTATATACTGCTGCCATTGAAAACCTAGGGTATCACCCATGTCAACCTAAAGAAGATTTACAAGTGGTTTTTGAATTCCCAGGGCAAGATCCCCCTACATGGGCTCCTGACAATTTCAATGGTGTTTTTACTGGCCAATCCATGACACTGAGGCAAGCAATGGCTAAATCAGTTAACAGTATTGCTGCTGATGTCATGAAGAGTGTCGGTCCAGTTAATGTAGTAAAATATGCGAAAAGAATGGGAATAAAAAGCCATTTGGATCCAGTACCTGCATTGTGTTTAGGAGCAGGTGGAGAAGTTTCAGTTTATGAAATGGTAGGCGCTTATTCTACTTTTGTAAACAAAGGAAAACACACTACTCCTGTATTTATCAGTAGAATAGAAGATAAAAATGGTAATCTCATAGAAGATTTCACCCCAGAAATATCTGAAGCTATTACAGAAAAAACAGCCTATCTTATGTTACATATGTTAAAAGGAACCACAGAGGAAGTCGGAGGCAGTGCACAAGGTTTAGATAGAAGGCTCAAAGACAACCTAGAAATAGGAGGAAAAACAGGGACAACTGATAATGGGTCTGATGGATGGTTTATGGGAATTACAAAAGACCTTGCCGCAGGAGCTTGGGTAGGTGGTGACGACAGAAGTATTCATTTTAAAAGCTGGTACTATGGTCAAGGAGCAAAGACAGCTATGCCTATTTGGAATAAATTTATGCTGAAAGTTTACGGCGATTCTACCATTGGGTTTACTCCAGGTGGCTTTGATCCTCCTACTATTCCTTTAGACGTAGAATTAGATTGCGATAAACTACAGAACGTAAATATTAATCCTACAGATTCTTTAAATTTTTCTCAAGATCAATTTCTTAATGACCAAGATAGTTTGATGTAAATGGATCTCAAAAAATTTTCCCCTCAAGAAATTTCGAAACTCCCTAATCAGCCTGGAGTTTACAAATATTTTGATTTATCGGGTACCATTATTTACATTGGAAAAGCCAAGGACTTAAAAAAAAGAGTCTCTAGCTATTTCACAAAATCAGCTAATATTAATCGTAAAACATTAAAGTTGGTTTCAGAAGTCAAAATGCTAGAAATCGTAATAGTCAATTCTGAGTTTGATGCCTTATTACTTGAAAACAGTTTAATTAAAGAATATCAACCTAAATACAATATCTTATTAAAAGATGATAAGAGTTTTCCAAGTATTCTAATAACAAAAGATAGGTTTCCAAAAATCTATTCAACTAGACAAATAGATAAATCTAAAGGGGAGTATTTTGGGCCATATACTAGTGTAAAGGCAATGAATAGTGTACTGGATTTAATCCGTAAACTCTACAAAATTAGGACTTGTAACCTTGCTCTTACTAAAAAAAATGTAACCGAAAAAAAATTCAAAATCTGCTTAGAATATCATTTAGGTAATTGTCTTGGTCCATGTGAAGGCCTCCAAAAAGAAGATAATTATTTAGAAGAAATAGAACAATCCAAAAATATTTTAAAAGGCAAAATTCAAGTTGTGAAGTCTTACTTCACAGAAAAAATGAATGAATCAGCCGTTAATTTAGCGTTTGAAGAAGCTCAAAAATTTAAAGAAAAATTAGACCTTCTCGATAAATTCCAAATTAGGTCACTCATCGTTAACCAAAGAATCACGGACACTGATGTATTTACTATACTCACAGAAGAAGACACTGCCTTTGTTAATTACATGAGAATTAAACATGGATCGATCAACTTATCTGAGACAGTAGAAATAAAACGAAAATTAGACGAAACAGAAGAAGAATTACTCATATATGCCATTATAAACCTAAAAGAAAAATTTAGCAGCCCTAACAAAGAAATATTCACTAATCTTAATGTAGAAACCTGGGATAATGAAACAATCATCACACAACCCAAAATTGGTGATAAAAAGAAACTTGTTGACTTATCAATCAAAAACTTACTATTCTATAAAAAAGAAAAAATAAGTAGGGCAACCCCCAAGGAGTCCAGCCAAGAACGTGTCTTGAAACAACTAAAAGAGGATCTTAGGTTAACTGAAATACCTACTCATATAGAATGCTTTGATAACTCTAACATATCTGGGACAAACCCTGTTGCCTCTATGGTTTGTTTCAAAAACGCAAAGCCATCTAAAAAAGATTATAGACATTTTAAGATAAAAACTGTAGTAGGACCGGATGATTTTGGATCCATGAAAGAAATAGTTTTTAGACGATACAGCAGGCTTAAGAAGGAAGGTCTTCCATTTCCGAAGCTTATTGTCATTGATGGAGGAAAAGGTCAATTAAATGCCGCATTAGAATCCCTTAAAGAGTTAGAATTATATGGACAAATACCCATTATAGGGATAGCGAAAAGGTTGGAAGAACTTTATTTCCCAGGTGATCAAATACCAATTCATATTAACAAAAAATCGGAATCACTTAAGTTATTGCAGTTCCTGCGAGATGAAGCACACAGGTTTGCCATTACCTTTCATAGAGATTTACGTAGTAAAGGGTCTCTAGTATCAGAGTTGGATCATTTGGAAGGAATTGGTAAAGTTTCAAAGGAAAAACTTCTTAGGCGCTTTAAAACTATCAAAGCAATAAAACAAGCAAGCATTACAGATCTTGCTACAGAAATTGGGCTATCAAGAGCTCAAAAGCTTAAAGATCAATTTAAAAAATAGTGAATAAAAAAAGGGAAACATAAATGTTTCCCTTTCATATCTATAAATATAAGAGTCCTAAAACTCCCATAATTGATTCTCAAAATCTACTAGTTCATGCTCTAACCTTTGAGCTGCAATGATTCCTTTTTTACCCTGTCCATAAATTTCTCTAATATTTCTATCATCTGCATTAGAAATTTTTACTATTGGGGCAGAAAACATTCTTAAAGCAAACGCATCAGCAAAATTCCTGTGATGAGCCTGGTTCTGATTGTTATACCAAATACTCTTTTCTGGCATAATCTCTCTGAAAAGTTTCTCTAACTCAGAAAATTTAAAAGAAGCCACTTGTTTTTGAAAACCACCAAAGTTATAACTACTAGTAGCAGGTAAGTAAATAGTAATTGCCTCTATATCATAGTACATCCTTGATCTCAATCTATCAAAAAACAACTTCTCTTTTATTTCCATTATGTCAAATTCAACTGGAGGTATCCATAAAGGGCCATCACCTCCCGTATCTTCATCATTTAATGAAGCAAAAGGGTCATCCTCAGCAGCAGCGTCATCTCCTTCATCATCAAATCCACCACCGCCATTACCTTCTTCATCAACTTTGACTCTATCTTCGAAGTCAGCAATAGCCATTCTTGTTAAACAAGAATCGTTCTCATAAGGAAAAATCAATCCTTTTTTTGCTGCTTCCAAAATAACGTTAGTTATCTCACCATTGATTGAAAAGAAAGGCCTGTTCTGACGTTCTTTTAAATCCATCCTTCTCCAAATTGTTTTCTTAAACAGCACTTGAGATTCAACCACTTTGGGTTTAATTGCAGGCGCTATTGCTGGTTCTTGTGCAAAAGCACCAACAGAAAGCAATCCAAAAAACAGAACAAAAACTATTGCATAACTTAATTTTTTCATCTCTGTCAACATTTAAATTTACTACCTTAGAGGTATTTGAAAATATCTACTAGTTGTAGGAATATTGTTAAAAGGCTCTATTTCATTTTTGAAATTAGCTCTCACTACTTTCTTAACTTCAATAGCCAACAAATCTCCTTTTCTAGCCTGAGCGGTTAAAGAGGATATATTTGCTTTTGGGTTTTTAACTGTTATTCTTCTAACTTCTGAACCTGATCTTACCAAAGTAATGATCGCTTCAGTCACCCTGAACTTAGCATCCTTAGGCAAAAACTTTTGAAAGTCTTCATCAGATTGTGCCTTGATATTAATTTTGGGGGTCTTTGCCGGCATACCCGTTTTTAAATTCACTGGTCTTGAACCTATATAAGGCGCTATAGAAGGTGCAGGTATTCTTCTCACATTAAAAGTCTGTGAGCCTACCACGTTTCCACCATTAGAAACGGTCATTGTCAATTTACCTGACTTAGGAACTAACTTTACTTTACCTATTTGGCTTCCTTTAATTGCAGTTCCACCTTTTGCACTAAAAGTTGGGTTATAAGCATTCCCTAATGCCGGCACTTGAACGTCTAAATCATTTCCACAATTTAAATAAAGAGCCTGAACAGCATCAGATTGAATTTGCATCACTGGCTTCACCACGTAATAATTAATATCTTCTTCAAAAGTCTTATCTTGCCCCCCTTTACTTTTCACAGTAATGGAAGCTTTAAACTTTCTCGCAGCAATACCATTTTTATCGTACCCTCCTGATCCAGGTGATGCGGTAAAAGAAACTTTACCTCGACCACCAGAAACTTCAAGAGGTGCTCCATCTTTTGTCATCACCGGTTCTACTGCACTGGATGTAGAAGCAGCAATAAACATTTCAGCCTCATACTTAGCACCTGCCGCTACATATTGCGAAACTGGTAATACCATAGGTACAATTGTTTTAACTTCAACCTCTCCTGCACCTACCCTAGTTCTAAGGTAGTCTAGAGCAGCAGTTTCATATTGTAATACTTTTGACTTAAATTCAGAAAGAGTTGCAATAGCAGCTGGAGTCGGTGAACTTTCAAAAGCTAGCTGAATAAACCCTTTACCTTCTTGGTTAGGATCATGACTATAAATTTCACTATCCTCAGCGTCTTCGGTTAACTCTTTAAAAGGAATTAGGTCACTATCTTGAGCACCTGCTTCTTTAAGTGTACTCTTAATAAAATCAACATATCCATCTAATGTTGCTTCTAACTCAGCACCATTACCTTCGCCACCTTCTTCTGCAGGGAACATATAATGGCCAACTTTTTCTGTCTCAGTTTTTCCAATCATTTTCGCTAGGTTATTTTCCTCTCCCTCGGGAAAACCTCCAGTGATATTAATGAATGTTTTTTCTAATCCATCTAAATAGCCATTTACATCGGTTACTTTGCTTCTGACTTTTTTAGCTAGGTCCAAAATCTTAAGATCTTTTTCATCTTTTGTATCGTTTGCTTTGCTCTCTATACTTGAGATTGTAAGCACATTTCTGCTCTCAGTACTCTTGTTAGCTTGAACTAAACTTTGATTAATGAATAGAAACTTATCAATGATCGTGGTACTTACATTCAATGCTAACAAAGCTGTTAACACCAGATACATCATACCAATCATTTTCTGACGTGGGGTTTCCTTTCCTCCTGCCATATTTTTTTATTTATAATTTAAAAGATTATAAAACATCAGATCGTTTTTAAGATCCTTTCATTGCTGTAAGCATGTTACCATATACCTTATTCAATGAAGAAATATTGGTAGTTAATGCTGCCATTTGCTTTTTAAATTGCTCAGACTCTTTACTTGCCTCAGCCACATTTTCCATTGCTACAGTTACATTTGAATAAAATTTATTCATTGCTTTCAAATGACTATCAGCATCTTTTAATTCTAATTCATATACTTGATTCAACGCACCTAAATTCTTAGTTACATTTAATACTTGTGTATGATATTGTTTTGCATCCTTAGAAGCATTTGCCATATCTGACATCGCCCCCACAGTACTTGCATAAGATTTATTCATATCCTGCAAAGAAGCAGATGCAGACTTTACATTTTTAGCATAATCATTAGTTGCTACAGCAGCATCACTTAAATTAGACATTTTCTTTGCAGAATCCGCTAAGTTTTTCATCCCTTTCCCTAAGCTATCTATCAAATCGGGCCCTATTTTAGCACTTTCCATCATTTTATCTAGTTGCTTAGAAGTAGATGCACCGCTATTACTAGTAGCTACTGCTTTTCTAGAACCACCAGCAGGACCGCTATAATCATCTGCCAATTCTGGATATACTTTAGCCCAGTCTACCTCTTTATGCTTAGGTTCAAATGCACTGAAAACAAAGATAATTGCCTCAGTTATTAGCCCTACAGTAAGCATTTCATTAGCACCTGGTAAATGTCTAATTTTAAATAAAGCTCCTACAATTACGATAGCTGCACCAATACCATAAATCTTGGGCATGATGGTTGAAAATAGTAGTTCTGAAAATCCGCCTTTTTTACTCATTTTGTTATTGAATTTTTAGGTTAGTAAAAATTATATTTTGTTCAAATCATTAAAATTCATATCCTGAAGATCTTCCAAGATATGTCATTGCGCATCTAAAACCGATGGATGCCCTTGCAGTATCTTTATATTCATAAGATTTAGTTCCAGTCTGCAAAAAGAACGCAATGTCTTTCCAAGATCCTCCTCTGATGACCTTTCTTGGTTCATCTTCATCGAAGTAAGTTGGATTTAAATCCCATACTAATGGAACAGCAGATGGGTTGTAAGCGTCTTCAGTCCACTCAGCGACATTTCCTGCCATATCAAATAGGCCATAGTCATTAGAAAAATATCTACCTACTGGAGAAGTATATGCATAACCATCATCAAAATAGTTACCTCTTCCAGGTTTGAAATTTGCCAACAAACAACCTTTTAAATTTCTTATGTAAGGATTACCCCATGGATAAGTAGCTTGATCTCTTCCTCCTCTTGCAGCATATTCCCACTCTGCTTCTGAAGGTAATCTAAAGTTAGGCATTGGGAACAAGCCTCTCTCATCACGTGATGAGTTCAAATGATCTGTTCTCCACTTAGTAAAATACTTAGCTGCCTCCCAGTCTACTCCTACTACTGGATAATCATCAAATGCTGGGTGTGACCAATAATACACCATCAGGGGGTCTCCCATATGGTGAGTATAATCATCTACCCACACAGTTGTGTCGGGGATCAAGTCTTCTATTGCAAAACCCGATGGTAAGTCCACCTCTGATCCCTCAGTAAGTTCTACAACAAATTGTCTGTACTCATTGTTGGTGATTTCTGTTTCATCCATAAAGAACCCTCCAATAGTAATTTGCTTATTGAAGTTTATCTGGGTTGCTGCGATATCTTCATCCGCTTGCCCCATGTGAAACGTTCCTGCAGGTATGGCTGCCATACCAAATGGCCTTGTTAGTTCCCAACCTTCACGGCCCGGTACTCCAACCAGTTCACCACCATCATCATAACCTCCACCAAATAATCCACAGCCCTGTAATGCCATAGAGAATATTAATAAAAGGAAAGATGCATTTTTAATAACACTCATTTTAATCATAACACCTTGTTTGTAAAAAGATACACCTAATTGTTTATTTAACAGTCTTAAGAATACTTTATTGCATACACTCGAAATAAATATAAGCTCTTAAAGCTAATAGTTACAAATATGAATTCCGAATTTCTTACAATAATATGCAAAAAATAGGTGTTTCAATTGTACTTTTAACTGAAATTATTGTTTTTATCTAAAATTTTAGACTAAAACGAGAATCTCGGGGTTCTAATGGGCTTTTTTCCTCCAATTAATAAATTGGGTAAATTATACCTTACGAAAATCTCGTGTGACGTAGCTTGTTTTGCTTGCCGATTTTGTATAACATATTCAAAAGAATAACCAAATTTCAAAGTATTATCTTTCAAAAAGCTATACCCCAAAAGTAAATTAGCAGATTCCTCTAATCGATAGGTTACTCCTCCCCACATCTTTTCTTTGAGATAAACAAGAGCTCCTACATCTAATGTGTAAGTTTGAAGATCTGTCCTGACAAGGGCTGTAGGAACTATCTTTACATTTTTATTAACTTGATAATTGATCCCTCCAGATAATGTATAACTCCTTTCTAAAACATTATTCCCGTTTGTCCCAAAATTAAAGCTAGGTGCAATCACATTGTTGATTCCCAAACCTACGTGATAACCATTATCTGAAGTATAAACTAACCCTACATCTAAATTAGGTTTTAACTCTGAAACGCCATTACTTGGAATAAATGGGTCATCAGGCTGCACCGCAATTAGATCATCATTAATAGATTGAGATATGACACCTGGCATGATTCCGATACTAAATGAACCTTTCCTCAATTTTTTAGCATAAGCTAAACCAATTTCAGCTTCAAATCTTTTAAAAGGCCCTTGGCTATCATTCACAATATTTAACCCAAACCCACTTAATTTTCCTGTAAATGGTAGGCCAAATGATAAGTGCTGAGTAGTTGGGGCGTTACCCTGTGGGTATCCTAACCACTGACTTCTATGTTGCAAAGTAACATAGCCACTAGTTTCAGCTCCTATCCATCCTGCATTATACTGAAGGGGATTAAGCGCAAAATGAGAAAAAAAAGGGTCTTGTTGAGCATAACCGTTAAATGATACGAACAACAATACAGACAAGAGCAATTTTCTTAACACCATAGGAATATATATTAACCCAATCTAAAGGTATTCATATTTAGATACAAACTAAAACAACTAAACCCCCTATTGTGTTCCCACAATTATTTGATTCCGTTAGCTTTTTTAATATACAGACCCAAAGCCCCGGTCATTGAAGGAGCATTTGGAAGTGGCGCCTCAATATCCAAAATAAGGTCAGCATCTCTCACTGCTTTAGCCGTAGTAGGCCCGAAAGCTGCAATCCTGGTTTTATTCTGTTTAAACTCAGGGAAATTAACCAATAAGGAATTTATACCTGAAGGGCTGTAAAATGCAATTATATCATAATTTACATCCGCTAAGTCTGACAAATCACTCGCAACCGTTTTGTAAATGATTGCCTCAGAAAAATCATACTCATTTTCTTTCAAGAAATTCGGTATGTCATCTTTCCTAATATTTGAGCACGGAAAGATAAACTTCTCCTTCTTGTGCTTCTTCAACACATTGATCAAGTCAGTCGCAGTTCTTTCGCCTGTAAAAATTTTTCTCTTTCTGATTACTATGTACTTCTGCAAGTAATTAGCGGTTTGTTCAGAAATACAGAAATACTTCATATCAGATGGTATTTCCAACTTACTTTCTGTTGCTAATCTAAAATAATGATCAACGGCGTTTCTACTTGTAAGAATTACAGCACTATGAGCTAAAATATCGACCTTTTGTTTCCTAAATTCTTTAACATCAACTGGATCTATCTGAATAAAGGGCCTAAAATCAACTTTCACATCATATTTCCTTTCTAAATCAAAATATGGCGATTTCTCGCTTGAAGGCTTTGGCTGTGATACTAAAATACTCGATACTTTCGTAAGTCTTTCTTTGTCTGTTACCAACAAATTATCACTCATTCCTCTTTCACTTTAATATTGTCCTATCCTAAAATCCCAGTAAAAAATAAGCCAGGGACGATTTCTGAAACGCAAAGGTAGGAAAATAAATGCAGTTTTGTATGGGAATATAATTTATTTAGTTTTCTATATGCTGTCAAAAGGTATAAAAACAGCATCAAAAGTGGCCAAAAATACAATGTTTTAAAATTCATCTCAACAATCAAAATATCTGTAAGCATTAAAAAGAAATAGATTAACCCTAAATAAATTATGATTCTCATAAAATCATAATTCTGAATTTGAGTGAATTTTTTAAAATTGTAAATCCCCCCCAGGAAACCATACAATAGTAATTTGACATAGAAACTCCCATAAATTAAAACAGAATAAAAAAGCCAATGCCATACATAAGTAAGTAATGTAGGATTCTTCATCACTGGTAAAATAATACTTAACTCGGGCAAATGATACAAAATCAGCAAACTCAATAGCGAGGAAATCAAGACATAAAACTGGATATTCTCTCTACTGAAAAATGAACTGGAATAAATGGGATTATCTATAATTTGTGTCATATATAGTTGCCTCACTCCCATAATATAAGCGAACTGAAATGAAATGCTCCTTCTAAAAATTCCTGCAACTACCAGTAAAATAACTGATATTCCTAAAAAGAAATCTTTTCGCCTAGATTTCAATCTATCATGAATCAGCACCTCACTTTTAACCTCAGAATTCTTCATAAATACTGAAGTATCCAGGCTACTTAATGATTTTGGATGATAGAGTGTGATAAATATTTCATTCCCAAACTGCTCTAATAAACTGTCTGAATCTAAAATAAACGCTTCTGCATTTTCAATTGTAAACCAAAGGTCATTTTCAATAAAAACAGCTGTATTTGCAGGAGCTAGAATGGAAATTTTAGAATTTTTCATTTCATCTGTTATGAAAAAAGAAATCTTCTTATCGACCTTCCTCGCTGGTACATAGGACTCATATCGGTCGCTATAGCTATACCATTGTAATTCACTCGGATCACCTGTCATAGTACCAGCATTAACCTCCAGTATCATCAGACTGACTAAAAGACTGATTATAAATAGTCTATAATTCATTCAGGGTTTTTATCACCATTTATTATTTCATTCAAAATTATAATAAATATCTACATAATTTAATTGTTATTGCTAATAAAACTCTGTGGCAACAACCTTTCATCGATCAAAACGGATCAAAGCTACTTAATTAAAAAAGCCTTTCTTTGGAAGGGGGATATTTTTGAACTGATGAAATGATCAAACTTTATTTGGTTTAGGAACATGCTCTTAAGAGTATTCAAATTTAGTCAGGCGGCAGTAATCTTTATTTAACCCGAATGATGCAATAGGAATTTGATGCAAACCATAACTAACAGTCATCTAGCCACTTAAATTCTATTTTTCTGATCCTATCAAGGTAATTATGAATTCATAATCACTAGTTATTTGTTGATACACTTGACTAAAAAGGTAACAAAGTAATCATAAACCTCCTATTAGATGATTTGGACTTGAACTTAAAAATGTTCTGAGGATTTAAGATATTTATTAACAAAGTCTAATTCAAGATAATAAAGGTTTTATGGGAGTTCTTTCGAAAAATTATCTCATTAGATTTGCTAAAAAGATTACTTTGGCTGGAATTTATATACATATCCCTTTTTGCAAACAAGCATGCTATTATTGTGACTTTCATTTCAGTACGTCATTAAAAAACAGGAATACTGTCTTAGAAGCAATTCAATATGAAATCTATCTACAGAAAGACTATTTAAATAATGAATCTATAGATTCCATTTACTTTGGAGGAGGGACTCCTTCCTTACTGGAAGAAAGAGAATTATCCCAGATAATCGAACAGTTATATAAATATTTCCAAATTGGTGAAAATATTGAAATTACTTTGGAAGCTAATCCAGATGATTTAGACCTCCAGAAAATAAAGAGTATCAGGCGACTTGGTATAAATCGCCTAAGTATTGGCATTCAATCTTTTCATGATCCTCACCTTCAGTTCATGAATCGAGCACATAATTCTATAGAAGCACAGTATTGTGTAAGCAATGCAATTGAAAATGGAATCAATGATATTTCTATAGATTTGATTTATGGAATCCCCTCGGAAGATCACAGTATATGGCAAGCTGATATTTCTAAAGCACTTGAATTTCCAATTAATCATATTTCAGCTTACTGCTTAACTATTGAACCTAAAACAGTCTTTGGCAAAAGGGTCAGTAAACAAAGGATGATGCCAATAGATGATGAATTTGCCGCAGAGCAATTTGAGGTATTAATAGATCAATTATCAAAAAGTGAGTTTGAACAATATGAAATATCTAATTTTTGCAGAGGGGGGCACTATAGCAAACATAATTCTTCCTACTGGCAGCAGAGAAAATACTTAGGAATAGGGCCTTCTGCTCATTCTTTTGATGGTTTAAACAGACAATTTAACATTGCAAACAACACCCATTATGTTAGAGCAATCAATGACCATAAAATTCCTTGCACTGTAGAATCATTGTCAGCCACTCAGAAAGCCAATGAATACTTACTCATCACATTAAGAACTAAATGGGGTAGCGAATTATATCATCTAACAAATATATTTCCTGGATGGATTAATTTGTTCGAAAGAGAAATTAATCAAATGACGAAATCTGGTTATCTAACAATAAAGGATAACACTATTTTCTTGTCAGCTAAAGGGAAATTGATTGCTGATGAAATTACTTTAAAGTTGTTTATCGATGAAAAATAGACTCCTGCAGAAACAACTAGTAGTCTCATATCATGTTAAAAGTAATCAACCCTCTAGTTTAGAGATTCAATAAAGATTATCACTGTTGATTTTGTATACCTAACATATCTGATCAACTTCTTTAGTTTAAGTGATCTGTGTCCCCCACAGATCAAGGCGATATTTGTAAATAAAAACAAAATAATATTTTCTTCCCCATTTATTCAATCAACAATTCAAACCTATTGAATAGTAACATCCTACACCAGACGACATTCTCTTCTGTCTTTTTTTGACAGAAAAAATACAAGGTTTAGCTTGGGGCACATAGCCAGATAAAACGCCCAAAACCTAAACCTTTTTAACTGTGTTTATCCTACTTAGATCAAGGAAACCTGCATTATTCATTTTTTACCAAAAGCATACTACTTTCCATTAAACGAATACATTCTATCCGATAACCTTCTTTATCAACTCCCCTACTTGACCTAGCCATTTCCACTACTTCTTCCATCGTTATATCCCCTTTATATTCTGATTCTTTTAGAATCATTCCATAAGCGGCTATGGTAGCAGACCATTTAAAGTTATTAGTAAGGTTTTTATCTTTCAACTCATGCTTTGTTATAGTTCTTGAAATGAGTTTACTTTTATCTTGTTGCCCATTTTCAGGGATTTGGGGATCTTTATATCTTAACTTAACTGTCATCAAATCATCTGCGAAGCCATTGTTTTTAACTGGCTTTGGTGCTTGATATTTAAGAGGGTCTATAGATGCATAATTACTATTTACACCTACTGGAATCACCTCATACAATGCGGTGACAGAATGCCCAGCACCAAGCTCTCCTGCGTCTTTTTGATCATCATTAAAATCCTCATCTTGTAATCGTCTATTCTCATACCCTATCAACCGATATGCCTGTACATTCTGAGGATTAAATTCCACTTGTATCTTAACATCTTTTGCAATTGTAAATAAGGTGCCTCCAAACTCATTGACTAATACTTTTTTCGCTTCTAAAATATTATCGATATAAGCGTAGTTACCGTTTCCTTTATCAGCCAAAATTTCCATTTTTGCATCTTTGTAATCCCCCATTCCAAATCCAAGCACTGTAAGGTAAATACCATCCTTTCTTTTTTGTTCTATCAATTTTTCCATAGCCGTGTTACTTGATTCGCCTACATTAAAATCGCCATCAGTTGCTAAAATCACACGATTATTTCCATTTTCAACAAAATGTTCTTTGGCCTTTTTATAGGCTAGCTCTATTCCTGCACCTCCAGCTGTAGAACCTCCAGCTTGTAAGTTGTCCAATGCCTTAATTATTTTCTCGCTTTCATCACCGCTAGTTGGTGCTAAGACTAAGCCTGCCGCACCTGCATATACGATGATAGAGACTTTATCTTCTGGCCTAAGCTGTTTTGTCAATAAGCGAAAAGCTGATTTTAATAAAGGCAGTTTATTTGCTGCATTCATAGAACCAGACACATCTATCAAAAACACCAAATTAGATGGGGGCAATTCTTTATGATCTATTCTTTTGCCTTGTAAGCCAATATGTATCAATTGGTGATTTCTATTCCATGGTGCTAAAGCCACTTCGGTATGGATTGCAAATGGATTTTTAGCAGATTTAGGGCCTTGATAATCATACTCAAAATAATTGATCATTTCTTCTACCCTTACCGCATCCACAGGTGGTCTTTGACCATTGTTTAAAAACCTCCTCACATTACTATAGCTGGCTACGTCTACATCAATAGAAAAAGTAGAATAAGGTGATTTTTGAGGAATGAGGAATCCAGTTTCTTTCACAGAAGCATACTCTTCAGTGTTTATCTGAACATTTCCTATTGAATTTTGAGGAGTCCAACTCAAGTTTGAATTCGATTGTCTTTCAAAATTCTTTTTCTGATGGTTTATCTTAGCCACATGTGAGGCATCATCTATTTCATTTACAGCCTCAGGTCTGTGTATTATTATCTCTTCAACTTCTGTTTCTGTGACTATATGCACTAAAAAGGCTTCTACTATAGTTCTACCTGCTACAGGCACCTGCAATGTTTCGTATCCTATTTTCTCAAAAGTCAAATAACTATTCTTGCTAGGTACATCAATCTCATACCTCCCGAACTGATCTGTCTTTGTTGACTCACTTTTCCCTTTTACTTTGACAATTACGTTAGGCATTCGCTTGCTTGTAATCCCATCATATACAATTCCTGTGACGTGGTGACTAATATTTGTTTTGAAACTCGTAATTACAATTACGGTCATTAACAGAAGTATTCTTTTTAATTTCATTTCCTATTTGATTTGATTTTCAAATAGAGGATGTGAAAATCAAATAATTCCATAAACAATTGCTGAAAATTTTTAAAATAATCTTAAAAAACTAATTTTAGCAGCTGAATGGGAGATCAAAGTCCAGAAGAAATCAGTGATCAACAAATATTGCAGGCTTTCCAAAGTGAGGATAAAAAAGCTTTGCAATACCTATACCATAAATATCTTCATGTGATCTATGGGGTATGTCTCAAATATCTCCATTCCAAGGAAGAGGCTCAAGATGCTACTAGTGACCTCTTTGAAAAGTTTAATGACATCAACATACCTGAAGGAATAAACAATCTAAAATCTTGGATTTATGTCGTTTCAAAAAACCACTGTTTAATGCAGCTAAGAAAGAAAAAAGAAAAAACAATTTCCCTTTCTCCGCATATTGTTATGGAATATGAAGTTGAAATGCATCCTATTGATAAGGAATTAAAAGCACAAGCAGAGATAGACATATTATTGCTTTGTATCAAAGCACTTAAAAATGAACAAAAAAGTTGTGTTGAACTGTTTTATTTGAGTAAGTTCTGTTATCAAGACATTGTAGATAAAACTGGTTTTGAACTAAAAAAAGTAAAAAGTTATATCCAGAACGGAAAAAGAAATCTTAAAATTTGCATAGAATCTAAAGGCCAATGAGTCAAAAGAAATCACATATCTCTTCAGAAATGTATGAAAAATACCTAAGTGGGCAGCTTAGTAAAGAAGAAGCCTATGAAGTAGAAAAAATCATGCAATCTTTTGAATTATATGATGATGCACTAGAAGGCCTTGAGTCTCTAAATACTACTCACCTAAAGCAAGAAATTGATTTACTGAAAGAAAAGGTCTCTCTACCCAACCATAAAAGTGAAGGAAAGACTCTGTGGTTTAAAATAGCTGCTGCTGTTTTACTATTAATAACTTCATCTTTAATCATATGGCAAATAGTCCCAAACAGCAGACTCAAAAATGAATTAGGCAGTATTCAAAAGGAAGAAAGTCCTTTATGGTCACCGGAAAATAATAACGATGATTTCGTCAAAGCGAATGATACAACATTACCTATAAAAGAAAAAAAAGACAGGGCTGAGGTTGAAGCAGAACTAGCATTAAATAATCGATTAGAAGATAAATCAAATAGGAGGTCAGAAGTGCCGCAAACTGAAACGCCTGTTGCGCAAAAAATAACAATTCCTGAACCAGTCTTAGCAAATAGTGGAATATTAGAAGAACTCTTAGAAGATGAGTTTTTGATTGAAGTAGAAGAATCTGAAGAAGTAATGGAAGAAATGAGTCTAGATGATATTGTATTGGAATCAGCCTCATTAGCAAATAGCACAGAAGAAAATAAGTCTACTCAAGGGGTGCTCCCTCCCACTACTGCGTCATTGGTAGACACTTCTTCTAGGTTGGCTTCTGATGAGTATCTTGACAGCCTGGAAGAGGGAGATCATACAAGCGCCAATTATACACTCAAAAAAGTAAGAGAAAAATCAGAAGAATTTTTGGTTAGCTCTGCAAGACCAATAGGTGGTTTTGAGAACTTCAACAAATACCTAGCAAAAAATAACATCAGGCGAAAACCTAAGAAAAAACACCAATCAGTCACTATCCAATTTGAAGTTAAAGTAAATAGTTCATTGCAAAATATTCACATTATAAGAGGAGATACCATACTTGGCCATCAGATAATTCCGATTTTATTGAATGGGCCACAATGGATTCCTTCTCAAGATTCTAGCAAAAACGTAGTAATTGAAATTTTTTATAAAAAAAGCGAAAAAAAATAAAAACAAATCAACTTAGAATAGTACAATGAAATATAAATTTTCTTCATGAAATATTATTCTAATTTTATCTATTTTACATCCAAAAAATTCTGTTTTGATTGTGTTTATCCAGCATTACAATGCGAAAAATGCAGAACTTAAAAATGCTCTATCAGCACCTTAAAAACCACTCCTCTTTGTTAAAGATAAGCACTTAATGATTTCATAAACTTTGTTAATAAAAATTAACAATCAGAGACTAAACTTAAAATATTATTCTGCGTAATATTGCATAGAAACTCAATAACAGAATATAATTACGCTAGAAACTCAATAAGAATAATGAAAAAAGTAACGTTTTTAACATTTGCGGCAATAGTGTACTTCGCATCGTTTACATACGCAACAGACCCGAAAGAAAGTAGGGAAGAGAATTACGATTGGTTGGTAGAAGAGATAGATTTTTTAACCCAAGATGACCTTTCTTTAAAAGAAGTAAAGACCACAGTTTTTATTTATGACAAAGAAGGAAATGAAGTAGTGAACTTTGAAGAAGCTGCTTATGATACTTTATCTGTAAACCTTAAAAGAACAATGAATAAGAGTGAATTCTTATTCGAAACTAAGGGCGATAAAGTATATATTTTATCAGAATAAATAGAATGAACATTATTTATAAAAGTAAAAGAGATAATTTTTAATTATCTCTTTTTTTTATCTTAAAAAACCCAAGGCAACGACCATAATATGCAATTTTAACCCGAATGATGCAATAGAAATTTGATGCAACCCCTAACCAACAATCATTTAGCCACTTAAATCCTAATTTCCTACTCACCATAATGGAGACTATGTCTGCGTTGCAAATCAGAATTTAAGCAGCTATCTAACAGCCATTTATGATTTTCTCTTAAAAGTCTAATGCATCATTCGGGCTTAAAATATAATTAAAATCAGGTCATTACCTACGATTACATCTTCAATATCACTAAAATGGCAGTATAAAGCCGTGTATCTTTCTATAACTTTTTCTTCATCATCCGTTTAAAAACTCCAATCTTTCTTCCAAGTATCTATCACGTCAAAAGATATTTTAAAGTTGGAAGTAGGTGTATTCCTATTAGATTCTGCTACTACCCCATAAATACCCAATCTTAACCGCCTTCTAGCCCCAAGCTTAAAAATCCTTTCTATCCCTCCAAACAGCTCTTGATATCTGAAGTTATTTTCTTTTACCCATAAAAAGCCAGCACCTGCAACTACTCGAATCCTAGATTTTTTGATCAATGGAAGATTGTTGACTAATGCTCCATTAAAATGATGAATATGGTGAAATTCAAAAAATAAATCACTGGTATTTAAAGATTGGTCTAGGATTTGAAAAGAATGAAGTGGATCTGAATATAATATAGGATCTGATTGCCTAAATCTTTTGATATCAATCTCTCTGAGGTCTTTATTATTGACGAATTTTCCTAGTTCAACATTATATTTAGAGTTCCCCAATACTCCAAAAATCACATCTTGATCCAAAGAAACACTTAAGTAATCAAAATTAATATCACTAGATAGTAATCCATCCCATCCTTTACGATGTGTTAAGCTAATAGTAGGGTAATTACTTCCTACAATAATCTTTCTGTTTGGTTCTGAAATATATCGTTGCTGTGGGGTATATGAGATTCTGGTTTCTGTAATTATTGCCCTATAATCTTCAAATGTCAAAACTTCACTATCCTCTGCAATCCCTATTCTGTTGATAACCGTATTTGTCTGAAACCCTTCTAGTGACTTCCTATCATTGATATTGATGGAATTACTCAAATAAAAACCATTAAAGAGTTCTCGTGAATGAACAACACCAAGTCTATCATGTAAAATATAATTAGAGGCCCTTAACTGATTTAGAAATGCATCAAAACTGTTAATAGAATAGAATGATCTCCCTACAGCGACATTGATACGTCCAAAATGATATGGGTCATATAAGTGCCCAACATTCACATTGCCCTGCATATCCCTGTTTTGCAAACCATAGCTTAGATCTCCCCAAATACCAATTGATTTCCCATTTTCAAATCTCCTATAATAATTGGCTGAGGGAGTAAGGCGCACCCCTCCTATTACTTCAAATGTGATCAGTCCGAATATGGGGAACAGATAGATGTGACTTTTCTTCTCATTATTTCGAAAACCTGGTCCATCAAAGAATAATTCGGTAAAAGAAATTTTGTTGTATATCGCTTGAATAGAATCTTGATAATCTTTACTTTTTACTACCCTTTCAATACTATCTTTATAGTGTACAAACGCTAATTCTTTAGTAGAAAGTGGTTCGGGTCTTGAGCTATTCCAATAAGTTGAATCTCTTTTATAAGCTTCCTGAGTGGTCACAGAGATCTCATTATCAAAAAATTTATCGGGAAACTGATAGTTTTTTTCAAAACTCTTATAGTTAAAAACGGTATTGCCTTTAAAGTTTTTAAACCGACCTTGTTTAGTTTCATAGGCAAACTCCAGTCTTTGTTGAATCCAAGTGTCATCTATCTCTTCATAACCTAAGTTAATTTTAAATTTATCATAGAATTTCAACCCCCCTTTATCCAACGATACTTCTAACTTGTTGATATTCCAAAGTTCATCATTTACATAAATAAATCCTTTAACAGATGAACTACCAGATTTACGAGGAGTAATGCTGATCTTATAAACCAACCTTTCATTTTCCACAGTAGTTTCCACTAATTTATACTTATAGGTTAAGATTGCAGTTCTGCTAATAGGTGATATAATTGGCACCTCTGTTATTTCGGGCATTCTTACTAAATTTTTATAGAAGTTAAAATCAGACTGACCAAAGGTTGGTATAAACAAACCACTTTTGTTCCCATAAACCTTGTATCCTGTTCTCTCTTCTTTATAATTATTAGGTGCTTGAAAATTGAGCGTTAACTGAACCTCCATTAAACTAATTTTATTAAACTCATTTTCCCTTTCAAGCTTCTCTTTTTCAAAAACATCGCCACTATCCTCTTGAGATTCTATTCTTATAGCAGCTTTTGCGACCCTTCTTTTTCGTTCTTTCTCATCTATAATTTCAGTTGCCTTAATATAAATCTCACTTTTAAAGCTAGCAATCTGGGAAAGGTACTTTTCTCTATTTTTGATCACATTTTGAATAATCTCAACAGCAGGGTCTTTTCTTTTAGCTTTCACTACTATTTCATTTAAAGCAATATCTGAAGTCCTTAAATAGATATTCTTCTTCACTGGACTATCATGGATAACTATATTTAGTTGCTTAGTCTCATACCCCACTGCTGTTACAGCCATTTGATAGCTCCCTGGTGCTATATTCAAGAAATATTTCCCATTGGCATCACTGCTAGTCCCAGATGATAATTCTCTAACATAAATATTCACAAAAGGTACAGGTTGGTTTTGGTCATCCAAGATAAAACCACTAATGCTTTGTGAATAACCTTGAAAAACACCCAAAGAGAGGAGAAGAAACAAAGAAATCCTATAGGATTTCCTTTTATTTAGACTATGGTTTATAGATCGATTTTGCATAAAGTTATAATTTAATTAATTAAACATACACGTGAAATGCAAGTAGGTTCAGTTGTATCAGATAAAAACTCATTTTTTTTCTTTAGATGTTCTTTATTAGATGAAATGCAGCTTAATTGATTTTCGTTGCATCATTTTTTATTACTAGTATCCAAGTAAATAATTTAATGTGTTTCCTACCCGAAACTTCTACTTTTAGATCTTCATGCAGGAGGGTTGGCCTGTCAAAAACCCCGGCAGAGCCGAGATGGCGTACCATGTTGTTTTTGACCGCCAAGCGGCCTTGTAGATTTTTTTGACGGTCCGCCGGTTCCGTTTTTTCAGGGGCCCGCCCCCGCGGTATGGGAAAAATGAATCGGACTGCCGACGCAGAAAGCCTCTAATTTTAGGAATACTCAATTCTAGAGAGCCGCCGTGGAACGGTGTTTTTCAGGATAAGGAAAAACCCTTATTCAAATTGACTCAGGAGGCATTTTTCTTAAATTTGAAATTTAGTTGGATGCCAGTAATTTTTTATTAGATTTTATACAAAAGATTTTGGTGATGTATCATATGTAATGTTATAACATCTCCAAGTTATGTTGCCAGAAGAACCAAACGATAGTCAAGTTATGCCATTTATCATACTTAGAAAATGATAGTGATTTTCTAACAAGCCTACAGACCCTTACCCTGATTTTAGTATTGAATCTTTCAATATAAAAGGTTAGGTCTTTTCCTACTTTATGCTGTCCTTTTTGAGATGATACTTTTGTAGGCTTCCCAATCATCGGTTTCAAAGCTGGGGTTTCGTAAAGTATGTGGGATTTTATCCCAGAATTTCTTTGCAGCATTTTTACCTCTACCTCCAATATGGTGAATAATGACCAAGTGATGGACAAGGTCATCAGCTATCTAAACCCAACGCTTATGTACAAAAATCAACCTGGACACCAAACTACTTGTAATTCCCTTGGTTCTTTTAGCTTATCGGCTGACAGTCCAAGGACTTAGCAAAACTTAATAAAACCAAAGTTCTTTTCTAAAATAGACATGATCACTGTTTATTTATTATAGCTTTTTATTTACATATATCGCCTTGATCTGTGTCCCCACAGATCACTTAAACTAAAGAAGTTGATCAGACATGTTAGGTATACAAAATCAACCGTGATAATCTTTAATGATATAAAGTTTACTACAATTTTAATTCTACATTCAAAATGAGGTTGACTCGCTACTTTTGAGCTGCTTATTTAAGTTATTCATTGATGCTAGAATAAATGCCATAGATCAGTTAAAAAGATTCATCTGTCGAAATAGTGCGATTACAGCCTTTAAAAAGCCGTTAAGTCTTACAAATTGTTACTAGCTTTGAAATATCAAAACATATTTAGAGTATAGTTTTATTAAATCACCAAGATTAATCCCGCTATGAAAAAAGTATTGATTATTACCGCATATGATAATGAATCCAATGAAAGCCTCCACCATAAATTATTAATGGATGCTATATTTAATTATTCGGATATAACTATCAGAAATTTAAATAATGTACACAATACTGATGGTTTTGATGTAGCTGAAGAACAAGTTCAACTCATGCTAGCGGATGTAGTTATTTTCCAATTTCCTGTAATCAACGAAAAAGTTTCAAGGTTAATCCCTAAATATTTTAAAGAAGTCTTTGAATCCAATTTTGCTTTTAGCCAAGATCAATCACATTTATCAATACACAAACGTGTTGGGTTGATTTCAATTGTTGAAGGTGAAAAAATCCCTATGGCTCTTTGCAAAGGTGTCTTGCTAAAACCTGTAGAAAAAATCATTAATGAGTGTGATTGGGATCTATGTGGTTCTATGGAAATAATCTCTAATGATCAATGTGGTTTTTGTAGAGTATCACAATCAGGGACAGCCAAAATGAGACCTACCGGTAAAGGCAAAGAAGAAGTTTATATGCAATTTTTAGCTGATATTTCACAAACCAAAGTGGAGTCATTAGTTTAAGAATGGAAGCCTCTCATCACCTATCAACCATTTATTCAGATCAACATTATATTGATTTTAATACAACTTATTCATCCTATTAGTTGAATAGTTAAATAATTGCCTTTGGAGCTAATCGATAGGAATTTCCTGAGAAAAATAAAGAAATATAAGACCTTATCACTTGATCTAGCAGAAGATACTTTCTTGGCTATATGTTATGGAAAAGCCTAACAGAATGCAGTGCAATTTACATTTTCAGGATAGGTCACGGAGACTAAATTCAACGCTTGCTAAAAGTAGATTAATTAGAAATTAGGAATGTGTAATTAGGAAAAACTGTTTCTAATTATAAATTACTGATTCTACTCATAGCGCAGAAGTTATTTCGGCGATTATTCTAACCTTCTAATTGACCGTGTTTACTTTACGCAATAATCCTAGTTCAATTAATCTTTTGGTTAAACTTTATATTTTCAGCTACTCTATCCATCATTTCTATAATCCTTTTTGCTTTAGTCTCTTCAGTCTTTGCTCCATAAATCCAATCAAGGTATGATTTCCGTTCTCCTTCCGTAAATAACAAAAATTTCTCATAAACTTTTTTAGATTCATTCAACAAACAATCTTTTATTTCTTGAGGGATTTCCAATAATGAATTATCAGCATATAGACACACATGCACAAAATCACCAGCTTCTTTCCTAATTTTTTTTCTGATTGCTGATTTGACCGGAAGGAATAACTTCCCACTTCCCATTGGCATCAGTTTGTATTGTTTCAATTGATAATCATCAATAAACCCTCTCACTTTTACCCATCCAAATGGATTGTTTTTATTTTGGCTAATTTCAGGAATCTCAGCATATGTCCAACCTCCCTTACCTGGAAATTTCTGAAGTAAGTAATTAGTATCCACCAAAGGGTTTTCGTCATTCATCACAGAGAATTATTAAAAATGAATTTATTGGTACGTCTTACGAACAACCAATTTTACTGCTTTTGATAAATAAATTAACGATCTTCTTTAAAAAAATGTCTTCAAACTGTTTATATCTATACATTTATTTTGACATAATCATGTGCATATAATTATTTTACGTAAATGAATAGTAAAAATGACTTCCTTTTGTCACTGTACAGTCATAGAGATTTTTGCGTCAATTATCTAATAAAAAAAACTAAGTGTGACCTAGATATTGCTGAAAATGTATTCATAGACTCAATCCTTGATTTGCAAGAGAAGAACATGGATTTTAATGATATTAAGAACCTAAGATCATATCTCCTAGTAACCAATTTGAATCATTGGAAAAGGGTTTATACTAAAGTAAAAAAGCAAAATGAATCTAAAGCCCAAATAGAAATGTACTTTTATCACTACCTCCCTCACTTAAATAAAGAAGAAAATGACGATGATTTTCTTGAACAAAAACAACAGGTCATTAATAAAGCATTTCAACAATTAACCGATAAATGTAGATCTATCCTCTCTTCATTTTATTTAGAAAACAAAACCATGTCAGAAATTGCTGAAACACACGATTTCAATACTTCATCGGTAGCCACTACCCTTAAGTATAGATGTATCAATAGGCTTAAAAAAATCGTTTTTGATTTAGATAAATTAATAAATAAGTAAATGTCCGATTTTGAAAAAGAAAATATGATCATCATCAAATACCTAGATGGTAACTTAGACGAAGCAGAGAAAATTACTTTTAACCAGCTTATCAAAAACTCTGAGGAATTCCGTAAGGAATTAGAAAATATGGAGGTGATTATCGCTTCTTTAAAAGTTTCTGATAGAATCAGGCGTTTTAAAGAAGCAAAAGACTTCTTTCAAGAATTAGATCAAAAAAATTATAAATCTAGCAATATTAGAAAAAGCAGAGCTTACTGGACTATTGGTGCTGCTGCTACTATCGCATTCGTACTCATAGCTTACTTATTTTTGATTCCTTCTGATAAGTCAACTCAACCAAAAGAACTTTATGCCCAGTATTTTGAAGTATTTCCCCTTTCTGAAAGCCTTAGAAAATCACAAGATTTACCTTTAGGTTTAAGCGCTTACAAAGGTGGAGATTATGAAAAGGTCATTTTTTATTTAGACAAACCTCATACTACTGATGTACTGGATGTTCCTGTGAGCATCTACTTAGCCAATGCTTTTTTAATTACTTCGCGATATGAAAAGGCAGAAGATAGACTTTCCCAAGCACTCTTGGATACCACAGATCCACTTCATAAACATTACTTGCACTGGTACTTAGGCTTAACGCAACTGGCTTTGGGTAAAACTGGCGAAGCAAATAAAACGCTCGCTAAAATTTCTCAAGAGTCTGGACCTTTTCAAATAAAGGCAAAACGGGTTTTGAGAGAAATTGACTTGCTGCCTTTAGAGAATTAGAAATTAGAAATGCGTAATTAGGAATTATAACTTGCTGAACGGAGATTAATTAGGAATTAGAAATGCGTAATTAGGAATTTTGACTTGCTGAATGGAGATTAATTAGGAATTAGAAATGTGTAATTAGGAATTGACTTGTGCCTTTAGAGAATTAGGAATGTGTGGTTAGAATTGACAATTACTAATTTCTAATTATGAATTACTAATTCTGAATTATGAATTTCTAATTCTGAATTATGAATTTCTAATTTTTCTCCGTCTTACTATATAAAAACTTCCACCCCACAAAAACCAATGCGATCAGCATAAGAAATGCGCCTGCTACATAAAAGTAAAGCCTTGAATGATCTTTGATAATGGGACTGGTATCTCCCATCACTACAAAGTTATTCCAGAAGGCTGGAGATTTTTTGAAAGGTGAGGTGTTCTCAAAAAAGGTAAGCTTTGCTTGTCTCAGTGCCTCGTCTTTTTCCATTCCTTCTGCCAGGTTTCCATAAAACAGTTTCATGATGTCACTGGATGAGCGGTCATCTGCTGCCCAGTAGCTCATCACTACTGATGGGCAGCCTGCATAGGTAAATGCTTTTGCCAAACTGAGCGGCCCTTCTCCCTTGTACAGTTTGCCATAACCTGTATTGCAAGCACTGAGCACTGCCATGTCTGCTTTTAGGTCTAGGTCATAGATCTCAAAAGCATGAAGGAAGCCATCTCCTGTTGAAGTATCTTGAGGGTCTGGCGCAAAAGCCAAGTAAGAGTACATGGGATCTTCTGCATCTACCACCGCATGCATAGAAAGGTGTAGAATGTCATAATTATTGGCTTCTTTCTTAAAGTCTTTCTCATTGGCCATCTCTGCAAAGAGTGATTTCCCTTGAAAATAATCCCCTATACCAGCTACTTCTTCGTCATTCCAGTCTAGGTTAGAAAGGTTTCCCCTTATGTTGCTGAGCGGTTGTTTTTTACTCCTCCTCTGAGCCAAAAGATTCGTATTTAAGTCAGAGTTATCGTCAGAGTCATAAGAAGGCGCAAAAGCCAGTACCTGCTGACCGTCTCTATTTCCTAATCCACTTTCCTCTTTGATCTGTTCTAGGAGTGATTTCGTTTTGAAAAGTGTGGTGGCCGAGTAGGCATAGGAAAAGGTATAGTCTTTGATCAGGTAGTGTAGAGAAGCATAGTCTACCAGGCCATCTCCTTTAGGCAGTTCACTGATGAGTGCATCAAAGGGCACGTGATGCAGCTGCCCATCTGGTATCACAATGATCTTTTTTGCATCTGGAAATTTATCCAGTACTGGTTTTAGCTGGCTTTCATAAATAGCATAGGCAGACTGTAAATAATCTTTGCCGTTCTGTGTCCCCTTAGAAAAAGAAGTGGCTGGGTCTAGGCTGTTCCTAAATTGACTGACTACTGAGTCTCTCAGTGGGTTTAGTTTGTGAAAAAAAGTTTCATTTGTACTGATAGCTAAGGTATAATTTGCGTCTGCTCTTTCAGTATAATAAATTAATAATTCTGAATCGCTTAGTTTGGACATTACCTCATCTAGTTCTATGATATTTTGACTGTTTTTACTAAATTTTATATTATATTCTTCTCTTAAATGAATATTTAATAACGTTAACAATTGCTCTCCCTCAATTAAATTTCTCCTATATTCTTGTGTGATTCTTGAGTCTTCTGATTTACCTACTGATTTTAGTCTTTCTTTTATTCCAGAAATTCGCTTTTCAAGGTTACTCTTTCTCATCAATAAACTGTCTGGAACATGATTCATATAAAGTAGCTGCTTGTGAACTATATTATTAAATAGTATAATCGACTTTTTACTCTCAAATGAATTAAAGATATAGCTTAAATTAAAATCCCCCACTGAGTCTTTGTGTCTCTTGAAAGTAATTTTCATTAGTATATCTTCATCTAAGTTGTTTTCTATTTGGAGAAGTTGATCAATAACCTCGCTCTCCATATCCAAAGTCATAGATTTTAATCTATGATTAAAATCAGCATATAAAAATGCATAGTTTAGGTCTAAAAAATCATGATTTTCATTATACTTAAAATAATGAAAACGAGATTTTAGCCAAGTAGAAATCAAAAGTTGATAACAGTTTTTTATTTGTTTTAAATTTATGGCATTATTTTTTAAGCTTATTTCCCTGTAGTTGTAAGAAATTGCTTTATCAAGTAATGAACTAATTTTGTCATCAATTATTTTCTCATTTAGAACATAGTTACTGTAAGCATTTATAAATGCAAGTGCTCCATTTAGTCTTTTGGAGCTAAATTCCATCGTTTTAAAATAAGACTTGTAAATACTTTCAATTTCCTTTTTGAGTGTATCAACTTCTATTGAAATCTTGGTCTTTTTCTCAATCGAATTTCTTTTTTTTTCCAGCGTAATTACTTTGAATAGTTCGTATTTATTTACCAAATTTTCGTTGGGCAGATTAATGTTTTGTAAATATTCGTTTAAAAGAGTCACATTATTCGACACGCTATCATATTCGCTGAGCTGATAGTGCGACCAAAGCTTATACGTAAATATAAGATCATCACTTCTTGTGAATTTTTTGTTCTCAAGTTGCTTTTGTTTCATATAAATATTCGACCACTTAATACAATTTGCATAATTCTTACTATAGTAATATCTTTTAGCGTTAGCTAAAGAGACATAATTTTTATAACTATTATACTTACTTAAAATTTCAATACTTAAATCAATATATTTTATATACGTTGCTATCCTGTTTTTTTTCAGGTAAGATTCTGCTAAGTCTCTGTATATTTCACCAAGCCTTACATTATCAGGATCTAAACTTTTAATAGCTATATCTAAATAGAGTTTTGTGTATTGAACTGTTTTATTGAAATTACCTAAATGACTGTACGACAATGTAGTCAATCTGTAAAATTCGCCTTTCAAGTAATCATATGCCTGGTTATTTCTAGAGTGGTGTTTAAAAAGTAAAGGTCTTACATAATTCTCAAAATATGAAACGGAAGATTTTGCCCCTTTTGTTCTGAGTGTATAAAATCCTTTTAATAAATGAAGGTTAATCCAATTGACCGAATCACTACTCTCATTTTTTTTAAATAACTCTAAGCCTTTATTGGTAATTTTATAGCTTGATTTAATATCATTTTTCGCAAGATAATACTGACTTAATGCCATGTAATAAAACAAGATATTCTCAGAGTCATTATCAATGCTCTTCCTTACTTTATCCAAATAGAATTTAGAGCTATCCAAACTAATATATAAGTGTAATTCTGCTTTTTGAATAAAAGAACTATTCTCAATAAGGTTGATTTGATTGGATTTTTGAAACTTCTTGGAATAACTATTCCAGTATTTTGCACTGTCAATGTTTAAAGACCATAAATAAGTACGTGACAACTCGTTTATACATCTTAATTTATAAAGTTTATTTTCTTTGCTGCCTGCCTTAAAACTGATTACTTTTTGAAAAGTCTTTATTGCACTTCTAAAGTCCCTAATCTGAAAATAACTTTTGCCTAAAAGATAACTATTTGAAAAGGGGATGCTATCTGAATGATTAATTTGGTAATCATGATTAATTAATTCAATACAACCTGAATAATTGTGTTGATTATATAGTCTTTTGATACTATCAAATGATGAACCATTTGCATGATTCATCATTGCAAAAAAACTATAAAGCAAGAAACAATAATAATACTGTTTCAATGTAGTTTAATTTGGAATTAGTTAGTTGTTCTAACTGTATCAGGAAAATTCCCACAGAAACCCAAAGTACACCAAAAGGCTCCACTGTTATCTACTTGTTCATCTCCACACGCAAATACTATACTGTCATCTGCAGTACCACCCTTTATTATTCCAGACGTATCAGTATCAATCTTTGTGACAAAACTTTTGATGATTAATTTTTCTAAGTTTAATTTTTTTTTCATGTCAATGTTTGCTTAAATTTATTTACAACAAAGATATAAACTATTTAACTTAAAATGTTCTTATTGTTGTTGTTTTAATCTAATTTTAGATAGTATTCGTTATTAACAACAATTAATGGAATCTTGAATTGATATACTAAAAAGTTGCATAATGAAAAAAGTATTGACTGTCTTTATACTTTGGCTTACTTGCTTTGTTGCTAATTCAATGGGGTTAAATCAAAGGGAAACTGATAAAATTAAAGTTTTCAATCACCTTTATGGCTATGTAAAATACTTTCACCCCAGTGATGAAGCTGCTGAGTTGGATTGGGATGCATTTGCTATTTATGGTTCAAAAAAGATTCTTGATTCAGAAGATAGAGATTTCATTGAAGTTCTAAATGAACTCTTCAAACCTATCGCACCAACACTTACTCTCTGCTATGGTATACCTTCTAGTAAAATGATAAACCCTTATGGTAAATTAGATCAAAATGTAGCTGTTTTAGACACCATCCAGTGGCAGCACATTGGAAACGGGCAATTAGGAGAAAAGGATCCTTACATAAGCAAAAGGATTAAATGGTCTTCAAAGAAAAATTTTCTATTTGATAAGAAATTGAATTTTGATAACCTTATTCGAAAAGAAATTGGATTAGGTATTTTTTGCGTTCTTCCAACGGTTTTAATCATAGACACCGAAGGTACTTATCCTAAGGCAGAGGTAAATCTTCTCGATAAATTAATTAAGGAGATGCGGATAATCAAAAACAGTTATATTCACAGTACCAACCAGAAGGAATTTTATATTGGAAATTTAATTAACTTTTGGAATAGTATCCAACACTTTTACCCATACTTTAATGAAGTGGAGATTAACTGGGAATCTTCATTTACTGAAATGCTCCTCATGGCTTTAAAAAAGCCAAACCCTAAAAATTTCATCAAAACACTCACATGGGGCCTTTCTGCTATTGGAGATGGACATGCTAGGGTCAACAATGTCTTTTATGAGAGGTATTTTCCTCCTATTAACATAGAATGGATTGAGGGAAAAATGATTATAACGAATACTGACCAGAAAAACATCAATTATATTGGGTCGGAAATCATTGCAATTAATGAAGTGCCTATCCGTGAAGTAATTAAAAACTTTACTCCGCTTGTCCCCAAATCACATCTACATGAAATGATGGATGATATAGCTCAAGAGATGATTGCCTCATATGAATATGGTAAAAGGTATGATATTATAACGGTTAAAAATAAAATTGATCAACCAGATACTCTGGTCATTCATTCTAAAACAAAGGGCTTAAAGCCTAAAAGAAGTTTGGTTTATCAGAAAAACATAAAACCCTTTCACAAAATAGATAAGTATTTATCTTATATAAATATGGATCTGCTAACTTATAATTTATTTGAAAATCATTTACAAGAAATTAAAAACTCTAAAGCTTTAATAATAGATATGAGGGGGTATCCTGACATGGGAAATGGTATTTTTAAATTTCTAGGACACTTCATAAAAGAGAATGATTCTACAAGATGGATGTTTAAACCAAATATTATTAAGCCAGATAGGTACGATCTCTCAAGTTCTTATTCTAAATCTGGGTGGAATATAGAAAAGTTAATCCCTGCTATAAATGCCACTGTATATTTTTTGATTGACAACCATGCTCAAAGTTATTCGGAAAGCATTACAGGTTTCTTTGCCAAAATGGATCATGTAACTTTGATTGGAAGCCAAACTACAGGTATAAACGGAAACATAAACAGATTTAGATTACCAGGAGGTTATACTTATCAATACACAGGCATGAAAGTCCTCAAACATGATGGCAGCCGCTTACATGGAATTGGATTTTTACCAGATGTAGAAGTGCGTCCCACAGTTCAGGGAATTATAGATGGTAGGGATGAAGTGCTGGAGAAAGCAATAGAACTGGCGAAGAAGGAATTATGATTTGCTGGTTGTAATAGAATTAGGAATTAGGAATGCGGAATTAGGAATTGAATTGCTGGGCGTAGATTTAATTAGAAATTAGGAATGCGGAATTAGGAATTGACTTGCTGGACGTAGATTTAATTAGGAATTAGGAATGCGGAATTAGGAATTGAATTGCTGGGCGTAGTTTTAATTAGGAATTAGGAATGCGGAATTAGGAATTGACTTGCTGGGCGTAGTTTTAATTAGAAATTAGGAATTATGACTTGCTGCTTTTAGAGAAATGGAAAAGAATTAGGTATTATTAATGTGGAATTAGCCAAAAATTTCTAATTACTCATTTCGCATTCCTCATTTTATCTAATTCCTAATTAATTCCAATTACCTTCTGAAAGTTTTTTCACAAAAGTGTTCATATCGGTCTGGTTTTGTGATCTTAAAGTAAAGGATCAGAAAAAACTAAACACATATGATTTTAATCATCCTAATTTTAATAGAATCATTTTTCACTATTTCTAAAATAATATTAGAAACAGGATTGAATTGGTTCTAAAAAGAAACTGTCTATCCACCTATCGGCCGTAAGTAGATGGATTGTAAAGGATAAACCGATATCCTGAAACAATCGGTGAATTTTAAAATTAAATATTATTATGAAAGAATTATCTTCATTTCAAATGGAAAAAACAGAAGGTGGTGATTTAGATTTTTGGGGAGGATTTGCCTGCGGAGGAGCTATTTTAGCAGGCGGGGCTGTTCTTGCCGGAACTGGAGGAGGAGCAGCTCCAGTAGCACTGTTTATAGCATCTCAAGGATGTGCCCATTACATAGGTTATTCACTAACTCATTAAATCATTAATATTATGAAAGAAATAGATATATTAGAAGCAAAGGAGGTCAATGGCGGTAGCTGGGAAACATTTGTTGACGGCGCCTGTATAGCTTATACGAGTGCAGTAGTATTCAGTATTATTCCTGCTAAATTAGCAGGTGATGTTGCCTGTGTTGGATGGGCCATTTATAGAAGTTTTTAACCATTGTTAGCATTTAAGGTGTGGTAAAAAATATCACACCTTTACTTATAAACACTACTAATTTGAAAAACATATTAGCAAACCCGATCAACATAATAACTTTCATCATCCTAATTAGCTATATAATTCTGCATGAATTATATCCTGATTTTAGGTATTTACATTTTCTTCTTCCTATAGCCATATTACTTCCTCGGTTTAGAAAAAAAGAACCGAATAGTAACTAAGAAGAGCTTCTCTGATTAGTCCTACTATGACTTACTAAATAGACTTAAAATGCTCTGTTGTCAGATTATCTCTAAATCTAAGATAACAAAGTAAGATTGGTATTCGCTTTTCTGAAACTAATTTCAGAATGGGTTTTATAAGAATAAAATCTGAGAAATCAGATTACAAAACCTACTAAAAACAGGCACGTATTACCGTTAAAGCTCAAATGCGCCCAAGCGGTGAAGTAGCTTGTATGAATGCTTAATCATTTTAAAAGGAGTCTGTCATACTGACTCCTTTTTCTTATAATTGCCAATTATGAATGCGCTAATCCTCCTGAAATATCACTATAAATTCAAGTTAAAGGCTCTCAGATCAGAAAAAGATTATTTACTTAAGATTATTCTGATTTTATTCTTCCTAGGGTTTATTGTTCTTTTCACATTTATTCTTAAAGCACTCATTCCTGCAAATGACCTTGTTTTATTGAAAAAAATTTACCTGCCTATCATAGGAATGCAAGTTATCTCCCTTATTAACAGTTCTGGTTTATCTGGTTCTATTTATCCGTACCTTAAATTACCTATTAAGAAATTACCTTTATTAACCCTGATAGTTTTTGAAGAGATACTGCTAAAAAAAATTCTTTTTATCACCTCTACCTTGTGTATTGCTCTTACAATAAGCACCAGTATCTTGCTATCGACAAATCTTTTTTTGCTTTTGATAATAACCTCAGCCCTAGGGTTTCTTTTTAAAGGCATAGACATGAATGAATTCATAAGAAAAGTTTTATTATTCGTTATAGGTTTAGCTTTATTAACCGTGGTTTTTTATTGCCCTTTTGAAAAACTCAACTTTACTCTCATTTTATTGTCAGTCTTTATCTTACTTTTTATCCAATTCAAATCAATACCCATCAAATCCTACTTAAAATGATCAAACACCTATTAGGAATAGAATTAAAATCCAGTCTAAGAAATAAGCGATTAAAAGAATTACATTCCACTCTTTATTTGTTAATTATCATTAACCTGATTTTACCATGGTTACTCTCTAATGATATCTACTTTACAGGTGATAACAAGATTTCTGTCGCCCTTCAAGCCATTGGTTGGTGTTCTTTCCTTGTCTCTATTGCTTATTCTTCTTTGAGTTTTAATTGGCAAGGAAGTTACTTAACGGCTCTTCTAAAATTTCCTAGTGGAATAAGTACAACTTTCTTCACGGTCATACTATTACCTTATCTATATGCTGCACTTATTATGCTGATCATATTTCCCAGTTATTATTTTCTATACCCACAAGTAATTAGATGGGCAGTTACTTTTAGTTTATTCAATATTGGGGTTTTATTACCAGCTACACTTGTCACCAGTATATATCACAATAACAAAACCATTGCTCTTCACAACTCAAGGTTTTTAAACTTTCAAGGTATCAAGCTGCCAAATGTTTTATCTATTATGATTCCTATTTTCTTTGGAGGGATCACACTGCTTATTTCAAAAATTTTATACAAAGATGTGCATCTACTATTAAATTGCCTATCAATTATTGGGTTAATGGCCTTTTTAGTCCTATTGAAACCTCTGAAAAAAACTTTCAGTACGAACCTTACAAAAAAACTAAATTATTAACCATGCTCTATTTAAAAAACCTTATTAAAGAATTTTCAGAATTCAAATTGCATATTGAGGAATTAACAATCAAAGAAGGGGAAACTGTAGCGCTTATTGGAAACAATGGCGCAGGTAAAACAACGCTGTTAAGATGTCTGTTAAACCTAATCAGTTTTGAAAGTGGAAGTATTGAAATTTTCAATCATTCTATTAAGGAAAATGAAGAGTGGAAAACAAAAGTCAATTCTTATCTGGATGAACGTTTTTTGATAGATTTTTTAACGCCTAAAGAATTTTTAAAATTTACCCAAAAAGCTTATAATCAGCCTGAAAACACTGAGTTATCTGACTTTCTTGAACCAGAATATTACCTTAAATTAATAAGGGAATTATCAACCGGCAATAAACAAAAGGTGGGTATATTGTCTGCCCTAGTAACCAACCCAAAATTATTAATCCTAGACGAGCCTTTTGCTAATCTTGATCCCCGCTCAAGATACAGGTTGTCAGCATTGTTAAAAAACAGCAAGCAAACACAGATAATTTCTAGTCATGATTTGACTGAAGTAATTGAAATTGCTGACAGAGTAATCTTGATGGAGAAAGGAAATATTATAAGAGATGTCACTTGTGATAATGAGACTATTGATCAGCTTAATCAATATTTCGAGAATAGCTAAACTTTATTCTCCTACTACGCTGATACCAAGATGTTTCATTTGATGTTCATATGGTCACTCTCACCCAATTATTCAACTTAATAAATACTGGTATCCAATTAAATCTGAAAATGAACAAAAAGACACTTATAGATCAAATAAAGAGGTGTTTTTCAGGATAAGGAAAAACCTGTCTTTATTTGATCCAGTAGCATTTTCTTTTCTATTTTCAAATTTAATTGGATACCAGTAGTTTTCAATAGAAAAAAGAACTGAAAGATTTCTAACACTAATAATTACAAATCCCACTAAAAATCCACTAAAGCTCAAATGCGCCCCAATCGAATTTACATTATACAATTACGCATTTCTAATTCTTAATTAATTTCGATCAACAAGTCAAAATAGACCAAACCAACTGTTCATATTACTCCTTTTTCCTACTCATAAGGTAGAACAGTAGTTATGAGCTCCATCATACCTACTAAAAAAAGATCATTTAAAATATAAAATTCATTCAATGAGCCTATCATTAACTTATAACAACCTCAACAAGCATGCACTGTTCTTTCTACTAATTCTCAGTTCCATTTTATCCATGTTTATTCTTCAGGAGTTTATTGTCTCTGAGGATGTTTATTTTGATCATTTTAGTGAGTCTTTACCATTGGATAGAGTAACTGAAATTCTTCACTTTCAGGAAAAATGGTGGTGGGTGAATTATCTGACTGTTCCTGTAATCTATCTAATCAAATTTTCTTTTCTGGCTTTATGGCTATTGACAGGCACCGTATTTATGGGCTTTAATACCTCCTATAAAAAGCTTTTCAATGCTACAATCCTCGCAGAATTTGTGGCTTTTATACCCATATTTACCAAGTTGATATGGTTCGGTTTTATAAAAACAGATTTTAACCTTACTGAAATTCAGCTTTTCAA
This sequence comes from uncultured Cyclobacteriaceae bacterium, assembly GCA_937958005.1. Taxonomy (GTDB): domain Bacteria; phylum Bacteroidota; class Bacteroidia; order Cytophagales; family Cyclobacteriaceae; genus JANSWY01. The sequence continues at coordinate 168,882 of CALGOB010000062.1, forward strand.
CCCCTTCTCATTGATCAGCTTTTTCGATATTGAGACTTTGGAACCTTGGCTGGTCTACCCTATACAATCAGTAAGTCTTTTGGAACTGGTCTACATCAGCGTACTGGCTTTTGGGATTAGGGAAGCTATCAGACAGGATTATGATACTTCCTTAAGGTTTACCTTCATCACTTATTTGACAGGTCTAGTTGTATGGATCATTTTTGTCACTTTCTTGACCATTAACCTTATCAGCTAATATGAGAAAAATATATTTATACAGTTTAGTTGTCACAGTTGTCACCGCTACTATCTACATGATCTTCCAAAGTGTTTTCAAACTCAACCTACAATCACAGGGTAATCAAAACACCAAAACACTATCAGTCCTAATAGGCCAATTAAAGGATATGGATAAATCACAGCCTTTGAACAGTTATCTCAAACCATCTCTTTTGGTTTACTTCAACAGTGAATGTGACTATTGTCAGCGCCAGATAAAACTAATCAATGATTCACCTGAAATCCTACAACAGTTTCAGCTAATACTGGTTTCTTATCAGGACATAGCTGAAGTTAAAAATTACTTGACCAAACACCTTGCAGTTGCAAAAACTGGTTACAAATTCTATCAGGTGGAGCCAGATAAGGTGCTGGCAACTTTTGGTAAAACGAGCCTTCCCCAGCTATACATTTATGAAAACAATCTGTTAAAAAGCACCTATAAGGGTTTTACTAAGGCCCATATAATCCTGAAAACCGCTAGCCTATGAAGTTAAATAATACCTATAAAAAAACATTTAAACGACAGCATGGACAGTCCGATTGTGGTGTTGCCTGTCTCCTTTCCATCATCTCATTTCATGGAGGATCAGAAACACTGGATCATATACGTCAGTTAAGTGGCACTACCAAAAGAGGAACCAGTATGCTGGGGCTACAGCAAGCAGCTGGCCAACTAGGTCTGTCAGCCAGTGGGTTGAAAGCTGACAGTATTGAAAATTTACATGAACTGGACCAGCCAGCCATACTCCATGTGATCATGGAAGGATACCGGCAACATTATGTGGTATTTTATGGATTTGCAGGAGATAACTTGGTCATAGGGGATCCTGCAAAAGGAGTTGAAATCTGGACAATTGATCAACTGAAAATGGTCTGGCGGGATAAAATCTTGCTATCCTTAAAACCTAGTACCCACTTTAAAAAATCTGATCAAAAAAACAGCCAATATGAGGTCATTATCAATTGGATAAAAGAAGACTTTAATGTACTAGTAGCTGCCCTGTTTTTAGGTGCGGTTATCTCCATTTTCAATCTATCAACAGCCATATTTACCCAAAAACTAATAGATGAAGTACTCCCCTCACGGGAGATTTCTGTGCTCGTAATAAGCTTAGCCTTATTTGGCGTTCTTTTGATTTTTAAATCCCTCTTAAGTTACCTAAGATCAAATTTTCTGTTGACCCAGAGTAGGGATTTTAACATCAGGATGGTTGGTTTTTTCTTTAAGTCTCTGATCAGGTTGCCTAAACCTTTTTTTGATTCCAAGAAATCAGGGGAAATGATTGCTAGAATGAATGATACCAGACGGATCCAGTCAGCTGTCAGTAACTTAATAGGGAACCTGATATTGGAAATTCTGGTACTCACTATTTCAATAGTTGCCCTTTTGGTCTACCAATGGCAAGTAGGGTTATTGGTTATCGTAATCGCACCTTTATTCACCATCTTACATTTTAAATTTCAAAAACCAATCTTGAAACATCAAAAAGCAACGATGTCTTCCTATGGGCTAAACGAAAGTAATTACATAGATGTGATCAATGGTATTTCTGAAGTAAAGACTTCTTCTAAGCAGAATTTATTTGAAAAAAGTACAATGGCATTTTATCGTAATTTTCAGGAAAATTCTTTTTCTCTTGGGAAAGCTCAGGTCAACTTCGGTTTGATTGCGGAACTCATTTCCATTGTTTTGACACTGTCTGTAATCGGGTATACCTCTTCTGTTTATTTACAGGGAAGTATGGCCTTGGGGACGTTGATTGCCTGTTTTACACTTTTAGGATCCATCACACCTTCCATCATTCAGATTACTCTGTTCAATATCCAAATACAGGAAGCAAAAGTAGCTTTTGAAAGGATGAACGAATTTTCTGGCCTTGCCATAGAGGACTTACAAAAAGGAGATCACTATCCATTAAATGCAAAATGTATTTTAGTAAAAAATATATCTTTTCATTATCCAGGCATGCTTGACTTACTAAAAAATGTGGATTTGGAAATAAAAAAAGGAGAGTTTAGGGCGCTGTTAGGTGAAAGTGGAGAAGGAAAGAGTACATTGATCCAATTGATCCAAAGGTTCTATCAACCTCAGTATGGTGAAATTTGGTTGGATATGGTTCCTATTGAAACACTTAATATGGGCAGCTATCGAGAAAGGATCTCTGTAGTTCCCCAAGATATCAAGATTTTCAACCATAGTTTATTTTTTAACGTGGTTCTTTCAGAAGATCCTGCAACCTACGAAAGGTTTCTTAAATGGTCTGAAAAATTTGGATTCGATGCCTATTTCAAAATATTTCCACAAGGTTATGGGACTCTACTGGGAGAAGAAGGCACCAATATATCAGGTGGTCAACGCCAAATAGTAGGACTGGCAAGGGCTTTGTTTAGAAACCCTGATTTTTTGCTGCTTGATGAAAGTACCTCTGCCATGGATAAAAAAACAGAATCTTTTATCATCGATATACTGAACCAATTTAAAAGGGATATTGGCATATTTATGATCACCCATAGGGTAACTACCGCCTCCAAATCCGATTATATTTATTTACTGGAAAATGGTTGCATAACCATGGAAGGAGCTCCAAAAGAATTTCTTAAAAGCAAAAATATGTTTAGTGATTTTTATAAGGAATTTCATATTACATCTTCAGCCCTCTTGACCTTCAATTAAAAATCAATGTCAAAAAATATATTTCGTTTAGAAATCAGAAACACTGATAAAGACCTCATTGAACTGGTAGTAGAGTCTGATAAAAATATGCCTAAAGAGGAAATTGGTGAAGTTTTGCTTACAGCATTTAAAGAGCTGGAACAGAAAAATGAATTATTGCTACGGCTGATTCTCTTTTCTTCACTTGAATCATTATCAAACTCAAAAGACATCATGCTGGTGATCAAGCAATACTTAGACGAATATCATTCAATTAATTGAGATCTTCTTAAAAATTTGATTGGTTACCTGATTCTGGCGCGGAAGTTAGAGGTTGTGTAAAAAGTGTTTTGAACGCTCCGAGATTTTCGTGTATGAAAAATTTCTCTGATACCTACACAAATACTTTTCGGATTTCACTGCGCTTTTACACAGCCTCTTAGTTCCGTGCCCCATTCCGTTATCAATAATTTCTCACATAAAACCTGGCTGTTTAAACACGGAAGTAGCTTCTGAGCTAGCTACAGTTATCTATTTTGAAGTTTGATTTCATAAATCACGATGACTGTCCATAAAGTAGGAAGAAAGAAAATGATTGATTCTACGAAATCCCCCCAGCCCCCCTTTAAAAGGGGGAATCTATAGCGTTTTTATTTTTCTTTTATACTTGAAATAATACTTTATAGACCGACTCTAATTAATCAAGAACCTCGGAACAAGCTCACGAGGTAATAGTGAAAGGTTAAAATTTCTTTTTTCATTGATCTAGCGATCACTCCTAGTGTCTCTTTTAGCGACGCTGATCTTTAATGAACGATTCACCATTCGATATGATCCTGCTCAACTGGTTTTTCTGTGTTGACTGCGAGAGACACTGATTGCGGATAAACGACAATTTATTGAGAAAAAACTTCATTTGAGCTTGTTAATTCACTGTCATTTCCTAGTTTTAGAATTGAAGTAAAAATATTAATATGCAACAAGATCCTACCAAACATATTGCAGAGCTATTACTCAGCAAATCAGGTGTAAAACAAACAACTTATAGGAATGTCAATAAGGCATTTAGAACATTAAAAGAAGAAGCTGTAAAATTAATAGAAACAATTAATGAAAAAACCAATTCTAAGGACAGCGAAATTTCACTTTTTGTAGAAACGATTAATGATCAAGAGTTTCATGTAAAAATAGCTGGTGACCTTCTAGTATTCTTTTTACATACCAATATAATTACCTTAGGTGCCGATTATGCATATAACAAAAGTGATTATGTAACACAAGATCCTAATAGAAAGTATTTGGGTCAGATCAATGTTTATAATTTCATGGCTGATTCATTTAAGTATAATCGCTTCAATGATCCTGGTTATTTATTGGCAAGGGTTTTAATTAATCATGAAGATTTTTTTATTGTAGAGGGGGATAGACAAGTGAATTTCATGTTTGAGAATGTTTCTTCTAAACCAATAGAGCAAACAGATTTAAGTATTTTAATTCAGTTAATCATCACACAAGCAATTGAAAACGACCTAGTAGCACCTCCATTTCCTCAAATAAGAGGGATTACGGTTCAACAAAAAATATCAAAAACTGAAGTACTTGGAGCTGGCAATAAAATTGGCTTTCAAATGTCTTCCCAACAGGATATAGAGTAGTTTGGATATTAGATAAAAGAACAAAGAGTAAAGACAAAAGGCTTTTTGACAGAATGCATTAAATATCTAGACTAGATCTATTTATATGAAATTGAGTTACAGTTTGTGTAATGAGAAAAAACAATTCCTCAGGAATCATTCTCAAACTCTAACTGATGCTTTTTCATAAAATAGAATCCCTACTGATAAATGTATTTGATCAGCAGATGTAATTGAATAAGAATCAATCTATTTCTGGGATATACAAGCAGGAAATGAATTAGAAATGCGTAATTAAGTTAACTACTAATTTCGCATTTCTAATTTAATAATGACTAATAACTCAACTCCACTATCTTCTCTACATCATCAGGGGTAATATCTTTATGCTCTCCTATTCCTACCCAATTTCTTTTAATAAATCGTTCTTTAATTTCCTGGGCAGTCCCATCAAATGAATCTGTATAAGCTGATAAATTTGTTTTGACCTCCATGGAGTGAAAGAAATCTACCGTTTTATCAATGGCAGCTTTTGCTTTTTCCTCCAATGTCCCCGTAAGTCCCCATACTCTTTCTCCATACTGTGCCAATTTCTCTTTTTTCTTCTCAAAGTTATATTGGTAGTGATTTGGTCCTATAATGGCCAAGGTTCTCGCATGATCTATTCCGTACAAAGCAGTCAACTCATGCCCCATAGCATGCACCGCCCAGTCTGTAGGGACTCCTTTTTGTATCAAGCCATTTAGTGCCATGGTGCATGACCACATGAAATTAGCCCCGGCTTCATAGTTAGTCGGGTCTTCATATACTACAGGCCCTACTTCTACCAACGTTTGTAAAATACTTTCAGAGATTCTATCCTGTAGATTGGCATTTACAGGGTAGGTGATATATTGTTCTAATACATGGTTAAACGCATCCACCACCCCATTGGCAATTTGCCTTTTAGGAATACTTTTAATCACTTCAGGGTCTAAAATTGAGAATTTGGGAAACAAGCCTGGCCCACCCATTCCAAGTTTTTCTTTTGTTTCAGCCCTTGTAATCACAGATCCTGAATTCATCTCCGAACCAGTAGCAGGCAAGGTGAGTACAGTCCCAAAAGGCAAGCCCTCAAAAGTTCTGATTTTATTTTTTAAGATATCCCATGGGGTATCTCCGTTATACAATGCGGCAGATGCTAAAAATTTCACCCCATCTATGACGGATCCACCGCCAACAGCCAGCATATAATCTATCTTTTCGGCTTTAATAACTGCCAGTGCTTTCATTAATACTTCATATTCTGGATTTGCTGGAATTCCACCAAATTCAAAATGCGTAAAACCTTTTAATGCTTCTTTTACCTGGTCATAAATGCCATTTTTTTTAATGCTCCCTCCTCCGTAAAGCATCAAAACTCTACTGTTCGCTGGGATTTCATTAGCAAGTGTACCTATCTGACCTTTGCCAAAAATTAATTTTGTTGGATTCTGAAATTCAAAATTGTTCATCTATAGCCCTAATTAAAATTGTTTGGTTAGTATAAACTTCATTCTTTAGCAATTAGTTTAATTAACTGTTATTTTTTTACAAAAAAGAATAAAACAGCATGGGCATGTTCTTTAGAATTATTTTTATAATATTAATTCTTCTTAGTATCCATTCTATTGGATTGTCACAAACTTTTATTTCTCAAAAACAATCTTATTTTGATACTAAATCACATGAAGAGATTTTTGTAGACGGTGAAAGAAAGGTCATTATCAATGGGAATACTTTCACCATGACCTTACCACCTAATAATGTTGAATTTAAAGGTAAATTCAAAAAAAAGACCAAGAAAAACCCTGATGGAACTAGCTATGAAATCTACAAGATAAAAGATGGCGGGTTAATAAAAATTAATGAAGAGTCCGTTTTTGTTAATCTATTTGAAAGAGATTTCAATACAGCTTATTCGTTCTTTCTAACAGTACAGAAATAGTTTTACCAGTAGTTTTATAGGTTATTTGCTTAACATGTCTAATTTAGAATGGGTGGGAACTTGATAAAATAGATACTAGACACTGGATTTTAGATTATTGTACATAGAATTGAGTTCCAGTGTATGTTTGAGTAATGAGAAAAAAATCCTCAAGACTCACTCTCAAGCTCAACCTGTTGTTTTTTTTTTAAAATAAGATCACTAATGATGAACACGATTGATCAATAGAATTCAATTACATAACGGCAACTTATTTAAGGGATATACATTGTATTTTAGACAAAAGAACAAAGACAAAAGATACAAGACTTTTAGGTTTGTGTTCCAGTTTGTGTTTGAGTAGAGAGAAAAATAATTCCCTACTCTATCTCAAACTCTAATTGTTGTTTTGTGAAAAATAATCAAGAATGAATTCTATTGATCAAATGAATTCAATTACATAATGGCTACTTATTTCAGGAACATACATTTGCTATTTTCTTAGTTTAATTGCACTCCAGCGATCCTTATCTATAATTTTAAGCCTGCAGTTTATCACCCAGACTACTCAGATGTAATAGCAATACCTGTAAAAAACAGATCTAACTATTCCTTTACAGATACATTCGTATGCTATTGAATCCAAAAAACTAGATTATTTATAACCAACAATTCTAGCTGGCAACATAAATAGGGCTTTTATAAATGAGAAAACACCATCTACTGCAATACCTACAAGCCTGAACGGAAGAAGTAACAACCAAATAAATGGATAAAGTAAAAGGATTCCTAGAGCTAAAGGCCAACAAAGAACTAATAAGATAAACCAAAGAAGAATTTTCATGTGAGTATAAGTTTTTGACTTTAATATTTACGTTGAGTAAAGCCTCTTGGTTATTTGTCCGATTTCAGAACAAATGTTAAAGTAGCAATTATACCTACTTTACCAAAATTGCTCTATCATTTGATGAATTTCGCAGAAAAAAGAAGAGCTCTAATGCGCCTATCAGTCATTCTGTCAAAATAAGTCTTTTTAGCATGCTGCTCGTATTGGTAATATGAAGTGCTTGATCTATTTTTGAAAAAAAAAGAGAATATGACAAGGGACAATAAAGTATTTGACCTGATCAAAGAAGAAAATGAGAGACAGGTCAATGGTATTGAGCTAATTGCTTCCGAGAACTTCGTTTCACCACAAGTAATGGAAGCAGCCGGTAGTGTATTGACTAATAAATATGCTGAAGGCCTCCCTGGTAAAAGGTATTATGGTGGTTGTGAAGTTGTAGATCAGGTTGAGAACATTGCTATAGATAGGATCAAAGAACTGTTTGGTGCTACGTGGGCTAATGTACAACCTCACTCAGGCGCTCAAGCAAATGCAGCTGTTATGCTGGCTTTATTAAACCCTGGAGATAAAATCTTAGGTTTTGATTTATCACATGGTGGCCATTTAACACACGGTTCCTCTGTTAATTTTTCTGGCAAGTTATATCAACCTTCTTTTTACGGGGTAGAAAAAGAAACTGGCCTCATCAACTACGATGTGGTAGAAGAAACTGCCAAAAAAGAAAGACCAAAATTACTGATCTGTGGTGCTTCTGCTTATAGTAGAGACTGGGATTATGAGAGATTAAGAGAAATTGCGGATGAGGTAGGTGCTTTATTATTGGCTGATGTTTCTCATCCATCTGGTTTAATTGCCAGAGGGTTATTGAATGACCCACTTGAGTATTGTCATGTAGTCACTACGACAACCCACAAGACTTTACGAGGTCCAAGGGGTGGTCTGATCATGATGAGAAACGATTTTGAAAACCCAATGGGTATCAAGACCCCAAAAGGGATCATTAGAAAAGTTTCTTCATTGCTAGATTCTGGTGTATTTCCCGGAACACAGGGTGGTCCTTTGGAACATATCATTGCTGCCAAGGCTATCGCATTTGGTGAAGCACTCAGCGATGATTACATGCAATATGTCATGAATGTTAAAAAGAATGCAAGTGTTATGGCTGCAGCTTTTGTTGAAAAAGGATATCAAGTGATTTCTGGAGGGACTGATAATCACATGATGTTAATTGATTTAAGGTCTAAAGATATCAATGGCAAAGAAGCTGAAAAAGCGCTAGGTCTGGCAGACATCACTGTGAATAAAAACATGGTGCCTTTTGATGACAAATCTCCATTTACTACTTCTGGTTTTAGAGTGGGTACATCCGCAGTAACTACAAGAGGTTTGGCAGTTGATGACATGCAAAGAATTGTTAATTACATTGATGATGCATTGATGAACAAAGACGATGAAGCAAAATTAACTTCAATAAAGCAAGAAATAAATGGCTGGATGAGTGGTTTTCCACTATTTAAAGCTTAATTGAACTATATGGCAACCCCACTTGATCAAATAGGAGAACCTGAAGAAGAAGAAGAAATGTCCTTTCTGGACCATCTGGAAGAACTCAGGTGGCATTTAGTAAGGTCTTTGATTGCAATCGGGTTAATCACTATTTGCGCCTTAATCTTTAATGACTTTATTTTTCATGAACTCATACTCCCTCCTGGGGAGCCGGGGTTCTGGACATTTGAAGCCTTGTGTAAACTTGGCCAATTGGTTTCTACAGATAGTTTCTGTGTGGAGGATTTGGATTTTACCTTACAGAGTAGGAAACCAATGGGTCAATTTACTATTTATTTCACCAGTTCCTTTGTAATTGGTCTAATAGTCGCATTTCCCTATGTAGCTTGGGAAATATGGCGATTTATAAAGCCTGGTTTACATGCTACAGAAAAAAGGGCTGCTAGAGGGGTTGTTTTCTATACCAGTCTATTATTTGCGCTTGGCATATTGTTTGGTTACTTCCTTTTGACTCCAATTTCCGTTTTCTTTTTTGCTGGCTTTCAATTAGATGCGTCAATAGAAAATCAATTTGATATATTGAGTTATGTAGGTATGATATTAACCATTGTATTTGGAAGCGGTCTTCTGTTCCAATTACCAATGGCCGTGCTTTTTCTATCCAATGCAGGAATTGTCACACCTACATTATTAAAGAAATATAGAAGGCATGGAATTGTGGTAATTTTGGTATTAGGCGCTATGCTGACACCTCCAGATCCATTTAGTCAAATTCTAGTTGCCATTCCACTTGTAACGTTATATGAAATAGGTGTAATGGTTTCAAAAAGAGTAGAAAGAAGGAAATTAAAAAAAATAGAAGCGTAATATCATGGGAAAAAAAGTAGCCATAGGAGGCGATCATGCAGGTTTTGAATACAAGACCAAATTAATAAAGCACTTAGAATCTAAAGGTTATGAGGTGACTGATTTTGGCCCATTTTCGAATGATTCAGTTGACTATCCTGATTTTGTGCACCCTGCAATGAATTCTATTGAGCAAGGGGAAAACGAATTGGGGATATTAATCTGCGGTAGTGGTAATGGGGTAAATATGACTGCCAATAAACACCAAGATATTAGGTCAGCCCTGTGTTGGAATACAGATTTGGCAGCTTTATCTAGACAGCATAACAATGCAAATGTAATCTGCTTTGCAGAAAGGTTTATTTCTTATGCCTATGTAGAAAAAATGACTGATGTGTTCTTAACAACAGAGTTTGATGGCGGTAGACACCAAAGGAGAGTAAACAAAATCAGTTGTTGATATTGATGTAAGTATTGGGGTAATTGGGTACTGGGCGAAATTTCTTCTTTAATAAAGGGATTCGTTCCCGGATGTTATGCATAACCCCTTCCTTATCAATAATCATCTCTGGGGGATCTTTCTGAAAACCTGACCATATATAGATCAAGTTATCATAGTAATCAGTTTCAGTAAACAAATTTTTGCTCACTTGCCAATTTGTAAAAGGTGTTGAAGAGGATGCATTTCTATAGTAATGCATCTGGTTACCAAGAACTAGAATTTTTCTTCCTTGTACAATTACAGGATCTTCTTCAGACATTAAATGATTTTTATCGGCTTGTTCTGTAAACTGATAAGATGTGAATGCCGTGAAAAAAAAACCTCCTAAAATGAATAGGTTAATGGCCTCCGCTTGAATCCTAGATTTGAGCAATAGGTAATGGGCAATAAAAAAAGCCATTACAGGCAATATAAACACAAAGGAATAAATAGATATTTCTGGCCCTACAAATACCAGAATAACCCCACCTAAAAACATCAAAAGCATAGCTTGCTGAAATTTCATTTGAAAATTAGCAAACTTTCCTTTCCAGTAAACATTGATTAAAGACCAAAAGGTCAATATGCCCGGAAAAAGCATAAAAGTAATCATAGACCATGATGAGATATAATTTATCTTATCAAATAGCCAAAGAGATTTAAGATAAAAAGAAACATAATTAGAAAATCCACCCATCAAAAAGTAGTAACACCCTATTAATGACAAGGGTAAAAAGAAGCCAATTGCCATTAGCAAAAGCCTTCTAGGCAAGGAGTTTGAATAGATCATTAATATGGCAATGAGTGTTAAAAATAAGATCATTGAAGGGGCAAAAAACAAGGTAGCAATACCCAAGTACCCTCCTGTTGTTAAAAACATTTCATCCTTAGTAGCCTTATCTATCCTTCTAAAAATATTGTTGAGTGCTAATAATATAAACGTAAGTGCTAATAAGTGAGGACTCAGTACCATAAAATCAAAATGAATTGACATAACAATGGCATAGCAATAGGCCGGAACATAAGTTCCTTCATTGTAGGCTTTATTTACTAATAAAAAATTGTTGAAAATTATGGATTGTAGTAAAACCAATACCATAGCTAACAACTGCGAGACAATTACACTTCTTCCAAAAAAGAAATCAATCACATAATAAACAGCTGCAGAAAATGGCCCGATAAACTCATATAAATCTTTATAAAGAGTAGCCCCGTCTGCTAATCTTTCTCCTATAAGCATCCAATGAAAATGAGGAATGGTAGGCAATGTTTCTTGTAACAAATAAGGCATCCTAAACCCTAATAGAATCAAAAAAACAAATATTAACCGATAAGGATCATTTATTCTAAAAATTGAAATCAAAATACTAAGCCTATTATTATCTTAAACAATCAAAATCCCGATATCATTGACAATGAACTTATTGCAAAAATCCCAAAAGTTACAGTACACGATGACAAGCTACAAACCTATAACAATCAAAGATAATAATTAGGTAATATTCCTACTAATTAAAGAAAACAACTAACTCACTCATGTTTATACAAAAATTATAACCATTACATAAATAGTTAGACAATGAACCTACCCTCCCTTAAGCTAAAGCTAAAAAACCTCATCATCAAATGACAAGCCATAGAATTGTTTAAGCCGCATTATGCATTAGAAATCATCAGGAGAATATAAAGATCTTAATTACAGGCACTCATGTAAGGGAAGCACAGCCATGGTAATTAAACAAACTTATGTTAACCCGAATATCGGATTAGAACAGCTAAATGATTCTGTGGACTAAAAATGGATATTCCTCAAATTTGGTTCTGTCAATTCTTAAGTTTTTCATCATAAAACTAAGTAGAGCTTGCCTATCATGAATAATTAGGGTCAATCACAATTTAAAGAAATGAAGACTTTTAGAAAGAAATGAAGAGAGCGATCTTAATTCCTCAGCATTTGTCAATAATTCTTCAGAATTAGATGCTGTTTCTTGAGCTATATGATTAAAAGATTGAATAGACTGATTAATCTGACTAGCACTTGAGCTTTGTTCAATACTGGATTGAGAAATCCCATCAATAAGGGCAGATGTGTGTTCAATAGCCGGAACCACCGATGCTAATTTCTCAACGGACTTATTTGCTATATTCACACTCCCCTTTGACACTTCCTCTATCTTAATAGAAGCATTAGCACTCATTTCAGCTAATTTTCTGATCTCACCAGCCACTACAGCAAATCCCTTACCATGTTCACCCGCTCTGGCAGCTTCTACTGCTGCATTAAGAGCCAATAAATTGGTTTGTCTAGATATATCACTGATCACTGTAGTATTTTGCGTAATTTGTTCCATTTGAGATTTAGTTTCTTTCACAAACTCATTACTTTCTGTCACCTCTTTGGTAGCATTTTGCGTAATCTCGCGCGTTTCCATTGAATTCTTTCTATTCATTTCAATAGCAGAGGTCATTTCTTCCACTGAGGCACTTAATTCCTCAATAGAAGAAGCTAATTGATTCGCCTGACTAGACATAGACTCTGAAGATCGCTGTAAGCCATTACTTGCCTTAAAGATACTTTCTGAGCTTTTACTTACACTGGAAAGTACACTGTTTACTTTTGTCTTGAAAAAGTCTAAATCACGAAGAACTAAATAAAACTCGTTCTCACCTTCTTCTCTACTGTGCTTGGTGAAATCTCCTTTTGATAGGGAGTCTACATAGCTTTTAATGAGATTCAATCCCTTATTGATATTATTACTGGTAACGAATATGAATATACCAATTATCAGTAGACTGATAAAGTTAAAATAGAAAAGCATGTTTTTCATAAGTGAGGTAGCACTTAATACTAAAGGAATAAACCTCATATTATGATCTGCAAATTTAGCAAGAGCTTCATCTGTAGCCTGAAACAACTGTTTTTTTGATAAGTTTCCTGCCATGTACTTATTCGTAGCATCAACAAGCTTTTTATTTACTACTATATCATCTTCACAAATGGTAAATGCCTCTTTATAGCCTAATACACCGAACATCCACTTCTCAAAACCTGATATTTTGGTAAGTACTTCTATGGGTTGTTTATTTATTTCATCATATAACTGAATCATTCCCATATCTTCTATATATGTACTTTCTTGAAGAAAATAAGGTCTTATAGGTTCCTGATTAATTTCAGCTAATTGAATCTGTAATAGCTTCTTACTTATTAATTGAGTATATTCTGCGTGATCTCTTTCTTTATCTTGCATAAAAGAAACTTGCCCCATTTCATAGCTTAAGAAACTTACCAACATGCCCGTAATCAGGAATACTCCTATTAACACATAAAGTTGTTTTTTAATCGAGATGTTATTTTTTAGATTTCGTAGTAGATTCATTCTGGTATTTTCTAAATTCATATTTAAGATCATAAATATTCCTAAAACATGAACTTAAGTTTCGACCAGAAGAAGCTTTTACGGGTTAAAAATCTTCAAACTCCAATTATGCATTCGGTTTTTAAGAGAAAATCATAAATAACTATTAAGTAGTAGAGTTTATCACGGCAGAATGACTATGGTTGCTTTGTTATCTTTTTACCCAAGTTTATCAACAAATAAGTACGAATTCATATTTACTTTGACAGACTCAGAAAAGTGAAATTTAAAAGGAGTTTTATCTATACAAAAACCAACCGTGATAATGTCTAATGCTTAAATTATTATAGTGAATTGGAAATTAGGATTTTACCCGCGTTATGCATTAGAAATTTAAATTGGTATAAAAGGAAATTTATCGATCTAGTTATAGCCTATAGCCAAGTATTCATTATTGCTCAAAACAGCAATCACAAGCACACAAAACTCACTGTGGTTGAAGATAACGGAAAACATCGGTTTCCCATAAATTTTCTAATGAAAGAGTGTTCCATTTAGTAATGATTTCCATACAATATTAATTTCATACAAACTCTTTATCATTTATTATCAATATTCAGGTAGCTATAACTCATTATAAAACCGTAATTAGGTGATATATTTGCCCCATATGGAAAGTAAAAGGCAACAGAAGTATGGAAAACTAATTCAAAAAGACATTAGTGAGATACTTAGACTCAACTTTAGCGACCTATATAAAGGTGGACTAGCAACAGTTACCAATGTAAAGATGAGTCCAGATTTAGGGCTTGCCCGCATCTACATTAGCCTATTGGGATTGAAAAACCCAGCTGGATTTATAGAAGACCTTAACGAAAAGAAAAGTGAAGTAAGACGCATCTTAGGCAATAAAATAGGAAAACAAGTTAGAAAAATTCCAGAGATTGCTTTTCATCTTGACAACGTAGAAGAAGAGGCCCGCAGGGTAGATAAATTAATTGATGGATTAGATATACCACCTGAAAAAGAGTAAATTTTGAATTTCCCATTTTATGTAGCAAGGAAGTATTTTTTATCTAAAAAAAAGAAAAACTTCATTAACATTATTGCCATCATTTCTATGTTAGTAGTGGCAGAAGGCACTTGTACACTTATCATAGTCATGTCTGTATATAATGGTTTAGAAGGAGTAATCAAGAATGTACATGGTAATTTTGATCCTGACATAAAGGTAATGCCAGTCAAGGGGAAGTCTTTTCTCGCTGACAGTTTAGATTTAAATCAAATCAGGGAAACTCCAGGTGTTTTATGGGCCACTGAGGTAATTGAAGACAATGCGCTTTTAAAATATAAAGAAGCTCAAAAAATAGTAAGAGTAAAAGGGGTCAATCAAAATATCTTAAAACAAAGCCGGTTTAAAAATATTGTTTTAGAAGATGATTATAGGCTACAGCAAGGTTCTTTAGGTTATATCATTGTTGGCCAAGGTATTAAATATGCACTAGATGTAGATCTTGAGTCAGAAGTCAAACCGCTTCAATTGTTCTACCCAAAGAATTTAACTAAATTTTCACTGAACACTTCTAAGTTATATACAACCAAAGGAGTGCTATTAGGAGGATCATATTCTGTAGAAAGGCAATATGATGATCATTTTGTTTTTATTTCCCTAGAAACAGCAAAAGAACTATTCTCTTACCAAAACAAGCTTTCATATGTAGAAATTATTGTTGATGAAGCCTACTCTCCCCATACGGTCATGAAAGCAGTAGAAAAAGTTGTCGGAAATAATTTTAGGGTATTGGATAGAGAAGAATTGCATGCGGATCTATACAAAATCCTAAAAATTGAGAAATTAGTAGTTTTTATCATTATTTCATTGATTGTCGCGATCGCTTCTGTCAATATCTATTTCTCCCTATCTATGCTAGTTTTGGATAAAAAGAAAGATGTCAGCATACTTGCTACACTAGGAGCATCTAGCAACTTAATTAGAAAGATTTTTTTAGCAGAAGGAGCAATTATCTCATTAATAGGTTTACTATTTGGTTTGATTCAGGGGTTAGGTATCGCTTTATTACAAAAACACTTTGGTTTGGTTAAAATGAATGCCCAATCTTCATTGATTAATGCCTATCCGGTAAAGATAGATGCTAGTGATTTAGTCTATATCACCATCTCTGTTTTGGTCATTACTTTGTTAGCTTCTATACATCCTGCCTACATGGCTTCCAAGTCATTTTCCAACAAGGAATTGTAGTGTTTCAAATCAATTTTTAAATCATGCTCTTCTCGCTTTTATTTTGATAGAATTTGGTTAGTTTTAAGGTTCGCTAGCGAGCCATTTTTTACTACTAACTACTAGAATTTAAGACATGAATGTCTCTCCGGACAGCCCATTTCAGATAATCTATTCCCTTTTTGAGCACGAATATTTGGGATATCTTTTTGAATCATTTGTAATTCAATTAGATGAGAAAGGGCGCCTTACTTTTTCACACCAAAACATCTCTTCTAAAAACGCAAAAGAGTTTGCTAGTGGTTTAGATGAAGACGACTATGAATTGATTAAAATCATGGACTCTATGCAACAAGATGTAGTTGTTCATCATTTTCAAAAGAAAAAAATCAAACCCAATGAGTTTTTCTTAAAAACTTATGATAAAGACAAAGGCAATAAACTCTTACAAAATGAAATAACTGCTTACTTAGAACACAGGAGAGCAAAAGTAATGCCGTTACTCAAAGAAAAAATGCTTTTCGAAATGGGTAATGATGGGGAACCTGCTTGGAAGCAAATTGAAACCCTTCAAGAACCCGCAACCGTATTGTTTCATTTTATGCGAAATGAAGATAATACACACTATTTCCCTACTATTAAACATGGGGAAGAAAAAGTAATCTTTCAGTATAATGGTAGTTATATAGTTTGTGAGGAACCTGCTTGGTTGGTCTGTCAAGGGAAACTTTATCATTTTGAGAAAGCGGTAGATGGTAAAAAACTAAAGCCATTTCTCAAAAAGAAGTTTATAGTCATCCCAAAAAATGTAGAAGATACTTATTACAAAAAATTTGTCGCACAAATAGTTTCTTCATTTAATGTGTATGCAAAAGGGTTTGATATCACCACAGAACATATAGAGCCCACCGCTATTTTAAATTTCTCGGAATTATCCAGTGTGGTTACTGAATCTACCTTATTTGGTGATGAAAATTCGGAGAAAAAGAAAGATGATGCTGATAACAAAATTCTATTTGAGCTAGAATATCAATATGGTGATCAGCGCTACAAGGCAGATAAAATCAGAGCCGTTAATGTTAATGTTGAAAAAAAGGGAGACTCTTATGTTTTCCACCGCATCATTAGAAAAACTGAAATAGAAAAAGACATATTAAATTGGATTAAAAGTACTGGTTTACCCATTAGAAATTCTAGAGTTACCATTGCCAAAGGCAAAGCATTCAGTTGGATTAACCTGCGCAAAAATGAAATAGAAGAAAGAGGAATAATATTAACGCAACTAAACAGCTCGAAGAAAAAATACTTCATTGGTGAAAGTACTATTAATTTAGATATCAGAGAAGGGATTGATTGGTTTGATATCAAGGCAGTTGTAAAGTTTGGGGACTATGAAATTGCCTTTAAAGACATCAGAAAACTGATGATAGGCAAAAAGAAAGAAATTAAACTTCCTAATGGAGAGACAGCAGTTATCCCTTTTGCTTGGTTTACAGAATACTCTGAGCTTTTTGCATTTGCTGAAGAAGATGTAGAAACAAATGAGCTTAGGCTCAAAAAACATCACTTGGCCCTTGTCCAAGAGTTAAGCAGTAACAACAGTGCCATGGTAATCATGAACAAAAAACTGGAGAAATTACGGGAGTTCACTGAAATTGAAGACTTTCCTCTTCCAGAACGTTTTAATGGTGAGTTACGCCCTTATCAAAAGGCTGGATTCAATTGGCTAAGGTTCCTAGATCAATATAATTTTGGCGGTTGTTTAGCTGATGATATGGGTCTTGGTAAAACAGTCCAAACACTGGCAATGTTACAAGCTCAAAAAGAAATAGGATCATTAGGTGCCAGCTTATTAGTAATGCCCACTTCTCTCATTTACAATTGGGAAATGGAGGCCAGAAAATTTACCCGTGGGCTCAAAATATTGATTTATACAGGTTCACAAAGGCAAAAAGATGCTTCTAAATTTGGCAATTACGATCTCATTCTTTCATCTTACGGGATTGTAAGGCTTGACATTAGCATTTTAGAGAAGTATCAATTCAATTACATCATTTTAGATGAATCGCAGGCTATTAAAAATCCAAACAGTAATATTGCAAAAGCAGTAAAGCAGTTAAAATCAAGAAGAAAATTAATTCTTACTGGAACCCCTATAGAAAATAGTACGCTAGATT
Source organism: uncultured Cyclobacteriaceae bacterium (assembly GCA_937958005.1). Lineage (GTDB taxonomy): Bacteria > Bacteroidota > Bacteroidia > Cytophagales > Cyclobacteriaceae > JANSWY01. The sequence continues at coordinate 186,833 of CALGOB010000062.1, forward strand.
TATGGTCACAAATGTCTTTTGTAAATCCTGGACTATTGGGAAATCAACCATTCTTCAAGAAGGAATTTCAACTACCTATAGAAAAAAATGCTGATGTACAAAAAGGCCATAAGTTAAATGCGATTATTAAACCTTTCATACTGAGAAGAGAAAAATCCCAAGTGGCTACTGAGCTTCCGGAGAAAGTTGAAAATATAAAGTATTGCACCATGAGTGCTGCCCAAGAAGAGTTTTACGAAAAAGAAAAATCCTTCTATCGAAATAAAATAATTGATACTATTGAAACAGATGGAATCAGGGCATCGCAAATGATTTTACTTCAAGGACTTACAAGACTTAGGCAAATTGCCAATCACCCAAGAATGGTGGATCCTGAGTACATAGAAGATTCAGGCAAACTGGAAGATATTACTCACATGATTGACAGTGCATTAAGCAAAGGGCATAAGATCTTGGTTTTTAGTCAGTTTGTAAAACACCTTTCCTTAATTAGTGAGTATTTAAAAGGGCAATCAATTGATTATGCTTATCTTGATGGGAGCACTAAAGACAGAGCTAAGCAGGTAACCAATTTTCAGGAGAATGAAAACCTAAAAATATTCTTAATATCTCTTAAAGCAGGTGGCGTTGGTTTAAACTTGACCAAGGCAGATTATGTTTTTATCTTAGATCCTTGGTGGAATCCGGCTATTGAAGCACAAGCTATTGACAGAGCTCATAGAATAGGGCAAGAGAATAAAGTTTTTACTTATAAGTTCATCACAAAAGGAACTGTTGAAGAAAAGATTCTTCAATTGCAAAATGCTAAATTAAAACTAGCCTCAAACCTTATTAGTATAGAAGAAAGTTTTATTAAAAGTTTATCAGAAGATGATATTAAATCTATTCTTAGCTAATTTCTTCTTGCACAGACTAATTTGGTTAAATCTCACCATAAAAGGCTTGTATGCTAAAAATCTTAATCTAAGTTTCCATTCTTAGAATTTACCTAGTTTCACGTCTTAGACTATACTATTCCCTCTATTTTCTAGATGGTTTTAAAATGAAATGGCTTGTTTCATCTTTAAAGTAAGTATATTGATTAAAATATATTACATTATCTCCCTTTAGCATAAGGATTTTAATGCCCTTAAGTTGTTCTAATTAGTATGTTCAAACTTTCTGAAAAAAATTACTTCATTATATCACTCCTCTTTTTCTTAATTTTGAGTAGCCAATCATTTGCTCAAAAATTTGGGTTTCACATTAATAATGACCGGAAAAGTGTTACTATTCCTTTTGAAGAATATAATAATTTAGTAGTTATCCCAGTTACCATCAACAATACATTTACTGTTAAATTCATTGTTGATACTGGAGTTCAAAACGCCATTTTAACTGAAAAAGTACTAGCTGATTTGCTTAAGTTAGAATATAAAAGAAAAATAAGCATTTCTGGGCCTGGATTAGCAGATTCTGTTACCGCATTGATTTCGAACAACATTAAATTATCAATACCTGGAGGTATAGTGGCCAACAACAGATCCTTATTGGTTCTCGAAGAAGATTACCTTCAACTAAAAAAACAAATGGGAGTTGAAATATATGGTATCATAGGGTATGAGCTATTCAGTCAATTTGTTGTTGAATTTAATTATGACAAAAAAGAAATTACTTTTCATAATCCTGAAACTTATAAAAGTAAAAAAAGATTTAGGCAATTGCCTCTAAGTATCGAACGAACTAAGCCTTACATACAGACCCAATTAGGTCTTGAGCAGTCTGATCAGTATAATAATGTAAAATTAATGATTGATAGTGGGGCTAGTCATGGACTACTATTAGATCCCGAAGAAGATGAATTAATTTCTATACCAGATAAATTCATCACTGCAGGTCTAGGAAAAGGGCTAGGGGGAGATATAAGAGGAAAAGTAGGTCGTGTCCAAGAAATAAAGTTGTCTGATTTTACCTTCAAAAAAGTTATCGCTTCTTTTCCTGATCCTGGGGTTTACAACAAAAATATCAAAAGAGGGGCCAGAAGTGGTACTATAGGTGGTGAATTACTAAGTAGGTTAAATCCAATCTATGACTATTTTAACAATACTATTTATCTAAGAAAAAGCAAAAATTATCGCAAGAGTTTTGACTTTGATATGAGTGGTTTGCAAATAAGTGCCGTCGGCCCCAATTTGTCTCTGATCACAATAGATGATGTCATGAAAGACTCCCCTGCTGATCGAGCCGGAATAAAAAAGGGGGACATCATCAAAAAATTAAATGGCACTCCTTCGGGGTACCTTGAGTTAAGTCAAGTATTCACCTTGCTTAGAAAGAAGGACAACTTAAAAATCAGACTAAAAATTGTTAGAAATGGTACACTATTAAAAAAATGCTTTCGCCTCAAAAGATTGATCTAAATTGCCTTATCTTTTTTTGAGTATGAATACACTGGAATTACCAAATAAAAAGCACTATTGGAGTATATTCTTCTTACTCCTTATTTTGGCCTTTTTTTATAATTTAGGAATCATAAATTTACAATTTGAAGAGCCCAGAAGAGCCGTTGTTGCATTGGAGATGGATCTAACAGGGCAATATATTGTACCTAAAATCAACGGTTTCGACTATTACAACAAACCTCCTATTTATAATTGGTTATTAATTCTCTTAACTAAGATTTTCGGTTCGTTTGAAAATTGGATTTATAGAATACCAACAGTCGCATCACTTATCAGTATTTCTTGGGTAAGTTACAGGGTAACTAGAAAAAAGGTAGGAGAAAAAATTGCCATTTTTTCCGCTCTTTTCATTCTTACAAGTGCTAATATCTTGTTTTATTTTTCTTTTATGGGAGAAATAGACATGTTCTATTCACTCATAGTGTATTTACAAATACTAACCTTATTGCATTTTTTTCAAAAGCGATCCTATGCCCAGCTATTTTTAATTAGTTATCTGTTAACTGCCATTGGTGTATTAACTAAAGGGCTACCTTCCTTTGCATTTCAATCAGTTACTATTCTATCTTTATTCTTATATCATAGACGCTTTAAAGAGTTATTTTCTATTTGGAATTTCTTGGGAATTATTTTGATGGCCTTTCTGCTAGGAGGGTATTTCATATTGTATAATGAGCAAAGTGATGTAGTTCCGTACCTAACTAGGTTAATTTCAGAATCTTCAAGAAGAACCATCGCAGCAGGGAATTGGACCAAATCAATTGAGCACCTTTATAAATTCCCTCTCCTATTATTTTCAATGATGGCTCCTTGGCTACTCATGATTCCTTTAAAACAGTTCAAAAGTATTTGGAAAAAAGTGGTTAATCATGAATGGCTTAGACTGATCCTTGTTTTTTTAATCCCAAACCTTATCGTTTATTGGATCTCTCCTGGCACTTTAGATCGATATTTATATATGTTTCTACCATTTATATTGGTCATTGTTACTTTTATGTTCAGCCTATCAAAACAGAAATTTTTTCCTTGGATTGCTATAATTATATATACTGTAGCTATCATCCTTCCATTTTTAATTCCATCTTATGCCCATGAATTACCTAAAAACCAAGGTGTGGCCGTTAGCATTATCGTTTTTATAATAGCAGCACTCTCTATTTTCTTCTACTTTAAACTCCCTAGGTATAGGGTATTTCTTTTAATTTGTTTTCTCCTAGCAGCAAGGCTCTCATATAATTTTTTAACCCTGCCGATAAGAAGCTTGCATAGACCTCCATTTCCCCAGCTTGTAGAAAGGTTGATTGATCATAAAGTAGATGGCATACAAAGTGAAGAGACAAAAGAATTCGTTTACAACCCTCTCTTAAGGAAAGACATATTAATCAAAAAACTGAATCACCCTCCCTACCAATTGTCTTTTTATTACGCTAAAGAGACCCGTAGTATCTTGAAATACTACAAAGAAGAAGAGACTGGAAAAACTTACTTAAAAAAAATAGATATTTACAAGAAATCTTCAAATCATATACCGTTAGACACATTGAATATTAAGGAAGGAAATGGGAAAGGCAACTATCTTATTTATCAAGTTAAAACACGGTAGGAAACCATGAATGATATTATAGTTATAGGAGGGGGTCTTGCTGGGTTAGTCAGTGCAATTGCTTTAAGAAAGGCAGGCTATCAGGTCATTGTTATAGAAAAAAAGACTTATCCATTTCATAGAGTATGTGGGGAATACATTTCCAATGAGGTAAAACCTTATTTAGTAAAGAACAACCTTTTTCCTGATCACCTAGCCCCAACCCAAATCAATCAGTTTTGGCTAACCGCCAATAGTGGCAACAAGGCTGTAATTCCCTTGAGAATGGGTGCCTTTGGGATTAGTAGATATGCACTTGATTTACACTTATACCAGCAAGCCAAAGCAATAGGTGTAGAGTTTCACTTAAAAGAAACAGTTTCAGAAGTCATTTATAATAATCAGGGTTTTGATATCACCACACTAGGTGGAAAAGAACTGCAAGCAAAGTTTGTAATTGGCGCCTTTGGAAAGAGATCTGTTATTGACAAAAAATTAAATAGAAACTTTATTCAAAGAAAATCACCATACATAGGAGTCAAATACCATATTAAGACAGAATTTCCTAATGATGTAATTGCACTTCATAATTTCTCTGAAGGATATTGTGGTCTTAGCAAAATAGAAGGGGATCGTTATAATTTGTGTTATTTAAGTCATCAAAAAAATTTAAGAACACAAGAAAACATAAGTGAAATGGAAGAAAACATCCTTTGGCAAAACCCACATTTGAAAAGCATCTTTCAGAATAGTGATTTTCTATTTGATAGGCCCGAAGTAATTAATGAAATAAGTTTTGAAAAAAAGCACCCAATAGAAAACCACATCTTAATGGCCGGAGATGCTGCTGGGCTTATCACACCACTTTGTGGTAATGGAATGGCTATGGCTATTCATGCAGGCAAAATCCTAAGCGATATTCTTATAAATAATGATTTAAAAAATAGGGAGCTAATTGAAAACACCTATCTTTTTGCTTGGGAAAAAATGTTCAGAAACAGGCTTTGGACAGGAAAAAAAATACAGCATTTGTTCGGATCGCCTACCCTAAGTAATTTTGCTGTATCTCTCGCTAAGTACACCCGACCAATAGCCTCTTTTATGATTGAAAAAACACATGGCAAGCCTTTCTAGTAATCACTAAAAAAACCATAAAAGTTCCTTAGGCACATGAAAAGAAAGAAAACATTAAGGCAAATTGCAGAAATTAGATTTAATCTCATCGTATGATCAAAATCTGCTCGCTTTCTGTCTTTCTTAACCTTAAAATACCATATCGTAAAAAAGAACAAAACAGGCGTCAAGAATACATAGAACACCAGTCCATTAAAAAGTCCTCCATTGATAAAGTAATAATAGAAAAAGCCTATTGAGGAGATAAAAAAAGCAATCCCCGTAAAATGAAAAGTACCTAAAATCCCTAATATTCTGCTGATAGTATGATCACCCCTTCTAGCATCTTCTTCATGCTGATAGATTTGGGTCATTGGGTATGAACCAAACAATAGCAAGGTACTCAATAAGGCTGGAAACTGTATCTGAAACTGCTTTAGCAACTCTAAATCCATCCCATTTAAACCTAATTGTGTCATTATAAATGTAAAATACCCTTGAAAAAAACCCGCAATAAACCAACCAACATATGGCATTTTTTTCAACCTAACTGAAGGGTGACTATAGGCTTTTGATGCCATCCCATATATAAATACAAATAATGCGAAATAAATATTTATGAATATTGCCCAAACAATGGCAACTGCATCCATGGCTAGTGCATAATAATATAATTCTAAAGAGACCTTAGGAGGTACCTTAAGCCCTCCAATGCTATCTTCGTCTTTATCAAAATAAGAATTATATCCATTGCTAGCAGGATAAATGAGTAAATGAAGGATAATAAAAACGCTCAAAAGTGTCCACCAATCTACTGAAGGATCAATACTCCATGAGAATAGAAACACAGGTAATAAAAAAAAAGAAAATGGGACTCTTAAATGTAGAAATGTTGATTTTTTCATTGATTTCATTAAAGAATTTAAAACTAAAGGAATTTGTCAAGGTAATTCAGGTTATTTTTGAAAAATGCAAGCACGGAGAGTTTTAATAGAACAATGGGGATTGAATGACAGCATATATTAATTACATTGGGACGGCGGTACCTCCCTATAAAATTGCACAACCTAAAATTGCTGACTTCATGTCAGACGCACTGCAATTAAATGAGCAAAACAGAAATAAGCTAGCTATCTTATACAGAGCGACGGGTATTAGGAGTAGGCATAGTGTTATTAATGATTATGCAAATGAGGCTTGTAACTTTAAGTTTTTTCCAAAAGAAAAAACTTTGCTACCCTTTCCTGATATCTCAGCAAGAATGCGTGTTTATGAAAAAGAAGCCGTAAAATTAAGTATTGAGGCGATTAAAAATACCTTGCCTGTAGAATATAAAAAAAGCGACATCACTCATTTAATTACGGTAAGCTGTACTGGCATGTATGCTCCTGGGCTAGACATAGAGATCACTCAAAAATTAGGATTGAACTCTACAGTTAATAGAACTGCCATTAATTTCATGGGGTGTTATGGCGCATTTAATGGTTTAAAATTAGCCTCAAGTATCTGTTCTGCAGACCCTAAAGCCCAAGTGCTTTTAGTAGCTGTAGAACTTTGCACCATCCATTTTCAAAAGAATAAAGACCAAGATACGCTACTTGCCAATGCACTGTTTTCCGACGGAGCTGCTGCTGCAGTTATAACGTCCAATAAATTAAAAAAAAGCTTATCTATGAGTGCTTTTCATACCGATATTGCTTTTGATGGGAAGAATGAAATGGCATGGCAAATAGGCAATCATGGCTTTGAAATGAAGTTATCAGCACTGGTTCCTGATATTATAGAAAAGCACATTAAACAACTAACAGAAAAGCTTCTAGAAACTTATCAACTTTCTCTTAATGAAATAAATCACTATGCTATCCACCCCGGAGGTAAAAGAATACTTGAAGTGATAGAAAAAGAGTTGGCAATCACTAAAGAACAAAATAAAGCTGCTTATAATATTTTAAGACAGTATGGAAATATGTCTTCACCTACAGTATTGTTCGTATTAAAAGATATATTTAATAACTTGAGTAATCAAGAACATGGTCAAAAAGTACTGAGTTTCGCTTTTGGCCCAGGATTAACACTTGAAAGCATGTTATTAAATTTTGTGTGTGATGAGGGGGTTTAAACAAAGATCTGAGGAAAAAGAATTAATGGATGATTTGGACTGCAACGGAGAAGTTGTAGACCAAACATTAAGAGAACTTGATCTTATCAACAGAAAACTTGGAGGAAACTCAGTAAGCATCAAAGCACTACAAAAGTTGCTAAGCAAAAGAACAGAACAAGATGAAATCACGGTAGCAGACCTAGGTTGTGGTGGTGGCGATATATTAATTTACATGGCTAAATGGGCTAGGAAAAATAACCTAAAAATGAAATTTATTGGAATAGATGCTAACCCCAATATTATAACCTATGCAAAGTCACATTGCAAGGCCTATCCAGAAATCTCATTTGCTCCCGTAAATATATTTAGTGAAGAGTTCAAAAATCAAAAATTTGATATCATCCATTCCAGTTTATTCACTCATCATTTTACCCAAATAGAACTTATACAGTTATTTAATCAACTAAGAAGTCAAACTAAAAAAGGAGTAATCGTCAACGACTTACATCGACATTGGTTAGCTTATTATTCTATAAAAATAATTACAAGGTATTTTTCAAAATCTGCTATGGTTCAAAATGATGCTGCAATCTCAGTAGCAAGAGGATTTAAAAAAACTGAGATCAATGCTTTCTTAAAAGCAAGTGGGTTTAAAGACTTTTCCGTCAATTGGAAGTGGGCGTTTAGATGGCAAATCTTAATAACTGTAAGTGACCTCTAAACAAAGGATCACTTTCTGTTACTAGAAAGTGATCCTGATATTAATATTGAATTGTGCTGTTAAGATAAATAAAAGGCTGCCGAATTTTAATTATTTGATTAATGTAAACAAAAAATTCTAGACTTTAATTTTTGCTAACTAAACTAGTAGTCTTGGCAGCCTTTTAAGATATATAAATGCACAAAAACTATTATATACTTATTGAATATTTAATGGCCACTCAATTTCTACATCAGTCTCTCCAACTGATGAAGTGCTAGTCGCAGTTTTTTGACCATCGGGTTGATGCTTCAAAACGACTGTGAATGTTCCTGAACTTGCATCACCTGTAGTCCAAGAAGTGATCAGACCTACTGGCAAATTATTCTCATCCATGTCACTGTAATTTACAGTGCCGCTTCCACCAATATTTCCAGTACCTGTTGGGCTAGAAAATGAACCATCAGTAAATGAAAAGAAAAATTGATGCTCATTATCTTCCTCTTCTATCTCTTCAGTAATATCTTCGCCTTCTATGCTATTAAATAGAGTAACGGCCATCTCGTAAGTAGTATTAGCGGCAAGGCTAAGATCGCTAATATCTGGCATCATAACCCCATCACCATCTGCATCTACAAAAGTAGCAACCACTGGAGAACCTTCGCCCACTGGTGAAAAAGTAAGCGTCACATTGGTTATCACTTCTTCAACATTCTCTTCTGCAATAGGTTCATCATCTCCACAAGATGACAAAGCCCATGGGAGAACTATCACGCCGAGAAAAATAAATAATGAATTTTTAAAACTTTGTTTCATGTAATTTAATTATTTGTGCAATATAGTTGCAAGTATAGAATAAATAGATTTCTAATGCAACATTGTTGCATTAGAAATCTCTAATTAAATTTATATGTTACGGCTATTGATAAGTTTCTACCCAGCTCGTCAGAAAAATACCTTAAAGTATTTGTATATGATCGGTAGGATTGGTCTAATAGATTATTTATGTTTATTGACAATTCAAGGTTTTTAAAAGACGCTTGCCAATATAGATCTATCAATAAATATCCATTAGGTGGATTTAAAAAATCGAAATCATCTGTTGTAGGTGAAATTTCTACTTCATTAGCAATAAAACTGGATACAGGAATTGTTTGAGGAGCCAAAGACTGCTGAAAATTATAACTTCCCTTTAAAGTAAGGTAGGCCACACCAGACTTTACAAACGGGTGTTGATATTTTAACTGATAAGCAATACTTGCTGGAGGAAGCCCTACAAAAAACGAATTATTTGTAACATCTTTTGCCCACAAGTAACTTCCTGATAAATGAGAGTTCAACTTTGAGTTATGATTATATTTTAATGAATAATCTACTCCCATAAATAAGGCGTCGTTTTGCTGAAAAACAAAAAACGGAAACGCTCCCCTTACAGTACTTGTAACCCCTCTTGGTCTTGCGTTGATATAATCTTGAATATAATTAGCATATAAAGTAAGTTCACCATCTACTTTCTCATTGAAATAAGATAAGGTACCAATCCATTTAAACCCTTTTTCAGAGGTAACGTTCTTTTCATTTTCATCTAAAACACGGTTGGTAACTAATTCTCCATTATCATTAATAGAATTCCTTAGTATCCCAAACACGATGGATGATTGACGCTTGCCAAACCCATATAACTCCAATACATTAGGGGGGCGCCAGGCACTTCCCAGATTAGTATTGAAGGTCAAATAATTATTAACCTTACGTTTGTATCCAAGTGTTAGAGTAACGTTTTGAAAAACCAGATCGTTTTCAAACAAATCCTGTTGCTGATTGCGCCCCTGAATAGCTATAGATTGGTAGTCATACCTACCTCCTATTTCATAGGTATTCTCATTTACTTCATAAGTTGTCACACCAAATATTCCTCCTCTGAACTGATCATAATTTGGCACAAAATGAGCGGTATTAGTTCCAAAAATATTTCTATTATTTTGCAACTGCACTTGACTTCCAAAGACTTTACTCCATCCGGCATCATTACTTTTTCTCCAATCAACATCAAATGAATGCGTGTCCAACTCCAAGTTAATGGAAGGTCTCTCATTGTTAGTTCCCCTTCTCACATCAAATTCTTGCCTCCTATTCTTTTGATAACCATATTGAAAATTAAGTACCTGCCCATTAAAGTTCGCCTTACTACTCAATCGAAACAAATCGTGTTTCACCTCCTGCCTTGGGTTATTAATATCATAGGTAAAGGGGGATGTAGGAGAAGGAACATCTCTATTCAATGCAGTTGCTAAATCATTTAAATTTTCAGTAATAGATCCTCTTAATATCCCTAGATTTTGATCAAATTTTATATAATCTGCCCTTATATCAATTTTAGGCAAATGATACCTACCTGAGAAAGCAAAACTAGATTCTTCTTTTCCTGTATTGCTTAAAATATAGTCAGGGGCTGATAGGTCTCCTTGTTTAACAAGTGATCCTTGTGCCAAAAAACTAAACCTATGAAATCCTTTTTGTATCTTCAATTGATTTTCGATTGCCCTTCCATTCGTTTGAAAACCTACTTTAGCTTCTCCATTCCATGAATTATCAAGTGACAGTTTCTGTGGGTTAATCAATACAACCCCTCCCAGTGCATCAGGTCCATACCTTACCGTGGCTGCCCCTTTAATAACTTCTAAACTTTCATATAATGACGGGTCTATTTCTGGGCCATGTTCAGTCCCCCAATTCTGAAACTCATGCCGTAAGCCACTATTGATGATCAACACCCTATTGCTATGTAATCCATGAATAATAGGTTTTGCAACATTCTGTCCAGTACTTAATACATTTACACCGGTAATCTGACCAGCTAATTGACCAAAAGAGGAAGAACTGTTTTGATCAAAAGTTAATGCTTCTAATTTGGTGCTTTTTAGTGATTCTAAATCGCCTTTCACAGATTCCGCTTCTATCACCACACTATTAAGCAAAACATCATCTGGTGCTAAAAATATTTCTGGATCAGCATGGTGCGTATCATGGTGATGCAAAGTCTGTTTATAACCTATATGTGAGATCACTAAATGAATTTCACCTTCGCAAAGGTGCTTCAAGGTAAAGGTTCCATCTAAGGCCGTTTTTGCTCCTGCAACTGTTCCTTCTATCTGGACAGTCACAAAAGGTAAAGGCTCATTAGTCTCTCTGTCAAATACTTTCCCCGTTAATATATGGTTGCATTCTGGCTGTCCAAATACTCTTTGAGACATACAAAAACTTAGAACTACTATACAAACTAGTTTAAATTCTCTCATACACTTTGAAGGCACGTTTTACAAGTGCCGCTCACCAAGAAATTCATCTCTTTTATTAAGTAACCAGGAATTTGAACAGCTGGGACTTGATGTGATTCTATGCATTCTACCGATCCACATTGATCACAGGTAAAATGAATATGATCATGGTTATGGCTATCTGTACTACAAGTGCTTTGACAAAGCCCATAAGCAGCCGCTCCATTATCGGTAGGTATTTTATGTACTAGGCCACTTTCCTCAAAAGAGTTGAGTGTCCTATATAATGTAACACGGTCATATTTAGTAAGATTATCTTCTAAATTCCTAAAAGAAAGTGCTTTTTCATTTGATGAAAACAAGGTCAATACATCAAGTCTACAGTCAGTTACACGCAATGTATGTTTTTTCAATAATTCCCTAAAATTTTCCTGTGCCATGTTACAAACATACAATTTATGCAATTACGTTGCAAACGTGACTCTAGACCTACTGATTAAACAATAGGATAAGTTGATCAAAAGACACATTCAGTCAAATTTACAGCTGAACGAGAACCGCTCATATTGATCATGTCATACTTAACATCAAAATATTTGCGTGGAACCCAGAAGCAAAACAAAATATGCCGTTTAATAGTATTAAATAGGGTTAGTATTTTAAAATAAAGAAATGAAAAAAACGCTACTATTACTTATTCTATTTTGCGCAGTTGTTACTCATGGCCATGGCCAATCAAGGAGTGGAAGGGGTAATTATGGCAATAAGCCTCCTCAAAAGATCAAAGGGAGGATCTCAGGTGTTGTTTTAGACAACACAACAAATGAACCAGTTGAATTTGCTACCTTACTACTTAAAGAGTCTAAAACAAAAAAAGACATAGGTGGTGGCGTGACTAATTCCGATGGAAGTTTTAAACTAACAGATATACCTATAGGGGAATACCTACTTCAAATTTTCTTTATAGGATATGATCAAAAAGAAGTAAAGGTTAATATGACCTTAAAACAACCAGATGTCTCATTAGGAAAAATAGAATTTATTTCCAACACTACAGAACTAGAGGAAGTAGTAGTAGAAGCAGATAAAGAACTGGTTGAAAATAAAATAGATAAATTAGTGTACAATGCGGAAAAAGACGTTGCCAATGCTGGAGGAAATGCATCCGATGTGCTTAGGCGCGCTCCTTTATTAAGTGTAGACCTAGATGGAAATGTTTCGTTGAGAGGCAGTCAAAATGTCACCATACTTATTAATGGAAAGCCCTCATCCATTGTGGCTAGTAGTCCTGCGGATTTATTGAATGTATTACCCGCAGATGAGGTCAAATCAATAGAGGTAATTACAACACCCACAGCAAAATACGATGGTGAAGGAAGTGCAGGAATTATTAATATCATTACCAAAAAGAAAAGATTAGAAGGGATTTCTGGAAATGTGAACGCCTCAGTGGGCAGCAGGCAGAATAATCTGTCACTCGGACTAAACACCGGAAAAGGAAGGTTTGGTTTCAACTCCCGTGCAAATACTTATTATAGCTGGCCAAGGGTAGTTACTTCTACATTTGCAAGAAGAGATTTCGCAAATGGACAGGAAAGGTTCTTGGGAGAAAATGGTAATTCAGATGCTGATAGATTAGGATTCAATGCCAGTGGAAGTGCTTTTTATGATTTCAACGCTTTTAAAAGTATATCCTCTTCATTTAGAGTCAGAGGCTTTAGGTCAGATGCAGATGGTGAATTCAATACCGTTTTTACTGACCCTTCTTTATTTCTAAATCAAGAATATCTCAGAACCACAGAAAGTGAAAGGTTAAGAACAGGATTTGAATGGAATATTGATTATACCATCAAGTTTCCTGAGCAAGAAGGCAAAGAACTTGCCTTCTCTTATAAGCTAGACGGAAATGTTAGTAATAATAAATCAATCATTTCGCAAAATGACCTGATAGGAAATGACGCATCACTCTTTAGAGATGAGCTTAATACCAATGATGGCGACAATAAGGAAAATACTTTCCAAGTAGACTACGTTCACCCTGTAGACAAAAAAGTCACTATTGAAACAGGGGCCAAAGGTGTTATCAGAAATGTGACCAGTGATTTTAGGTTTAGCCGAAGAGCAAATGAATCAAGTGAATTAACAATAGATCCGAACAGAACTAATATTTTTGATTACGGGCAGGATGTAGCAGCTGCATATATTTCAAGTAATTGGACATTTGGTGAGAAATATTCCTTAATAACTGGCGTAAGATATGAGTACACGAATCTAGAAGGAAGTTTTGCCACCATTAATTCAGAAGCTGAAAATTCATTTCAAAATGATTATTCGAATATATTGCCTAGCATTATCATCAGTAAAAAATTAAAAAAATTCTCAACCCTTAAAGCCAGTTATGTTCGTAGAATTCAACGACCAGGGCTTAGGTTCATCAACCCTTTCATACAACGTGATAATAATAGAAACATTTCGTTTGGAAATCCTGATATCAACCCAGAATTAACAGATCAATATGAGCTTAATTACAACACTTTCATTAAAAAGTCCTCTATTAATGGTTCCATTTTTTTTAGAAGAACAACTGACATTATTGAAAGCTTCTTGAGTGTAAATGGAGACGGTGTTTCGGTCACTACATTCCAAAACATCGGAATAAGTAATTCATTAGGTTCTAATATTTTTGTCTCAACCAAGTTTTTCAAAATCTGGACTGTACGGGGAGGTATTAACGCTTTTACTTATAGCGCCAATGGAAATGTTGGCGGACAAAGCCTATCTAACAGTGCAGTACTATTTGGGGGAAATATCAATTCTAACTTAGAACTAAAAGGAGATTGGATCATAGATGCTTCTGGTTTCTTTAGGGGAAGAAGACAAACTATTCAGGGATCTAATCCATCTTTTTCAATTTTCAGCCTAGGGTTTAGAAAACAACTTTGGGATAAAAAAGGAAGTATTGGTGTACGAATCGTAGAGCCATTCTTCGAAAATAAAATTTTCAGAAGTGACCTTTCAGGTGAAGGGTTTTCACAAATCAGTGAAAGAGCCATTCCTTTTAGGTCTTTTGGAATTAATTTCTCTTATCGATTTGGAAAATTCAAATCATCAGGCCAAAGAAGAAGTCGGATCAAAAACGATGATCAAAGAGGCGGGGATGACGGAGGTCAAAATAACTTCTAAACAGAATAGGAACTCTTAGGTTATTGTATGAAAGCTAACACTTACAATGACTTTTCATCAATTTAAAAGAAGGAAAGCCCTTTTTTTATAGCTTAATGCATATTTTTAAATTCCCATTATGCATTAGTTAAATCGTTATGAGTTTACAAATTTCAAAATTACAGACACTCACGTTAGAAAAGCATAGCATGGCTATGGTGACTTAACCAATTTATGTTAAGTGATTGTAATGAAGAGACTTATAATCGGAATAGGTTTTCTAATACAGAATGCGGTTTAACTTAATACTTTTGGAAAAGCTGATTAGTTTTATTTCCAAATATTGGCTACTAAGTCAAAAATCAAATTATAACTACTGATGGATACAAATAAAAAAATAGGTCTATTGACCATGAGATTATTACTTGGTTTTATCTTTCTGATGCAAGGGGTAGGTAAAGTGTTCTCATGGGGTGTAGAAAATGTCTACAAGAGTGGTTTCAGTAGTGAAAAATATGAAATATTGCCTGATTTTCTACTGTATGCTACAGCCTACTATACTTCTTATACTGAGTTATTAGGTGGGCTTTTGCTGGTTATAGGGTTTAAAAGAGATTGGGCCCTTTATGCCTTAGCCGTTGTTTTAGTAGTAGTTACTTTTGGCCATGGTTTAGAGAGTCCTATCTGGGATCTTTCTAATGTAATGTATAGAGCCATACTACTAATTCCATTGCTATTATTACCAAAAGAGTGGGATGCTTATTCTCTAGATGGTTTAGTATCCAGTAGAAAATCTTAAGCATCATTCTTGAGATTCCTATTGTAGTATTGATTTACTAGTATCCGAGAAAAAAAGATATTCATTTTTATGTGTTTAGGTGGGTTGGCACGGTACGCCGTCGCGGTGAGAATTTAGCAGGGTGCGCGAAACGGTCGGCCGCTGCCAGGTTTAGGGATGAAGCTTTAAATTATTCAAACCAAGACGGCTTGATTTTTTTGGTGGCCGCCACGTTGTCCTTTTTGATCAATCGGATCGCCGAAGCAACAAAGAATGATTCGGACTGTCGCCACAGAAAGCCACCTATTCAGGAAAACCATTTTAAGATAGGGGGATGTTTTTTGACCCTAAGAAAAAATCTTTGTTTCATCGATTCAAAGCTAGATTTTTCTTGAATTCTAAATTTAGTTGGATGACAGTAGTATTGATTCACAAAAAAGGATTGAAATTGGTTTGTTTACTCAATAATAATATTTGAAGATTAAATTTAAAATAAATAATATAATCTAAACACAACTCCTATAAATTTTAAGCGTTTACAATAATGCAGTTTGTAGGCAAAATTCAGAATTTGATATTAATTATCTGTCAATTGGTCGTAATTTTGCCGAATTGTGATTTTTATTCGCTTATATTTGAATTATAACAAACAACAGCAAATTATCTCATGAATACTCAAGAATTAAATAAGTTGATCTTAAAGGCTCTCCAATTAAGGAGCCAGATAGAAATGTATCAAAATGATCCTTCATTGCTTGAGAGCTATGAACAAAGTTTCAACCAATTGAAATTAAAATATGGTCAATACTTAGAAGAGATTCTTTTTGAAATATATGATGAGCATTGTGCCGATTCACCAGTTGAAAACCTAGAGAAATATCTATCTACAAACGGTGTAGAAGTAGAAGCGGATGATTTCCCTGGCGTTAAAGCTCAATTACAGTTAAAAACTGAGCCATTAAGGTTTGTTCTGCATAATCCTCAAACAACCTACGAAGAAACCGTTTGGAAAGCAGCTTAATTTATTGGGTTAGATTTCCCATTATAATAAACATTTAAGGGATAATCTTTTTTAGCTGCCTTAGTTAAAGATAAATCTATTTCTGCAGTAAAGAATTTGGAACTTTCATTTGTTGTTCCGATAAGTTCCCCATCTAAAGGCTGGGAAATCCAGCCATTACCTCCCCATTTAAAACCACTTTTGCTAACCCCAGTTTTATTGGAACTGAGACAATATGCTCCAGAAATGACAGAAAGAGTTTGTCCACACCTCACCCACTGAGGAACAGATTGGGCTCCTGTAGCCCTAGGACAGAGAAGAAGGTCTATGTTTTGCTCTCCATATGATCTTGCATGTTCGGTAAACCATACCTCGCTACATATAAGAATCCCTATTTTTAATTCTCCAATAGTAAAAACTTGAAATCCGTTTTCATCAGGACTATATAGCTCCCCTTCCCAGAACATCTCTTCATTTGGAAAATGATGTTTGGCATGAATCGGATAATGACCATCTCCTTTTTTCCATAAAAAAGCTGAATTATGATATTTACCTTGAGTAAGTACAGGTTTAGTATAAACAACCATATCAACCCCTAACTCTCCTAGTCTAGCAAGCCATTCTTCATGTTTATCTACCGCTTTTTGCTTTAGTTGATGCATTTTTTCTTTATCGCCCGCTATCCATTCATGAAAAGGGAGTTCAGGTAATAGCACTAAATCAGATTGGTTGGCTACTAAATAATCTTTCAACAGTTCCCAGTCTTTTTTAAAAGCCCCTTGTTCATCACTTAACTCACAAACTGTTACTCTCATAGGTAATTATTAAAATGCGATTTACTTAAATTTCTGTGACAAAGATAAATTCTAGATAGGATTTAAACCCGAATGATGCATTAGACTTTTAAGAGAAAATCATAAATGGCTGTTAGATAGCTGCTTAAATTCTGATTTGCAACGCAGACATAGTATCCATTATGGTGAGTAGGGAATTAGGATTTAAGTGGCTAAATGACTGTTAGTTATGGTTTGTATCAAATTTCTATTGCATCATTCGGGTTAAATAGATAACATCAGTTAAATAAGCATAAAAAAGACATAAAAAAAGCTTTCTTGATCACAAGAAAGCTCTGATTTTATTGGCTTAAAAGGAGTTATTTGATAACACCTTCTAAAACGTCTTTAATTTCTACTTTAACACCATCTTTAAATGGAACTATAAAAGCACCTTTTACACCCATCTCTCTTAAATACTGTTTAAAAGTATTTGCTTCCCAATAATCTCTAAAATATCCTAAAGAATATCTTTTCAAGCCATCTTCACCTATTTCTCCAGCGAAGTTAGAGGAGTTATTTAAATACTTTGATAAGTCTTTATTTCTAAAAGCTCCAATCTGAACCCTAAAAACTACACCGTCCGTATCTATAACGGGTCCCGAAGCATTACTAGCTGGCTTTTCTTGTTTGGCACTTGCCTCTTCCTTAGCTCTTGACAACTGAGATCTCAAATCTGAAACTTGATCTTTATAACTACTTATTTGAGAATCTTTTTCTTCAAGTTTGCTATCGAACCCAGAAGTCTCGCTCTTCAATGAACTTACTTGACTGCTTAAGCTTTTGTTTTGTTCCAACAAAGTCTTGTACTGCTCAGGCTTCAATGCCTTAATCTTCTTTTTCCACTCCTTCGCTTCTTTCTTAGACAATTGTGCATTCGAATCGTATGCAAACAGCACGCAAAGCACCAATAAAAGTGTTGAAAATATATTTCTCATCTTACTAAATTGAATTTCTCTTTTCATTACAATGTTAAAATAAAGGAATATCTATTAAAAAAACAAATACTTCCTATTAAATTATTAATTTAACTACTGACTAATTACGTATTGATAATGAAGTAGTTACAAAATATTGAGTATTATTTCAATCCTCCAATCATTTCTTCTGGCTTTACCCATTCATCAAATTGCTCACTAGTAAGCAATTCCAAAGCTATTGCTGCTTGCCTTAAAGTAGTCCCTTCCTTATGGGCTTTTTTAGCAATTTTAGCTGCATTTTCATAGCCTATATGTGTATTTAAAGCTGTAACCAGCATTAAAGAATTCTCAAGTTTTTCTTTTATTACAGCTTTATTCGGTTCAATCCCTACTGCACAGTTATCATTAAAAGATAAACAAGCATCCCCTATTAGCCTAGCTGAAGTCAATACATTATAAACCATCATAGGCTTAAAAACATTGAGCTCAAAATGACCACTCATTCCACCAGCTGATACTGCAACATCATTTCCGATCACTTGGGCACAAACCATCGTTAAAGCCTCGCATTGGGTAGGGTTTACTTTTCCAGGCATAATAGAAGAACCCGGTTCATTCTCAGGAATGACAATCTCTCCTATCCCACTTCTAGGACCTGAACACAGCATTCTAACATCATTCCCTATTTTCATCAAGCTTACGGCTAACTGTTTAAGTGCGCCGTGCGTTTCCACCATGGCATCATGGGCTGCTAGTGCTTCAAATTTATTTTCCGCAGTAACCATAGGTTGGCCTGCATACTTAGCTATTTTATTCGCTACCAACTCAGAGTAGCCCTTTGGGGTATTTAAACCAGTACCTACTGCAGTTCCACCAAGAGCTAATTCTGCTAGGTGAGGCAAGGTATTTTCCAATGCTTTCAACCCATGATTCAACTGGGAAACATAACCTGAAAATTCTTGACCCAAACTCAGAGGGGTAGCATCCATGAAGTGTGTCCTTCCTATTTTCACTACATCCATATATGCTTCAGATTTTTCCCGAAACGTATTTCTCAATTTAGTGACCATCGGGATCGTCTCTTCCACTATTTGCTTATAAGAAGCAATATGCATAGCCGTAGGAAAAGTATCATTTGAGGACTGAGATTTATTCACGTCGTCATTTGGGTGAATAATTTTTTTATCATCATTCAAAGTTCCTCCATTCAATACATGCGCCCTATTAGCGATCACCTCATTCATATTCATATTTGACTGAGTACCTGAGCCTGTTTGCCAGATAACTAATGGGAATTGATCATTAAGGTCTCCTTTCAATATTTCATCACACACCTTACCGATTAAATCTGATTTAGTTTGATCCAAAACCCCAAGTTCTGCATTTGTTTCAGCAGCAGATTTCTTTAGAATCGCAAAAGCTTTGGTAACCTCTAAGGGCATTCGCATATTCTCACCACCTATCTTAAAATTATTCCTTGAACGCTGAGTTTGTGCACCCCAATATTTATCTGCAGGCACTTCCACATTGCCCATCGTATCTTTTTCTATTCTGTAGCTCATTTAAACTAGATTTATAACACTCTTAACCTTACTTCATGTAATAACTAGCAATTTATATTTCCTATCATTCTAAATCATCACCAGGCTGATTTATCCAACAAAAGGAATTTAAAACCCTAGCAAATGGCCATTTTATAATTAACATTAAGCCTATCACATAAAGCTGGTTAAAGTTACTTAAACTCTTTGCATGGAGTGATAAATCCACCAAGAAAAAGTCTTTTTGTTACTAATATTTGACACATTTATACTTAAAAACCACAAATATCTGTCTAAAAACTCTTCTTATTACCTAATTCCATTGGTCGGATAATTCTTACCACTTAACCTTCTAATTCTTCCAATCTCCGTTTTCTATCAAACTCACCCTATATAATATTCATTTTTGTAAGAGATCGAAATAAAAAATCCAGTTATGAATAAATTTCACCCCAGATTAAACTTGATAATTACCTTTTGCTGCATGATGTACATGTCTTACCTTCCTTCACAGGGACAAACAAACTTCAATTGCAGCAGCAACCTCTATCAAGTAGTTAATGGAAAAGACTTAAAGGTTTTAGACCCAAGCACAGGTGTTTACGCCACCATAGGATCATCGTCAATCCCTTACAATGGTGCAGGCTTCAATAGCGAAGATGGTTTCATTTATGGGATTGGATCAGGCACAGTACTTGTGAAAATAGATAATAACGGCCAAGCTACAAATCTTGGTCCCATTTCCAATTTTTCTGCACTGAGTTACTCAGGTGATTTTGATATAAATGGTAATTGGTATTCATTTAGAAAAGTAAGCGGGTCATGGATCTGCAACAAAATAGATGTAAGCTCTTCACCAGCAACCGCAATTCAATCAAGCATCACAGAACTTTCAAGTGCCTCTAATTGTGCCGATATCTCTTATAATCCAATTACAGGAAAATTTTATGGCATGAGCGGAGGTAGCTTAACTGAATTTGATTACGTTAATAATACAGTAAATGTAATTGGTGATTATTCTAGCAGCGCTGATCCAGGGGGATATGGTGCGGTATGGTCAGACAATGCCGGGAACACCTATTTCTTCAATAATGGAACAGGGAATATTTACAGAGCTGCTTTTGATGCAAATGGTCAGGTAACCTCTTTTGCATTTATTGCAACTTCTTCTCCCAATTCTAGTAATGATGGCATGAGTTGCCCATTAAGTGCTCCACCAGTGTTTCCTGAAATTTGTGATAACGGGGTAGATGATGATGGTGATGGATTAGTAGACTGCGAAGACCCAGATTGTACCTCTACAGTATCTTGCGGAGTATCTGGAACTATTTTCAGCACAGACTTCACTTGCCCAAGTGGCATTGCCAGTTATCATGCTTTTTTCACTAACAATTCTAGCATTACCAATACCTTAACAGTAACCGAAACACTCCCTAATGGCTTTGTTTTTTTGCAAGATACACTTGAATTTGATCAAGGAGGCTCCTCTACTTTTGCCAATCAACCTACGGATGGTGCTACAGGCACTATACAATGGGGTGAAATTACTCTAGAAGGTGGAGAAACAGTAAGGATTTCTTATGATGTAACTTTAGATCAAAATATTACTTTAGGTTCTTATAGCAATAACCTTACTGCAACCTTGGGTAATGAGTCTACTGTTTTTTCTCCAGATCCATTATCAGCTACTATAGTAGTTGGGAATTGCCCAACACCCAATACTTTTGATTGCGAACCTGCTTTTTATCAAGTGTACAAAAAACGAGGAAAGGATCAACCCAACGTATATGGCAAATTAGATCCTATCACAGGAGATTACTTACCAATAGCAATCGCATCAGATTATGCAAACGCATTAGGTTATGACATAAATACAGGTTTGGTTTTTGGGGCTAGTGGGAAGAAATTTATCCAACTGGATGAAGATGGGTTGGTAATTGACTTAGGAATCACTTTCAACAAAAAAGTGTACAGAGGTGACATCAATGAAAACAGTGAATGGTATGGGGTAGATGGCAATAACGTAGTCAAAATAGATGTAAGTGGGATTCCACAGGTAGTGGCTACTTATACAGGCCAAGGAATTCCTGGGTGGGACATTGCCTATAATCAAGATGGTCATTTTTATTCGGTACATAATGGCAAGCTTTATCAATTTAATACTGCCAGCAACACAACTAGTACTATTGGCGACCTCTCCGGGATAAACATCCCTACCAGTGGAGGATACGGAGCTCAATGGGGTGGGTCTGATGGCTATTTATATGCATCACATAATTCATCGGGTTCTATAATGAGAGTGGATGTAGTCACTGGAGAAACAAGAATAGTTTCAAGCTCTATTGACGGGTTAAGTAAAAATGATGGGTTTTCTTGCCCTACTGAAATTCCAGCGGTTTATGAGTTTGATTATGGGGATAACAGTAGATTAGCGCAATGCAGAGTACTCTCATACAAACAAGATTTAAATAATGACAACCTTCCTGATTATCCCGCAGTATGGTTAGGAAACACAATAAGTTGCGATTCAAACAGTCCGGCTAATGAAAATTCAGATGGTGATGTTGATGATGGTGTTAATTTCATCACTAGAATTGCAAATAAACAGATCAATATCTCCTTGGGACTAAATGCCAATGCCAACTTAACAGCTTATTATTGTATTGGAATAGATTGGGATGACAATGGTTCGTTTGATGAAGTATCCTTAGATTCTAGAGAATTGAATGGCGCAGCTTCAGTCAATCAAAATTTCACTGTACCTACGGGATTTATCAATGGAAATGTAAATGTCAGGGTTTTAATTTCGGAAGAGCCAATCACACAAAATAGCTTAAGTACAGACAATCTGGTTATGGGTGAAGTAGAAGATTATAGAGTATTGATTACCTCTGACGAAGATTGTACAAATGGTATAGATGATGATGCGGATGGCTTGGTAGATTGCGATGATCCAGATTGTAGTAATGATGAAGAGAACTGCCCACATACTTCAACGACTCCTGGAGGTGAGGGTGGTCTTGAAAGCAATAACAGATTATCTGGGAAAATTGCCCAGTTACAATTCAAGAGGAATAAAACTGGCACCAAACAAAATTTTGATGATCAGAACAACTTTCCTCAGTTACGAAGAAGTGCTAAATATGGTATTAAGTCATCAAATAACAAAAACATCACATTCAACAATAGTATTGAACAGTTCATCCCAATAGATATACTTGAAGGAACAAATACACGCATTACTTCACCTGAGCATTTATCCAGCATCACAAATGCAGAAGAAGTATTTTCAGTCGATGTTTTCGAAGGTGACTCAAGGGTAGGTGCTGTGTTAGCCTTAACTTCCATCAATGGTGTCTATGAACACACAAAATATGTTTGCGACCGGCTCTCAGGCTCAAGTATTGAAGATATTTTGACTTATCAGTTAGATGGAGAGCATGACTTCCAAATTGCTAAATTTTCTCTCCCTAGTGGGGAAAGAGAATATGCCACAAGTTTCTCTATAAGACAAGGTACTGACGGTGGTTATGAACTGGAAAGTTTTTGGAACATTGCTTTCTATACTAAAAACACCTCATTCTATAATTTTCAAATATGGGCTAATACCACAAAGAATTTAAGTGACTTGACAAACGAGATCTTAAGGTTATTAGAAATTCAACAGCCAATTAATTCATATCAAATGGGCGAAACACCTAACCTGTTCATTAACCATGCAAAATTAGTAGGTGGTGATCTAGTAATTCAGGTTTCTAACAAAAAAGGAAGACGGCACATGGTAGCAAATGGTCAAGTAAGTGAATCTGAAACTACTATTACGGAGCCGTTTACTCAAGAAATCGCATTAGATGGTAATCTAACTGATGAAGTAACCATATCGATAGGAAGTGCATATGATTTAGGATTAACTTTATTCAATGAAGAAGAATCAATGCCAGACGTAATATTCCTCGCAGACGGTGCTTGGGGAACAGATTATAACAGTGATATAGAACAAGTAAATGAGTATGAGGTTATTCCAAACATCACTAATGAATCAGATGCCTATGTTTTGAATAGAAACGTGCAAATTGCCGGGTCTGTAAAAAACTCTGTCGCAGTTTTCCGCGCCTTCTCTCCTTCATTCAGACCAGAAGACTTAAGCGAATATGGTTATCTAACCTTTGACGCAAAAGGGAAAGGGTCGTTAGAAATCACCCTAGTCAAAGCAAGTGTTACTGAATGGGAAGAACAGCCAAGGGTTTTCATTGAGCTAAACGAAGACAATCAAACCTTTAATCTATCTAAGCAGGAATTCCTAAATGGATCTGACCTGGCCTGGGATGATTTAACCATGGTTGTTTTTGATATCAAAGGAAATGGAGAAGTTTCAAGCGCATTCGAATTGTCAGTGAATGATGTTTCTTTCAGACAGAATATTGTAACCAGCAATCAAGAAATGACAACTGGTGAGTCTAATCATTTCATCTATCCAAATCCTGTAACGGATATCATGAAAGTTCATTTCACTAGTAAAGCACAAGGCGAATATGTCATAGAGCTTTTCAATCAAGAAGGAAAAATGATTAATAGTCAAGAGGGATTTTCAAAATCTGGGTTGAATGAAGTACAATTCAAAGAATTACCAGAAGATAGAGGGTTGTATTACTATCGGATCCATCTCCCTAATGGCATTGACTATCAAGGGAAGGTAATTATATCCAGAGATTAAAATCAGATTTTAGTTAAAAAAGGCTATTTACTTAAGTAAATAGCCTTTTTCTTTTTAACCCGAATGATGCATTAGACTTTTAAGAGAAAATCATAAATGGCTGTTAGATAGCTGCTTAAATTCTGATTTGTAACGCAGACATAGTCTCCATTATGGTGAGTAAGAAATTAGGATTTAAGTGGCTAAATGACCGTTAGTTATTCGGATTCGCAATAAGGTCTCTTGCAGAAGACCTTGCTTAGACGATAAGCTTTTAAATAAAAAAACCATCATATTTATTAAGCACCTAAATCAATAGATCAAATTCCTTCTAAACTATTCGGATTTGCAATAAGGTCTTCTACAAGAGACCTTGTTGCCATTTAGATGAGCAACAGATAGGATGGGATCATTAAAAATAAAGGTTGGCGAGCTTTATTCAAAAAGGATTGGTGAGGCTAAAAAAGCAAGGTCTCTTGCAGAAGACCTTGCTTAGACGAAAGGCATTTAAATAAAAAATCCATCATATTTATTAAGCACCTAAATCAATAGATCAAATTCCTTCTAAACTATTCGGATTCGCAATAAGATCTTCTGCAAGAGACCTTGTTGCTATTTAGATGAGCAACAGATAGGATCGG
>CALGOB010000063.1 GCA_937958005.1 uncultured Cyclobacteriaceae bacterium
CCTTGAGTACTGGATCAATTTTTAAATCGTCCTTAGAGTCGGGTCTCTCTTCTACCTGATTAAGCCACTGTTCAAAATTGCACTTTTTTTTCTAGCACAAACATATGAGAGTCGGGGAATTAATATCCCTTAGGGATTAAAAATGCCACATTGTCTGTGGCATTTAAATTCTTGCAACAGGAATTAATAAATTAACTACTAGAATTTATCATGGTAGAATGATTATGGTTACTCTGTCACCTTTTTGCTCAAGTTTATCAAACCCCAAATAAATAGTAATTATGAATTCATGATTACTTTGACAGGCTCAGAAAAGTAAAATTTAGAAGGGATTTTATCTACACAAAACCAACTGTTATAATATCTACCGTCTAGAATCTCCTATAGAAATTATTTAATTTCTGGGTTAATTGACCATAAATAGGTCTGGTAAATTCTATAAATAGTTCTTGTTTGGGTGGGGGTGGCACTATCCTTAATTTGGTTAAACGAAACTCTTGATCAGTTAATGCCCTATCATCTCCACTAAAAGTAGCCCATTCGGCAAACCATACATAAGTACCCGGTATATTATCCCTTAATAATACACTGTTTGTATTAGCATCTGTAATACGGACATTTAACTGCCCTTCAGAAACTATTTCAACTCTATTTGTTTTTAATTCTGCTCTTACGGTTCCAAAAACAGGTCTATTTTCGCCTTCAACTATAACATCTCCTACTTCTACACTATCTCTAGACACCTCACGAATGGTTTCCTTTCTAAAAACATTCCCAACTGTAAAATCATCAAAATACATACTTAATATATGATCAGCATCATTCAAATTTGCTCTATCTGCTTGCTGCGGCGTATAGAATCTCAAAAATTCATTTTGATAAATACCACCACCTCTCAAAAATTCTTCTACTTTATCTTGAAAAAAATTAGCACTCAAAGAATATCTTCCAGGAACTGGTATTTGATCTAAAACAACTTTTAATGTAGCATATTCTCTAGCCTCAGCCAATTTTTGCTGACTATCTTTATAACCAGGTTTAAACCCAATTGCTCTCTGAAACTGTTCATGTGCATTCTTAGATGATTCTCTATTGTTTGGGTTTAATAAGCGCAAACCAGTTGCGTAATGTTCTTCTGCAGCACTAGACCTTGCATTCTCTAACCTTGAATAGAACCGGCTTGGGTTAGGGATTACTTTTAGAGCTCCAGGAGATCTTCTTATTTCATCTGACATTCTATTAACTTGCTCATAGGCATTTACTATTTTGCCCCACTTGAACCGTTGTCCACTGGCTTGTAAATTATTTACTTCAGAATTTAGGTATTCAACTGCTGCTGGGTATGCTATCCGAAGTGTTTCTTTAGATTTTTTATGATCTGGATTCTTCCTTAATCTTTCTACCGCTTTTAGTACTGAGGAATAATAATCTCCCTTCTCAAAAGATTTTTTACCTGAAGTACAAGCTCCTAAAGTCCCCAAAAGGATCATTAAGACCGACATTTTTAAAATTCCTTTCATAAGTAGCATTTATTTTATATTAGATATAAATAATTCCAGATTACATTGCCATTATTGTGCCAATAATAGATTACTTTGAATTTGGGTTCGAAATTATCTAATTTTAATTAATTCAAATATCAAATTCTATCATGCTGAAAAATACAACAATATTTTTCTTATTGCTGCTTTTTTGCTGTCAATTATCACAAGCGCAAATATTAAAAAATCTTGGGAATAAGTTAAAAGATAAAGCTAATAGTACCTTATCAAAATCAGATAACAATGATGTTTTAATTAAAGCAGCTGTTACCGCATTGAAAAAGTCCTATGCAAAAAAGGATTCAACCTCTATGAATTTAGCTTTGTCAAGTTATGACAATGTTTCTTTCTATTCTGATAGAAAAGGAGCTGATAATGCATTAAGATATGGCAGTACTTTAATTAGCCAAATGGGTGATTATGAATTCAACAGAGAAGATGAGGGTAAGAGCACTGCTGAATTAGCTGGTTTATCAAATCCGTTCAGCAAAAAAAACAAAAATGAAACCAAGTCTATCACCAATAGTTATAAGAGTTTAAATGACGAGCAGTATCAATTGCTCAAACAAGCAGAAACACTAAACCAAACAGGCGAACTGTCTTATAGTTCTAGATTTTTTGACTATGCCAACACTTCATTTTTAGGCGCTACAGTTATACTGAGTTCAGATGAACTATTAGAAAAATCATTGCTACATGCTAAAGTAAAATCAAATTTAGGAATGCTTGCCCATTCTATCGGTGACTTTTCTTCTTCCGAAAGCTACTTTTTAGAAGCTTTAGATATTATAGGAAGAGCTGGACTGCAGAACGATTACCTATATGCAGTGATCGCTAATAACCAAGCAATTTTATTAAAGGATCAAGGAAAATTTAATAGTTCAGAGACACAATTAAATGGAGTAATCAGTGTTTTTGAAGGTTTAGGTGACAAAGGTATCAAAGCATCTCTAATTGCAAAAAACAACTTGGCCATTCTCTATCAGTACTTAGGACGCACGGAAGAGGCAATTGCTTTGCTTGAAAAAATCATTGAAAACACAACGGACTGGGGAGAAAAATCAAATACCTATCAACGTGTCAACATCAATTTAGCTTTGATTTATGAAAATGTAGGTAATATAAAAGGTGCTGAAGAAATTTACTTAAAAGCACTTGCCCTTAAGAAAAAGCAACGTAGGACAAAGCAGCCTGATTATGCATCTATCTTAACTAATCTCTCTTCTTTGTATCTAAACAATGGTCAAACTGATAAAGACATTAACGGGATGCTATCAGAGGCTACTGCTATATACCAAAAACAATATGGCGAAGAGCACCCTACTTTAGTTACAGTAAACCGGATCAAAGTCTCTTACTTAATCTCTACTTCAAAATACTCAGAAGCGGTTAATATGGCTAGAAAGAACTATCAGCTAAGTGAAAAATTATATGGTGAAAATCACCCAAAACAAAATAAAGCTGCTATCCAATTAGCTTATGCCGAGTGGAAAAATAATGATCCTAAAAATGCGCAATCTCATTTCTTTCAAGCTTTAGATCAAAATATTATCTATATCAAGGATTATTTCCCTGCTATGAGCGAAGTTGAAAAGGGTAAGTTTTGGCAAACTTTACAATCCGATTTTCATTCATTTTATTCATTTGCATTTGCTGATGGTTCTCAAAAGGTTCTTCAGAAAGTATTAGAATATGAAACGGTTACCAAAGGTTTATTGCTATCAACCAGTGGTAAGATTAGGAAACAAATTTTAGAAAGTGGCAACAGTACTTTGGTCAGTAATTACAATGATTGGAAATCGGCAAAAAATCAATTGGCTTACTATTATGGAATTCCTAAAGAAGAACTCAGTAAACAAAATGTAAACTTAGATTCAATTGCCAAAGCAGCCAATGAAAAAGAACGATGGTTGAGTGCCAACACTAATTTATTTAATCAAAAAGAATCTAAGCCTCAGTTGGACATTCAAAGCAATTTAACAAACAATGAAGCACTTGTGGACATTATTAAATACTATAATATTGAAAGCCAAACTTATCAATATGGGGCACTCATTGTAACCCAACAAAGTCTACAGGCTCAACTCATCAATGAAGCAAAGCAGTTGGAGACAAAGTCTATTAAACTTTATAAGAATGCAATCAAGTATAAAAAGGTTGAAAGTAAGTCCTATGATGCTTTTTGGTCTCAAATTCAAAGTCAATTGGCTGGTATCGATAAAATTTACCTAGTAAAAGATGGTGTTTTTAATCAGTTGAGTACTGGTTCTCTTTATGATGGACAAAAATACATGGCCGATCATTTTGATATCACTGTTTTGACAAACCCACAAGATCTAGACAAGGTCAAAAGCAACAAAGGACTTGCAAAAAGCATGTTTTTAATGGGTTCCCCTGCTTTTAATACCGACAAATATAGTCCTTTACCAGGTACATTGATAGAAGTAAATAGCATTGCTGGTATTGCTAGTAAAAACCAATTAAAAACTACAAAATTCATAGAAAAAGAAGCTACTGAAGCTAATTTCTCAAAATCGACAAATGCTGATGTCCTTCATGTGGCCACACACGGTTTTTTTATTGACAGAAAACCTGACCAAGGAGTATCATCTGGAGAAACTATTGTCAATAACAATGCTTTAGACGCCTTAATGAGGTCTGGAATTGTCTTAGCTGAACAAGGTGAACAAAATCAAAACGAACTCACTCAAAACAATGATGGAATAGTAACTGCTTATGAGATTTCTACTTTAGACTTCCCTTCTACAGAACTGGTGGTACTCAGTGCCTGTGAAACAGGGCTGGGCGAAATCAAAACTGGGGAAGGGGTATATGGCTTACAAAGGTCATTCTTAGTTGCAGGGGCCAAATCAGTAGTAATGTCCCTTTGGAAAGTAGATGATAATGCGACTAAAGAGTTTATGATTACTTTTTATCAGAATTGGTTGACTTCTGGAAAAAAACATGAGTCTTTTAACCAAGCAAAAAGACAACTCAAAAGGAAGTATAAAGAAGCCTACTATTGGGGTGCTTTTGTTTTGATAGAAGGATAGTTAAAGTTTGAGTTTGGGAAAGGGGATGAGAGTAATGCCCTAAAATTTAGAAAATGGACTCTAAACCTTTCCGTTGCAATAAGTTCTTTCGATACACAGGATCTCTTGCGGAAAACCCTGCTTTGATCTATTGGAAAGTTCGAAATGAACCAACCCCGACCCAAGGGTACGGGGTATCTATGGGCAATAATTTAATGATCGACTCAAGAGTCGGTGTGCCCGGCCAGGGGAATTAATATCCCTTAGGGATTCAACTGAAACATTGATAGTAAGTTAACTACTATTTAACTCATCATCCTCTCCTACAGATCCCATTATAATCACAGTATTTACATTTATCAGTATCTTCTGTTTGGGTAAATGAATCATTTTGATCATAAATTTCTTCCAGTAGCACTCCTAAATTCTTTCTAAAATCCTCCATATAGGGCCTGATATCATTTAATGGTAACTCATCATCCATTAAGCTTTCATTAAAATCCTTTTGGAATAACTCCCTCATGTTAAAAATCCCGGGCTTGATCGTTTCATCATCTCCATGCTTATTGATGTATAGCATGGCGTAATAAAAAGTCTGCATGGCTGCTTTGTTTCTTTTCTTACTTTCCCTATCAAAAAAAGCCTCCTTAGAACCGATATTCCTATCATCTTTACCAGACTTATAATCTAGCACCCTCACTATGCCTTCTTTGCGGTCTATCCTATCGATAATTCCTTTTAAACCAACTTTACGGCCATCTGCTAATGGAAAATCAATTTTGTATCCTTGTCTGCTACCTCCTTCAAGGCTAATGATTTCAAATGGCGCATATTTCTCGTCTTGCTCCAAGACCTTTTTCATAAAACCTTGCATGACTTCAAACATCACCAAGTTTCTTCCTTCCAATACTAATTTTCGGTTGGAAGGTAAATGGTAATAGTCCTGAAAAGCAACCTTGATGGCATCATCTATGCTACTATAGAGCATAAAAAAATCCGTGGGTTCCACTATCTTTCTTGGTTTTCGTTTCTTGGTAAGGTTATCATAAATGAATTCCATGGCGCGGTGCAGAATGTTTCCAAACATGGCTGCGTCCATCTCTTCTTGCACATCATCTGGCGCATAAAGTTTAGCAATGTATCTATAATAAAACTTAAGTTTACAATCCAAGTAAGTATTGAGTGCTGAAGGGGAAAACCTTCCCCTCCCATCTGATAGGTAGCCTGATAAGGTACGGAGTACTTTGTTATCTTTTACAATGGTAATAGGCACTGGATCTGCAATAGAAGCATTATTGGCCAATAATTTTTCAGTAATATCAAATCCAGACTCATGGTCAAGCTGTCTAATATACCTACTAATCTCTCCGTTCAATCCAAATTCTGAAGTAGTGTTGTGATAGAAATCGAGCTGGTCGGCGCGTTGGATTAACCTGTAAAAAAGGTAGGAATAAATGGCATCTTGCTGCTCAAAGGTCGGGATAGCAAATGCTTTTCTGATATTATAGGGAATAAATGATCCTGACTTGGCATCAGCAGGTAAGCTCCCTTCATTCATGGAGAGCATGATGACATGTTCAAAATCCAGGTTACGGGTTTCTAAAACTCCCATTATTTGCAGCCCTTCCAAAGGTTCCCCTTCAAATGGAATTTTTATGGATCTAGTAACCTGTCTAAATAATTTAATAAAAGTATCTACTTCTATCCCAGTTTCTACTTCATGTAAAGCTAAGATTTCCTTCAGTCTATGAAATATTTGATAGAACTGATAAAGATATTCTCTCTCCAGTCCCAATACTTCATCCATATTTTGATACAACTGTTTTAAGATTTCCACTAGGTAATCACACCATGCCGTTCCTCCTTTTATGCCTTGAAAAATCATTTGAAACAATTCATTCTCTTCCTCAAGTTCTTCTTTGGCAATCATGATTTTATTGGATTTCCTGATTGTTTCTAAGAGTTTACCTGTTTCTTCTGGAAAAGACTGACCTATATAGGGGTGTGATAGTATTTCTATTACTGGTTGATAATAGAAATTCTGAAAAATGTTTTGCTCATAACGCATGGTGGACTGTAAGTGCAAAATACTTTCCACTAAACTGTATAAAGGGGTTTCTTTTAATGGATACCCCATTGTCACATTTAGTTTCGTTACTTCTTCCGGCAGTGAATTTAATAGAGGAAATAATAAGTGTTCCTGAGGCAATACCACAATTGTCTGCTCCGGGTTAAACTGTTTCTCTACGATCTTATTCTTAATTAACTCACCAATTGCTTTTGCTTGCCCTACTTCTAAACTTACTCCGGTAACATTAATCTTTTTCAGGTTTTGTTTAAAATAAGAAGGCGTTTTATCAGGAAAGGTCTTTTTAAGTATTGGGTCTTTTGCATAATCCCTTAAAAATGAACCTGCTTCTTGTTTTTCATCTTGGAAGTAATAGGCATCCATGTCCCAATGGACAGTTGCTTTGTGTGCTTTCACATAATGCTTAATAATAAGTTCTTCTGCTTTAGTCAAAGCATTAAAACCTGCAAAAACAACTGTTTCTCCTTTCGCAAGCTCTTTAATTTGTGTTGCTACTTCCCTATAGATTAACCCTGTATAGGCAATTCCTTTTTCCTTTAAACTTTTAGTCAATGTATGGTATACAGGGGATAAAATTTCCCAAGTCTTTAAAAAAGCAGACTGCGACGGAGAAGCATCAGGCAGAAAACTTGCCCAGAATGATTGAATAGTTTTTTTATCTTTCTCATCTAAAAAATAGAATGCTTCATCCAGTTCTTTTTGGTTTCTAATACCAATAAATAATTGATCTGGCCCCACCAGATACTTATCCAATTCTTCAAAATCCTTCATAAGCATCTCTCCCCAGAAATAAAAACGCTCAAAGGTTTCAGGTACTGTTTGATGGGTATTGAAGGCTTTAAAAAGCTCAAATATTAACGTGAGCGGATCTGCCACTTGTAAATCAGACTTTTCTAGGACAAATTCTTCCAAAGTCAAAATAGTAGGTGCCCAGACAGGTTTATCAATCATTTTTGATAGATACATCTGAAAAAAGAGACCTGCTCGCCTGTTTGGGAAAACAACTGTTACATGGTTTAAGTCTGGCTGGTGAGTATCATAAACAGAACGTGCTACTTCAGATAAAAAAGTGTCTTTCATTTGATTATTGGTAAGAGATGGTATTACTAGATAGCCGTGACAGCAGTGGCATCCTCCTACTTTTTAGTAGGAGATATAACGGATGGCGCGAGGTGGGCTTCCTATATCTTCCAAGCCATTTTGCTTCTAATATTTTTCTAAAAATCATCTATCTATTTATTTCACTTGTAGGATCTGTGGCCCTTCTAAATAAACTAGGTATCCAGAAACTTCTTTGTAATCCATTTCTTCCAATAAATGAGCATAACCAATTACTTGATTCTTATCCATGTTTTTAGGTTTTCCTGTTTTAAAATCTATGATAATGGCTTTCTCTCCCTCTAAAAGCACTCTATCCAATCGCTTGATTTGGCCATCTTTAGGCAATACAACTACTTCATTCCTCACTTCATATTTACCCGAATACCATGATTCAATTACCTCGTTTTCAAATAGTTGCTGTATTTTACTCATTAGTTTATCTGCATCGCTACTGGTAATTTGCATTCGCATGTAGGTTGCGTCTATACAAGCTTTCAGTTCGTCTTTATGTTTTATTTCAGATAAAATCTGGTGGGCTAAGGTTCCCAAATTCACTTTTAATTCCTTAGTGGTTTCACCAAAATCGAAATAGTCACCTGCTTGCTTTTTAACCATGAGCTTATTTCGCCATTTGCTTGACTGATAGGTTTGTAAATAGACTTCATCTAAACCCTTGTCATCTTCAGTCCCTTGATGGTTCTCTACTAATTTCCCTTGTTCATAAACCTTAGTTTCTTCATCAAAATCAGGCAGTGTATGAGAATAATCCCAGATCAGGTCAGATATCAGTCCTATTTTTCCAGCTTTTCTACTCTTGCTGGGTGCCTGAGCATGGATCAACAAGTTTTGTTCTGCCCTGGTAAATGCTACATATAGTAAATTGAGGTTATCACTATGTGCTTTGATTTTTTCATCAAAAAATTGCTCTGAAAACAAAGAAATACCCAGCGCAGAAGAGTAGCGCAAAGGGACTGCCTCTAGTAAATCATATGGTTTCTGGGACAAACTTTTTGTCCATAGAATATTACTGAATATTGCATTATGATCCATATTCCAGTTACAAAAAGGAACTAATACATGCTTGTACTGAAGTCCTTTGGATTTATGGATTGTAAGGATTTTAATAGCATCGAGATTTTCCGAAAACTGAACTGTCCTCCTTTTCCCTTTCTGGTCCCACCACTTTAGAAAAGATCCGAGGTCTCCTTTTTCATTTTTTGAATACTCTAGTATAGCATCTTGAAAAGCCTGCAGGTAAGCTAATTCTCCTTCTTTCTGATGTAGTTCAAAAAGTCTTATCAAAATTTCTGTCAACTCGTAAATTGGAAACCTTCCCAGTACATGTACATATTTCACAAAGCCATCTGGTAGGTATTCGTTGAGGTTTTTGGTGAACAATTCATTTAAATCCACCTTGTTTTGTAAGATATTCCTCTGATACTCATGAACCACTTCTGCAAGGGCTATTTGTTCTTTTTGGTTATTTAAGTACTTAAAAACAGCAATCATAAAATTAACAACTGAGGCATTAGTCAAGTACATGGCTTGAGCAGAAATTACTTCATACAGGCAATTTGGCAAGGCCTCTTCAGCGTGTTTGTACTGACCAAAAGCTTGTACCA
Organism: uncultured Cyclobacteriaceae bacterium; assembly: GCA_937958005.1. Classification (GTDB taxonomy): domain Bacteria; phylum Bacteroidota; class Bacteroidia; order Cytophagales; family Cyclobacteriaceae; genus JANSWY01. The sequence continues at coordinate 9,386 of CALGOB010000063.1, forward strand.
GCTTATTTTCTTGCCCACTGTCCCTAACGAGAATGGCAATGTCTTTTAATTGGTTCCCATTTTGTTGTAATATTTCTACCTGCTTAATTGCCCACTGCACGGCTAGGTCATCCCAACTATGGTCTGCTCCACGTTTAGGTTTGTCTGTAAAACTCAGCTGAACAAACCCTTCTTTTTTAATATGCTCAGGTTCATCCTGGGCTACCCCTTCATAGGATTGTGCCACAAACTCCAATCTTCTTTGCATGGCTGATTCTAATGACTTATCTGCGGTCTCCCCAATCTCTGCAGCTAAAAAATCCCGAAGCAATAATGGTGTTACTTGAAATAAACCATTATTGAAATTTATTACCTGTTCATGACTCCTGTAATTAGTAGATAAAAACTTTTCTTGTATTTGCCCCTCTCCCACGTCTTGTGAAACCTGATTGAGCAAAAGGTCTGAATTACCCCCCCGCCATCTATAAATGGATTGTTTAACATCTCCCACAATCATGTTAAAATTTCCAGAGGCCAAACTATTATTGACCAAGGGTTTAAAATTATCCCATTGAAAGGTAGAAGTATCTTGAAATTCATCTATTAAGATATGATGATACCTATTCCCCATCTTTTCGTAAATATATGGCGTATCACTATCGTCGATAATCTTTCTTAAAAATTGAGGTAAATCGGAGATCAATATGACTTCATGTTCCTCTCTATATTCCCTGATTTTAGTGGTCAGGTCATTTAACAAACCAAATGTATATAGGTATTTATTTACTTCGCTGGCAGTTTGGAATGACTTTCTCTCTGCTTGAAAATAAGCATATCCTTTTTGTAATAATGGCAATAACTGCTGATCAGCCAAAGCTTCTATCTGATCTTTTAATGGGGATTTTTTAGAAAACCATTTTCCTACATCTTCCATGGCATCCAAAACTCTTTTACCTGGTTCACTAAAGTCCCCTATTTTCCATTTATTAAACTGGTTGGCAACACCAGATTTTCCATTTGCAAAATCATGGATGGTGAGTCCATTGGCTTCTATAATTGATAATCCTTTTTCACCTATTTCTGTTAAAGAATTCTCAAATTCTTTAATTTTTTGATTGAGTAGGTCAGCTAATTTTTTAAGTGAAGACCTATCTACTTCTGTTCCAGTCAATTTAGATTCAAGTGCTTTGTATTGCTCTTGAAAAAGTTGCTTTGCCAACCCTTTAATTTCTTCTCTAAATTCATAGGATTTACCTTCCTTAAGCCTTTCCATCGCAAAATCAACTAACCATTTTTTTAATTCTTCATCTTCATGAAGACTAGCCAGCATCTTATCTATAATTTCGACTAAGACATCATCTAAATCCATTTCAATTTCAAAACCACCTTGCAGGCCTATTTCCCTAGTAAAGGTTCTAATAACTTGATTAAAAAAAGTATCAATGGTAGTTATAGAGAAGTTTGAATAGTCATGCAATATGTTTCTCAAAACTTCTTCAGCTTTACGCTGTATTGCCTTCTGGTCACAATGAAGGTGCTCAGTTAATTCAATCATTAATGGAGAGCTTTTTCCATTTGCAAAATCTGTCAAGAAGGTCAATACCCTATCTTTCATTTCATCCGCTGCCTTATTAGTAAAGGTCACTGCTAAAATGTATCTAAAATAAAATGCATCACTTAAGGCCAATTTTAAATATTCTTTGGCAATGGTGTAGGTTTTACCTGATCCTGCGGAGGATTTGTAAACAAGAAAGGGATGATTATTTGGCATAATAAAAGATCTATTAACAAATATGAGAGACAATCAAATGAAAACCCAATCTCTTTGCAAGAAGTTGAAAACTATTAAAAAAATTACCGTCAACGACAAAAAAGCTCGGAGTCATAAAGGAGACTCTGAGGGAGGGAGATTAAAGACTAAAGATTAAAGACAAAGTTAGGTTTGAGTTCCAGTTTGTGTTTGAGTAGGGAGGGAAATAGTTCCAAGTATTGCAAATTCCTATTAAACACAGACAAAAAAGCTCGGAGTCATAAAGGAGACTCTGAGGGAGGGATATTAAAGACTAAAGATTAAAGACAAAATTAGGTTTGAGTTCCAGTTTGTGTTTGAGTAGGGAGGGAATAATTCCAAGTATTGCAAATTCCTATTAAACACAGACAAAAAACCTCAGAGTCCATAAAGGAGACTCTAAGGGAGGGATATTAAAGACTAAAGATTAAAGACAAAGTTAGGTTTGAGTTCCAGTTTGTGTTTGAGTAGGGAGGGAAATAATTCCAAGTATTGCAAATTCCTATTAAACACAGACAAAAAAGCTCGGAGTCATAAAGGAGACTCTGAGGGAGGGATATTAAAGACTAAAGATTAAAGACAAAGTTAGGTTTGAGTTCCAGTTTGTGTTTGAGTAGGGAGGGAAATAATTCCAAGTATTGCAAATTCCTATCAAACACAGACAAAAACCTCAGAGTCCATAAAGGAGACTCTAAGGGAGGGATATTAAAGACTAAAGATTAAAGACAAAGTTAGGTTTGAGTTCCAGTTTGTGTTTGAGTAGGGAGGGAATAATTCCAAGTATTGCAAATTCCTATTAAACACAGACAAAAAACCTCAGAGTCCATAAAGGAGATTCTAAGGGAGTGAGAGAACTCAGTTATTCTGATTTATCGCGCGATCCACAAAAGAACAAAGTTAAGACTCGTAAAAAATGAATATTTAGTTTACGCTACCAACTAATTGCCACAAAAAAGAGTCTTACTTTATAATTATCTCTTTTTGTATTTTTGGCATAATAACTAAAAAGTTACCACGTTTCGTAGCATAACTATTTCACTACAATAACTATGATCAAAACCGCATGCACACTGACAACCATCTATTTAATCACCTGCTATTTTAACTTTTGTTTAGCCCAACAACAAAAAACTGATTCTCTACAAACTAAAAATGACTTTTACCAAATTATCACTAAAGACAAACAAAAATACTTTGGTGAGTGGGTCAATACGACCAATAACAAATTACTTATAGTGGAGCAACCTTCTGGTGATACTATTTACATTTTCAAAAACAATATCAAAAGTTTCAAATTATCCAGAGGTACTCACTTGATCAACCATAGTAGTGACTATGCCCGATATATTATTAATTCACCTGCCTATAATGTAAAGGCTGATGAACTAATCTATTCTCAACAAAGCTTTTTCTATTCCAGTCTAACTTATGGTGTGACAGATAATTTTTCTATTGAATTAGGTTCTAGTATACCTTTTTTATTGGGAGGTTCTGTTAATTTTTTGGTGACTCCAAAAGTAAAGTTGTTAGAAAGAAGAAATTTTAGTTTAGGTAGCTCTTTAAGTTTTTCCACGTTGTTACCCTCCATATTTGAAGATGGATTTTCCATCACTATTCTTTCTGTATATGGAACTCTAGGAACTGAAAGAAAAAACCTTACTTTCGGTATAGGATATGGAATAGCGGAAGGAGAGGCATTAAATTCCCCTCAGTTTCAACTTTCTGGACTTACTTATCTTACCGAAAGAACTTCTCTCGTATTAGATTCACAAATTGTAGGTCTAAATGGTGTATTGGGAGATCTTGGTGTGTTTAGTGTATTAACAGCAGTTAGGCTCAAAAGAAATTTCCATACTTTTGATATTGGACTTCAGGTAGTAGGTGAAGTAGATCAATTTGGCCCATATGCTTCAGGTGCAATACCACATATTGGATATAATTTAGACATTTTTAGAAAAAATGAATGATACTCTATTTAGTTCTAAGCGCTGCAAGGTCAGAAAATTAAATTTGGATGATTTTGATGAATTCCATCAAATGCAAAGTAACCCTGAAGTAATGAAATTTGCAGATGGAAGTGTTCAAAATGAGAAAGAAAGCTTAGATGATTTAACTAATCTAATTGGTCAATATCAGAAAGATTCACCTTCATTGCTGATTTACGCCATCATAAATGAGCAGCAGCTATTCATTGGCACTTTTGCCATTGTCTTCAATAAAGACCGTAGTTCTCAAGGTGAAATCGGTTATAGGTTCCTGGCGAAGCATTGGGGAAAAGGCTATGCAAAAGAGATCTTAAAAGAGATTTTACCATTCTGTTTTAACGAATTTAAGTTGAACGAAATTCTAGCCTATTGCTTTGTTGAGAATATTGCCTCTATCAAATTACTGGAACAAAATAATTTTAGACTAATAGAAGAATCTATTGATAAAAAGACTGGGTTATTGGACAGAAAATATCTTTTGAGTCGTTCATAATGATTCCAATCATTTATCTTGTCACTCAATGAAGAAATGGGTTATATTGATCTTTATTCAATTATTGATTTTACCAGCAAAAGGGGAAGGTTTAGAAGAGAAACTGAACAAATTACAAGCTAAACTAAAAGTGTCTGTAATTATCAAAGAAGAAGCTATCAATAGTTGGAAACAGCTTAGTTATACCTATTCTACTGATACGGTTTCATTATTAGATTATTTAAGGCTTTTAGAGAAGGAATACCTAAAGTACCCAATTGGATATTTTAATAAAATTAAGCTCAAAAGGATCGTTTTAGTTGAAAACCTAACTTTAAATGAGCAATTTAGGGCGGCAGTTCCAGATCCCTATACAGGTTCTCTTTTTTTAGCTATAGAAAAGCCAAGCGATCTTCTAAGATACAATAATTATCAGACGCATGTGATGCATCATGAACTTCACCATTATGCAGAATTCAGTTATTGGAGATCTATGTCACATTTTTGGGCGGATTGGAAAGCTACAAATGACACTTCTTTTCATTATAAAGGTAATGGGGCTACTGCCTATCAAAATTTAACGATAGATTGGTACCAATTATCTCATCCGCTAAACGGTTTTATAAACCTTTATAGTACTACTGCCCAAGAAGAAGATCGAGCTGAACTAGTGGCTTTAATCATGGGTGATGAAGAACTAAAAAAAATGAAGAAACAAATCAAAAATGACTTTATTTTACAACAAAAAATACTTCTGATTCAATTTTTACTTTCTGAAATAAGTGGGGTCAAAAACGGGTATTGGAAAAAGGTTATTGAATAGAAAGCAAGAAGATATTTTCTTGCTTTCAAAATCTTCAGGTGAATTAATAACCTTCTATGTTGTAATACAAATTAAAGATCATTTATTATTCTGATTATTAGTTATTTAACTTTCTGGTTTATTTCACTTCGGGCAATATAGAGCCAACCTTCTATGCGTACTTTTTAAAATCGAGCTCAGGTTAAACCCGAATGATGCAATAGAAATTTGATGCAAACCATAACTAGTCAGTCATCTAGCCACTTAAATCCTAATTTCCTACCTACCATAATGGAGACTATGTCTGCGTTGCAAATCAGAATTTAAGCAGCTATCTAACAGTCATTTATGATTTTCTCTTAAAAGTCTAATGCATCATTCGGGTTAAATAAGTTTCAATAATGAACCAACCCCGACCCAAGGGTACGGGGTATCTATGGGCAATAATTTAATGATCGACTCAAGAGTCGGGGCGCCCGGCCAGGGGAATTAATATCCCTGAGGGATTAAATGGTGGAGGCACGATTATAGTACAATTTCAGTTTTCTATTTGCTTCACAAAACCTTTTAAGCCTTGTCTCTCTATTTTATTTTTAGCAATTTTAGCTTGCTCTGAATTCTCAAACTTTCCATAGTAGACACGAAACACTGTTTCACCTTTTACCACAACATTTTTCACCCAAGCGTCTCTTATTTTTCCCGCTTTTTTGGTTGCTAAACCCCTATCTTTATATGCCGCTAACTGAACTGTGTAACTAGATTTTTTAATATTTTCAATAGACAGTTCTTTTTCTGTACTACTCACTAAATATAGTTTAACCTTAGCTATACCAGCACTCAACATATCTATTTTCCTTGCAGCGGCTTTAGACAGATCTATAATTCTATTTTTCGCGTAGGGTCCTCTATCATTTATCCTAACCTTTACTCTTTTTCCATTCAACTGATTTTCAACAATTAAAACTGTTCCAAAAGGCAAAGTTCTATGAGCAGCAGTTAAATCATTGGTATTAAACCTTTCTCCACTTGCTGTTTTCTTTCCTTGGAAACCAGGGCCATACCAACTGGCAGTACCTGATTCTATTGCTTTTTTATTTATGGTTCCTGAATTAGTCTTTTGTCTGGTTCCTTGATAGGGCTTACTTTGGCTAACTCTCGGTGTATGGCATGCGCTCAACATCGCCATAAATAAGAAGAAGTAGCCTATCAGTAAATTGTTCTTGATTATTTTCTTAAACTTCAAAGTATTCAAACGCATCATTAAAAAGTTTTTTGATTTGTTCATTTCCAATATTGCCAATAGAGCCTAAATGACTATGTTCAACTTTTGTATTTGGTTTATAGGTTCCTTCTGCTATCCGTTTTCCTACTTCTTTATAAGCATCTCTAAATGGAACTCCTTCTAATACCAATTGATTCACAAGCTCAACGCTAAAAACAAGCCTGTATTTCTCGTGGTTCATAATATCAGGTGAAACAGCTATGTTTTCCAGCATCAGATAAGTCATTTTAATACTATCTTTCAACTTAGTGAAAGCTGGAATAAAATGTTCTTTGGTAATTTGTAGATCCCTATGGTAACCAGAAGGCAAATTGTTTAAAACAAATGACAATTCTACAGGTAATGCTTGAAGTTGATTACAATTAGCCCTTACCAATTCAAAGCCATCTGGGTTTTTCTTATGTGGCATGATACTAGACCCGGTTGTAAATTCATCTGGCAAAGTAAGGAAACCAAAGTTTTGTCCATTATATTGACATACATCCATAGATAACTTTGCTAAAGTAGCAGCAATCGCTGCTAATCCTATAGCTGCAGTTTTTTCAGTTTTCCCTCTCGTCATTTGCGCATAGACTACATTGTAATTAAGGGTGCTAAAGCCAATTTCTTCTGTAGTGAACTCTCTGTCCAACGGGAAAGATGACCCATAACCAGCAGCTGAACCTAGTGGGTTTTTATCAGCAATTTGAGAGGCCGCCTTTAGCATAATTAAATCATCTACCAAACTCTCCGCATAAGCACTAAACCATAGGCCAAAGGAAGAAGGCATAGCTACTTGCATGTGCGTATAGCCTGGCATCAACACTTCCTTATATTGCTCACTTAGATTGATCAGCAAATCAAACAAGTCTTTAGTCAGTGAAGCAATCTCTTTCAATTCTGCTTTTGTGAATAGCTTAATTGCTGTTAAAACTTGATCGTTTCGTGATCTTCCACTATGAATCTTCTTCCCAACATCTCCCAGTTTCCTGATCAACAATACTTCTATCTGAGAATGAACATCCTCTACGTCCTCTTCTATTCGAAAAGTTCCTGTTTCAATCTGTTCAGCTATTTCAGTCAGCCCTTCTAATAATTGTTCACATTCTTCTGATGTCAATAAGCCAATTTTAGCTAGCATTTTTGCATGAGCTTTTGAGCCAATTATATCATGGGGTGCTAAAAATAGATCTAATTCGCGGTCTTTTCCTACTGTGTAACGTTCCAGCAACTCATTGGTACCATAGTCTTTTTCCCAAAGTTTTTTCATTGATTTGTGTCTTTTGCAAGTAAATAAATGCTCCTCGAAGCAAGTCCACGAGGCATTAGTTTTTTTAATGGTTTAATTACCTCAACCAGAGGATATTGTAATTAATTTCTCCTAACCTGATTAATTCATGAATAATTTATTACGAAGCTTAATTAACAATCATTTAGCGACTTGCTCAAATTTCGATACTCAAAATAATTTATTATTCCTAGGTGTCGAAATCCTGTGCGAGCCACTAACTAACAGCTACTTAAGCTTCTCATCACAAAGATTCATGAATTAATCAGGATAAGGGCTAAACCTTTAAGTTTTTCAATATTTTTTCGTAACCAATCAGTCCATCAGTTATCTCATCTAAATAAATATATTCATCTGCAGTGTGTGATCTCTCCGATTTACCTGGACCCATTTTTATAGTTGGGAATGGCATTAATGCTTGATCAGATAAGGTTGGAGATCCATAAGTATCGATCCCTAACTTTTTTGCCGATATAAATAATGGGTGTTCAGTATCAATCCCCGAAGGTTGTAAGCGAGTAGATCTTGGCTTTACTTCTGCTACCAAAGCTTGATCAATTAATGCGACAACTTCTTCATTAGTATAGGCATCTGTAGTCCTTACATCCAGTACAAAATCGCATCTATCAGGTATAACATTGTGCTGTTTTCCTGCGTTGATCTGAGTCACTGATAAATTGATCTCTCCTAGCATGTTGGATTTTTTCTCAAATTGAAAATCCTTAAGAATTTCAAGGTCAGGCAGAGCCAGTTCAATAGCATTTTTCCCATTCTTTCTAGCGGCATGCCCTGCTTCTCCATATACGGTACAATCTATAACAACTAACCCTTTTTCAGCAATTGCCATTTTCATTTCTGTAGGCTCACCTACTATCCCAAAATGTATCGGTGGCATTTTAGATAAAATAGCAGCAATACCATTTTTACCACTGATTTCTTCTTCTGCAGTTCCTGCAAAAACAAGGTTAAACGGCAGCTTTGTTGCATATAATTTGATGAAAGTCAACAATAAACAAACTAAAGGGCCACCTGCATCATTACTACCTAGTCCAAACAGTTTTCCGTCTTCTTCTTTTGCATCAAAAGGATCATTTGTATATCCTTCATTAGGTTTAACGGTATCATGATGCGAGTTGAGTAGCACAGTAGGTAAAGCAGGATCAAAGTATTTATTTTGACACCAAATATTATTCATGTAAGATTGAAAAGAAATGTGGTTCTCTCTCAAAAACTCACTTAAAATCTTGAAAGTGTTTTCTTCTTGCTTACTAAAAGAAGCTGTGCTTATTAATTTCTTAAGCAAAGTAATTGCTTGATGTGAAGATTCCATTTTTAATTAATTTTCTTTAATCTCAGTATATTGGTCAGTAGTACCATTTGCAACACTAGCTATCTTAGTAAAATGGGAAATAGCAGTTTTACTTGCTTTTTTGATTGACGAAAATGCATTATCTAATTTAGGGATCATTCCAGAGTGTATTTTACCATCAGTCTTTAAAGTTTGGTAATTCTCAAAAGTTAATTCCTTTACCAAAGACCTAGCATTATTAACATCTTTCATCACTCCATTCATCTCAAAACCATAGATCAAAGTCACATCAAATTCCTCAGACAAATTAATAGCCAGCTCGGTAGCAATTGTATCCGCATTGGTATTTAATATTTGTCCTGTTTTACTGATACTTAAAGGGGCTACAACAGGAATAAAACAGGCTTTGATGGTCGTTAATAAAAGTTTATTGTTGATTTGGATCACATCTCCAGCATATCCATAGTCAATTGGTTCAGCTGGTCTTTTTACAGATTCTACCATTAGGCCATCAGCTCCAGTTAAGCCAACTGCTAATTGGTTTTCACCTACTAACTTAGCAACAACTTTTTTATTGATTAAACCACCATAAACCATGATCACTGTGTCAAGGGTCTCTTTATCAGTAACCCTTCTACCCTCTATCATTTTGGGATCTATTCCTATTTTCCGCAGTAACTGATTGGCTAGTACTCCGCCACCATGAACTAATACTTTCTTGCCTTCTATTTTACAAAATTCCTGAATAAAAGTAGTCAGATCAGCTTCATTTTCAAGTACTTTCCCTCCAACCTTGACTAACGTAAGTTTCTCCACTATTTCTTAATTATTTTCCAGTAAAGTGCTTAACACAGCTTGAGCAGCATAAACTCGATTACCTGCTTGTTCTATTACCAAAGATTGCTCATTGTCTAATGTGTCATCAGAAATTACGACATTCCTTCTTACAGGCAAACAATGCATTAAATAGGCTTGGTTTGTCAACTTCATTTTATTTTGATCAATCATCCAATCATGGAATTTTCCGACTTTACCATAATTTTCATAACTGCTCCAGTTTTTTACATAAATAAAATCTGCACCTTTCAATGCTTCATTTTGATCATGCATCACTTTTGCATTTTTTGTATATTCAGTTGATAGGTCAAACCCTTCTGGGTTTGCAATGGTAAAATCATAAGGCATTGCGTTAATCCATTGAGCAAAAGAATTACCAACAGCCTGAGGAAGTGCTTTTATATGTGGTGCCCATGTTAATACTACTTTAGGTCTCTCCTTTCTTTTTCTGTCTTCAATAGTTAACACATCTGTAAGTGACTGTAAAGGGTGTAAAGTAGCAGACTCCAAGCTGATTACTGGCTTATTGGCATACTTCTTAAAGCTTTTCAATAGGGTCTCTTGGTAATCAGTATCACGATCTTCCAAAGAAGGAAAAGACCTAATCCCCAAAAAATCACAGTAACTGCCCATAACTGCTGCTGCTTCTTTAATATGCTCTGCATTCCCTTGATCCATAACCACTCCTTCCACGGTTTCTAATGACCAAGAGTCATTTCCTGTATTCAAGGTAATTACATTCATTCCAAGGTTTTGTGCTGCCTTTATGGTACTCATCCTTGTGCGTAAGCTTGGGTTAAAAAAAATTAACCCCAATGTTTTCCCTTTTCCCAATTCAAGATCAGCAAGCGGGTTTCTTTTATGAGAAGCTGCTTTTTTTATTAACCCTAAGGGGTCACTTACATCTTCTAAAGAAGTAAAATTTTTCATTATAATATTACCTATTTAAGTACTGTTTTCAGTTTGTCAACCATTAGTTCTACCTCATTTTCACCAATGCCCAAAGGTGGCAATAACCGAAGTGCATGTGGGTTAGAACTAGCACCAGTAAAGAGCTGATGTTCGGTTACCATTCTCCTTCTAATATCTTTAATTGGGAAATCAAAGTCAGCCGCAATCATTAACCCCTTTCCACGTACTTCTTTAACCGATGAAAGTAAGCTCAACTCTTGTTTAAGGATTTCTCCCATTTGAGAAGCATTATTCATTAAATCTTCTTGTTCAATAATCTCCAAAACCGCTAAAGAAGCTGCACAAGCTAAATGATTCCCCCCAAAAGTAGTTCCCAACATCCCAAAACTAGGTTTTATGATGGGGTTAATAAGTACACCACCTACAGGGAAACCATTCCCCATACCCTTTGCTATGGTAATCAAATCTGGCCTTACTTTGGTAAATTGATGGGCAAAGAATTTACCTGTCCTACCATAACCAGATTGAATTTCATCTAGTATTAGCAAGGCACCTACGTTTTTACAACGTACTGATAATGCTTCCAAAAATTCTTTTTCAGGCAAATTAATCCCTCCAACGCCTTGAATCCCCTCAATCAATACACAAGAGATATCTTCAGTGAGGTATTGGTTCATCAAATCAATATCATTTAGAGGAATTCTTATCACCCGGTCATTTTGATCCAAAGAGGTTTGAATTTTGGGGTTATCTGTAGCTTGAACCGCCATAGATGTCCTCCCGTGAAAACCCTTGTCAAAAACTAGGATCTTATTCCTTTGGTTATGAAAACCAGCTAGTTTAATCGCATTCTCTGTTGCCTCTGCACCAGAATTCACTAAAAAAAGCTGGTACTTATCATAACCACTCATTGCCCCTAATTTATCAGCTAATTCTAGCTGTAAACTATTGAGCACAGAATTAGAATAGAAAGCAATTTCTTTCAACTGATTTTCTATTCTCTTCACATAATGTGGATGAGAATGCCCTACAGATATTACTGCATGTCCTCCATAAAAGTCCAGATAAGCTTTGCCAGTTTTATCATAAACCCAACAACCAGTTGCTTTAACAGGCTCCACTTGAAAAAGCGGATAAACATCAAAAGTATTCATAGTTATTTACTTTTCTTGGATACCGTTTATACGATCAAAAGACACCATCAAACCTTTGATCAATGCACTACTGAAACCACTATGTTCCATTTGATTCAGTCCAGCAATCGTACAGCCCTGTGGAGTGGTTACTTTATCTATCTCAGCCTCAGGATGGCTATTGTTTTCTTTAATCAGTTTAGCAGCACCAAAAGCCGTTTGCACTGCAATTAGTTGTGCTTCTTCAGGGTGAAACCCCATTTGGATTCCTCCTTGGGTAGCTGCCCTTAAGTACCTCATTACAAAAGCAGTTCCACTAGCGCCTAATACGGTTGCTGCTTTCATCATTTGTTCATTGATCAACATGGTAGTACCTACGGTTTCAAAAAGCGTTTGAATAGGTTTTAAATAGTCCTGCCCAAGTTCACATGCACACAAACAAGTCATTGATTCTCCTATTGCTATAGCCGTATTGGGCATAGTCCTTACTACTGGCAAATTGAAAGACAAATAGGATTTGATTTGTGCTATCTTTACTCCAGTAATCACTGAAACCAATACATGCTGCTCTGTAAGTAAACCAGATAATTTAGTAAGCACCCCTTCTAATTGTTTAGGTTGTACACACAAGAAAATAACAGTTGCCTCCTTAACAGCCTTTTTATTATCATCAGTCACTTGATATCCTTCTTCTATCATATGATTGATTAACCCTATTCTTCTCTTGGTCAAGTAAATTGAAGAAGGTTCATAAAGTTCCTTCTTTACTAACCCTTTCGCTATAGCAATTCCCAAATTTCCAGCTCCAATAATGGCTACTTTTTTTCCTAAATTCATACTTATCAATCAATTAAAATGAAGAAGCTTTCAAATGCAAACCCGAAGACTCCGGAAATTCAAACATCAAATTCATATTTTGAACTGCTTGACCTGATGCACCTTTAAGTAAATTATCAATCATAGAAATAATCATTACTTGGTCATCAAACTTTTCAATATAGACTACCGCCTTATTCGTATTCACTACTTGTTTCAAGTCCGGATTCACACCAGTGACATGTGTAAAAACAGAATTCTTATAAAATTCTTTATAGATTTCAACAATTTTTCTTTCTGACATTTCAGATTTGAAATAGCTTGTAGTAATAATCCCTCTGGTGAAATTTCCACGGTATGGGATGAAATTGATCTTATGTTGTTGACTTAAAGGCGATATAATACTTAAACTTTCACTTATTTCTAAAAGGTGTTGATGTCTAAATGCTTTATAAACGCTCATATTATTATTTCGCCATGAAAAATGCGAAGTTTTAGAGAGAGATTGCCCTGCTCCAGTAGAACCTGTGATACCAGAAATATGAATATCACTATTTATTAAATCGTGAGCCGCTGCTGGAAGTAGTCCAAGTTGAATACAGGTAGCAAAACACCCTGGGTTGGCTATCTTGTCTGCTTTAACAATACGATCTATCTGCATTTCAGGCAGTCCATAAACAAATTCATTTCCATTTGCTTGAAGTCTAAAATCGTGACTTAGGTCTATAATTTTCAACGTTTTAGGGAAATGTTCTTTTTCCATTAATTCTGTTGATTTCCCATGTCCTTTACATAAAAAGACTACTTGCAGCTGTGAATAGTCTAAATGGTCTAAAAAAGGACTGTTAAACTCACCAAGTAAATCCATATGAATGGAGGAGACTGCTTCACCTGCTTGACTATTACTCTGACAATAAATCTCATTTACATGCGGATGATTTACCAATATTCTGATTAACTCACCTGCTGTATAGCCTGCAGCACCTATGATGCCTACATTAATGCATTTTTCATTCATGACTGGTGTACTTTATGGTAGATCATATTTTGATTGCCAAATATCTTTGAAAAACCTCTTACATCTTCACCACTCCATGCACTATTCATCTCTCCATATTTACCAAAAGCAGATTGCATGAGGTCATGCTCTGACGTAATCCCAACCACTTCAAAACGATAAGGTGCCAAAAGTACTTTTACATCACCTGAGACATATTTCTGCGAACTAGTTAATAAAGACTCTATATCCCTCATTGCAGGTTCTAAGTATTGCCCCTCATGCAATAAATTCCCATATGTCAATGAGAGCTGGTCTTTAATCATTAACTGGTGTTTGGTAAGAACATGTTTTTCTAAAGTGTGATGAGCCTCAATCAAAATTAGAGGAGCAGCAGCTTCAAATCCTACTCGACCTTTGATCCCGATAATTGTATCTCCAACATGTATTTTTCTACCAATAGCGTACTTTTTAGCTAAATCATTTAGCTTATTGATACAGTTAACAGGAGAATCATTTTTCCCTTCAATTCCTACTGGTTCTCCATTTTTAAAAGTGATTGTAATTTCCTTCTCCCCTTCTTTATCAAGCTGATGAGGATAGGCATCATTTGGCAATGTTTGATCTGAAGTCAAGGTCTCTTTACCTCCTACTGAGGTTCCCCATAAACCTTGATTAATAGAGTACAGAGATTTTTCCCAATTACCCGAAACATTATTCTTTTTCAAAAATTCTATCTCTTCCTCTCTAGATAATTGTTGATCCCTAATGGGGGTAATAATTTCTTTATCTGGGCAAAGAGTATGAAAAATCATATCAAATCTAACTTGATCATTACCTGCTCCAGTACTTCCATGTGCGATAGCATCAGCATCCATTTCATTTGCAAAATCAGCAATTGCTTTAGCTTGAAATACTCTTTCGGCACTTACTGATAAGGGATAGGTATTATTTTTAAGTACGTTTCCGGCTATTAAAAACTTTACACATTGGTTATAAAAATCCTCAGTAACTTCAATATTTCTATGAACAAGTGATCCTAAAGTTTTCGCTTTTTTAGTTATTTCTGCTAACTCTATTTCACTAAATCCTCCTGTATTTACAGTAACTGTGTAAACATCATAATCTTGATGTTTTAAAAAGATGGCGCAATAAGTGGTATCAAGCCCACCGCTAAATGCCAATACTAATTTCTTCTTCATTTGACTATTACTAAATTTTTCCAGCTTTTTATTTTATTTTTCACTTTAGCAGTTTTCTGCTCCCATTTACGTTTTTTCTGCTCAGGATCATACAACATACCTGTACACAAACAATTGGTTCTATTCTTACTTTGTAAAATTTCATAATTCACACAGCTATTACAGCCTTTCCAGAACTCATTATCATCTGTTAATTCAGAAAAAGTAACTGGGCGATACCCTAAATCTGAATTAATTTTCATTACTGGCAAACTGGTAGTAAGCCCGAATAGTTTTGCTGTTGGAAACAATTTCTTTGATAATTTGAAAGCTTTTTCTTTGATCGAATTCGCTAAACCTTGGTTACGGAAAATAGGATTAACAACCAGTCCAGAATTAGCAACATATTTATTATGTCCCCAAGATTCTATGTAACAAAAACCTGCCAAATCACCTTTTTTAGACAAAGCAATAACTGCTTTCCCTTCTTTTATTTTAGAGACAATATATTCAGGTGTTCTTTTGGCAATTCCCGTTCCTCTCTTCTTTGCACTATCTTCTATAAGTTGCGAGATTCCTTCTGCTAAATTAATATGAGAATCATCAGCAACAGATATAATAAACTTATCCATTGTGAATTATAACTTGAAAAAATGAAAATAAAATGATTATTGAAAATGTAGTCACCACGTAGGTAACCAATAAGAATATACCAGGCTAACGCCTACGGGGAGCCCTTGTCCTAAAAGGAATATTTAAAACGGGCGATATAGTTACTATTGAAAACACTAATATTGTTTCTCTGACTCAAAGAAAGTCAAATGCAAACTAAATAACAAAATTATCATCATTAAACCTATACTTTTTTATTACACAGATCTAATTTTAAGGAAATCCGTAACCAAAACGTCATTCTTTAATAAAATATCAAATACTGAATCAAATAAAACAAATAATTCTTACTTATAGGGACTTAAGATACTCTATAATGAGATTTCTTGGGCTAATCAATAGCTCCTAAGCTCCCGCTTACACCCCCACTGACAATATATTTCATCACTTCTGATGTATTACCATTAAGTTTAGTAACCTTAGTGCTATTCACAATATACAAGTTTCCTGAGAAATTATAGGAATGCGGAAAGTAAACAGCTATTTTACCTTCCATACCTAAATCATTCAAATCTGTTGATGTAATAAACCCGGGTTTAAATAAAATATCATCGTTGTCTAGGTTTACCATTACAGGTTGATCAAATTTCTTTTTTTCTCCAAAAAAAGCATTGGTCAGGTCGTTAATGCTAGTATAGATAAAATTTATCAGAGGTATTTTCCTAATAGCTCGCTCTAAGACTTTAAAAAAAGGTTTAGCGATAAAAGTATCGCCTAAATAACCTATCAATACAATATTAAAAATCACTAACATTAGACTGAGCCCCGGAACACCTACTGGTATTAATCCATCTACCCATTTCACCACCATTAAAATGATATAAATAGTTCCTACAATTGGAGATATAAAAACCAACCCTCTAAGGAAATATTTAAGTACTTTATTAATTATAGAATTATTCTCGTTTTTTCTTACGACAAGTTCCTCCATATTTTTATTCAGTAAGCATTATTTGTATTATAGTCTTTAACGTAAAATTGTATTCAATTATTAGTCCTAAACATGTGATGATGAAAATTAATTAAACAATATAAATTTACTCGTATCCGAGAAAAAGGTTTTCATTTTTATACATTTTGGAGGGTTGGCACGGTACGCCGTCGCGGTGATCATTTAGCGGGGTGTGCGAGACGGTCGGCCGCTGCCGGGTTTAGGGTGGGAGCTTTAAATTATTCGCCAGGCGACCCTGTTGATTTTTTTGGCGGCCGTCGCGCGGTCCTTTTTTCATCAACAAGGCCGCTTGGCGGGAAAAAACGGACGA
>CALGOB010000064.1 GCA_937958005.1 uncultured Cyclobacteriaceae bacterium
ACAGTCATTTAGCCACTTAAATCCTATTTTCCTACTCACCATAATGGAGACTATGTCTGCGTTGCAAATCAGAATTTAAGCAGCTATCTAACAGCTATTTATGATTTTCTCTTAAAAGTCTAATGCATCATTCGGGTTTAATGATCGATCAGGCCTCCACAGAGAAAGCTATAGTGCTCGCAGAAGAGTCGGGGAATTAATATCCCTTAGGGATTAAAATAAAGGTCATTAGGCATTATCACGGTTGGTTTTTGTATAGATAAAACTCCTTCTAAATTTCACTTTTCTGAGCCTGTCAAAGTAATTACTTGTTGATAAACTTGGGCAAAAAGGTGACAAAGCAACCAGAATCATCCTACCGTGATAAACTCTATTTAAGATAGTTTTTTTAGACCAAAGATTCTTTTACTTTTGCGCACGTTAAAAAATTAATGTTAAGGATATTATCATGTCAGGAAACAGAACATTCACAATGATAAAGCCAGACGCTTACGCGGCTGGGAATTCAGGAGCTATCTTAAAAATGATAGAGGAAGCTGGATTTAAATTAGTTGCTATGAAGCTTACACAGTTGTCAGCTGATACAGCAGGAAAATTTTATGAAGTACATAAGGAAAGACCATTTTATGGGGATTTAGTGAAATACATGTCTTCTGGGCCAATCATCGCTGCTATCTTGGAGAAAGATAATGCAGTAGTTGATTTTAGAAAATTAATAGGAGCTACTAATCCTGCAGATGCAGAAGAAGGAACTATTAGAAAGATATTTGCTAAGTCAATAGAAGCTAATGCAGTGCATGGTTCTGATTCTGATGAAAATGCAGCAATAGAAGGTTCTTTCTATTTTTCTGAAACAGAAAGAGTTTAACCTCAATCTTTTTGAGACATTAAGAAGCAGCCGATGGCTGCTTTTTTTGTTTAAAGACTTTGCTAATCCATTTTCTAAGAACAACTATTCCCAAAATCAGGTAAAAATAGAAAGTCAACATTCTCCAACAGATGTTAATAATCAAGATGTATTCACCCAGATAATCTTCAAAAAACCCACCAAAAGAAACTTCAGCAAAACCAGCTGCTCCGGGAGTTGGTGATATTAGCATCACTACCCACATAATAATCTGCCTTGAAAACAGGGAGATATGATCTGTAATAGACGGACCAGTGAAAGCCGCTATTATTGTATTGAGCAAAAGATATCTAGCTGTCCAAATAAAAGCAGTTGCTGTGATGATTTTCACCCAATATGAAACTGCCTTCCCTCTTAACTCTTGAGAAGCCAAAATGAGCTCATCGCCTTGTTCTACTGCTTCATTTCTCCATTTCTTTAAATACTTAAAACTTGTAATTTTATACAATAACCACTTAAAAAAACGAGGTTTGAAAAAGACAGCAAAACACATCAGTAAGGTGTAAATAGTTATCAATGAGTAACTGATGTAAAAAAAGGTACTCCATTTACCATAATAGCCTGGAAAGACTTCACCGTCTGTAAAAAACAATACTAAAGGAGCTCCAATAATAAAATAGAGGTTATCCAATATGGCAGTTAATATCACATAAGCAATGGCTCTTCCAAATTTGATGTTTTCTTTCATCAAGATGAAAATGGCAACAGCCGTACCTCCTACCACTGATGGAGTAACTGCAGAGGCAAATTCCCATAAAAGAATGACATAAATACTGCTTTTCCAAGTAAGATCTTTGTTAGTAAGTGTCCTAATACGGTAGATATAACCCAAGTCTCTTGCAAACAGAACTAAAAAAGACAATAGCAAAACTGGAAAACTAGCCTTAAAAATTAATTTAAGGTTATCAACCGTTAAATCTGGATCAGTAAAGAACAGGTACAATACAATAGCCAAACCTATGACAACAGGGATGATTGCTTTATTTGGGTTTAAGGTTTTGAGAGCCTTTTCTGATCTATTATCCATTAATTCACCAATTCTCCTTCTACTCTTTCAATCCAAAAATTATTGAATCCATCACCCAAATGTAGGGTAATCATTTGTAATTGTAACAACTCTAAAATGGCTAAAAAGTTAAAAATAATAAATATTTTTTCGGCCTTGTCTTCAATTAATTCCTCAAAGGAAAAACGATTTACTTTAGAGAGTTTTTCTAGCACATATGATTTTTGATGGGAAATGGTATAAGGATATTGGACCACCTGGTGAACTGGCTTATTCTGCTCTAGTTCATACCGCCTGATCACTCTTTGTAATACCCGCATGAGTTTATATAAATCTAAATCCTGTAATTCAGATTCTACATTGACTACTTCCGAAAGTTGTCTAACTTCTTTTTCAAGGTTCCCCCTTTTCTCTCTATTGAGTCTGTTTTTTTCCATTTCCGCCAGGTCTTTAATGACGGATTTATATTTTTTATATTCTAATAAGTGTTTAACAAGTTCTTCCCTGGGGTCTACTTCATTTCCCTCTTCATCCAGTACGGGTCTAGGCAGGAGCATCTTTGCTTTAATTCTCATCAAGCTAGCTGCTACTAAAATAAACTCACTAGCAACTTCTACATTCATCTTCTCCAGCTGATGGACATATTCCAGAAAGTCATTAGTGATTGTAGAAATTGGAATGTCATAAATATCCAATTCATCTCGCTCTATGAAGAAGAGTAAAAGGTCAAATGGACCTTCAAAAAGGGGTAATTTTATTTCAAACTTCACTCTTTAATTCGCTTTCTCGCTTGGAATTCGATCAAAGATATTGTTAATGATCGTCTTTTTTCTCATCTGATTGGAAAAATAGTACATTTGTAAAATTGTTTTTATGAATTTGAAACTTGATTGAAAAGATTCCAAACTTTTTTTCTTAAATCAAGTTCTAATTCTTTAATAATATTTTTTTTATATGTTAGTAACACCCGGAAAATTACTTGCTTCAATCGACAGTCCAGCAGATCTAAAAAAGATTGAAGAGAAAGACCTTGTTAAAGTAGCAGATGAATTAAGACAATACATCATAGATGTTGTTTCTGTGTACGGAGGTCATTTTGGGGCAAGTCTAGGGGTAGTTGAATTAACAACGGCACTACATTATGTTTTTGATACGCCCAATGATCAGTTGGTTTGGGATGTTGGACACCAAGCATATGGTCATAAAATTTTAACAGGGCGAAGAGATGAGTTTCCTACAAACAGGATGTATAACGGGCTTTCAGGTTTCCCTAAAAGGAAAGAAAGCGAATATGATACATTTGGGGTAGGTCATTCAAGTACTTCTATTTCAGCTGCGCTTGGAATGGCAATGGCTTCCCAGCACAAAGATGAAAAAAACAAGCAGCATATAGCAGTCATTGGTGATGGGGCAATGACTGGGGGAATGGCGTTTGAAGCAATGAATCATGCGGGTGTTTCTAATTCTAACTTACTAATCGTCCTGAATGATAATTGCATGTCAATTGACCCAAATGTAGGGGCATTAAAAGACTATTTAACAGATATTACTACTTCACATACTTACAATAAAGTAAGAGATGAAGTTTGGCATATGTTAGGGAAGATCAGCAAATTTGGCCCTAATGCAAGAGAAATTGTTGCTAAAATGGAAGGAAGTGTAAAATCATTTCTTTTGAAACAGAGTAACTTATTTGAGTCCTTGAATTTGAGGTATTTTGGCCCTGTAGATGGACATGACGTAAATCATTTGGTTAATGTTATGCAAGATTTGAAAGATATACCAGGCCCTAAAATCCTTCATTGTGTAACTGTGAAGGGAAAAGGTTATGCATTGGCAGAAAAAGATCAGACTAAATGGCATGCACCAGGAAAATTTGATAAAATCACTGGAGAAATCAAGAAAAAAACCTTCGATGCACCTCAGGCACCTAAATATCAAGAAGTATTTGGGAATACAATTGTAGAATTAGCTGAATCAAATAAGCAAATAATGGGGGTAACTCCTGCAATGCCTTCGGGATCTTCCATGAACCTGATGATGAAAGCGATGCCTGATAGGGCATTTGATGTAGGAATCGCAGAACAGCATGCGGTTACTTTTTCAGCGGGGCTTGCTACACAGGGAATGGTACCTTATTGCAACATCTACAGTACATTTATGCAAAGAGCATTTGATCAAGTGATCCATGATGTTTGTATTCAGAATTTGAGGGTAGTATTTTGTTTGGACAGAGCAGGTTTTGCAGGTGCTGATGGACCAACTCACCATGGTGCATATGACATTGCTTACATGAGAAGTATTCCCAATATGATCGTGTCAGCCCCAATGAATGAAAAAGAATTGAGGGATTTAATGTATACTGCTCAATTACCGGGAGGGGAAGGTGGATTTACCATTAGGTACCCAAGAGGCCAAGGAACCATGCCCCAATGGAAAACACCATTTGAAGAAATTGAGATTGGTACTGGTAGAAAATTAAAAGATGGCGAAGAACTAGTCATTCTTAGTATAGGACATATAGGAAATTACGCTGTAGAAGTTTGTGAACGTCTGGAAAAAGAAGGAATTACAATTGGGCATTATGACATGCGTTTCGTAAAACCTTTAGATGAAAGGATGTTGCACGATGTTTTTAAGAAATACAAGAAAGTGATCACCATAGAAGATGGTTGTGTGATGGGGGGCTTTGGCAGTGCCGTCTTAGAGTTTATGGCTGATCATCAATA
>CALGOB010000065.1 GCA_937958005.1 uncultured Cyclobacteriaceae bacterium
GTACGGGGTATCTATGGGCAATAATTTAATGATCGACTCAAGAGTCGGGGAATTAATATCCCTTAGGGATTAAATTCTATTTTGAGTGGGCGCTTACACTATTCGAGGAAGGTCAAAGTATATAGTTATAGATTTATAAAATGATTCTACTGATCTAGCCATTTTTTAAAACTAGGTGTTTTATCAGAGCTTATAATTATCTCATGCTCTGCATTGGGCTTGAGTTCTAATTTCACTCTTCCTTTAAAATAAGGGTGTATTTCGTGGATAGACTCAAAACTGACGATGTATTGCCTATTGGCACGGGTGAATCTTTTAGGGTCCAACAAGGGATCTATTGTTTCAAGGGTTTGATCCATTGGGTATTTCCTCCCTTCTTTAGTAACTAAGTAGGTCAACTTGTTTTGACTATAAAAAAAAGAAATCTGTTCGGTAGGCACAGCTGTTATTTTTTGCCCTACTTTAATCATAAATCTTGATTTATATTCTTTATTGCCAGATTTTACTAGTTCTAATATCTTCGAATAATCTGGCACATTTAGTGAATCATTTACTTCACTGTTTCTAAAAGCTGCCAATTTTTCAAAGGCTAAAGCTAATTTGTCTGACTGAATAGGTTTTAACAAGTAGTCAATACTATTTACTTCAAATGCCTTAATCGCATATTGATCATAGGCGGTCGTAAAGATAATCGGATTTTTATACTCAACTTGTGAAAATACCTCAAAACTGATTCCATCTAGTAGTTTTATGTCACTAATGATGAGTTCAGGATGATCCATCTCCGTTAAGAATTCTACCGTTTGTTTAACGGTTCGTAATTTCCCGATTACTTCGATTCCTTGGTTCATTTTTCGCAACAAACTTTCTAATTTATCACTGGCAAGTTGTTCGTCTTCAATGATGAGTACTTTCATAAAACTTTATTCAATCGTATCTAAGAGTGGTAATTTGACTTCGAAATAACCTTCCAAAGGTCGAATTTCTATTTCTCTATTTGTAAATGGTGAGTATCTACCTTTTAAGTTTTTCAAACCTATTCCTGATTGATAATTACTCCAGAGATCAGTTTGTATGTTTGTTGAATTTTTCACCGTTAGTGTCTCATTACCAGCACTGAATATAATTATTTCAAGCGGGTTTTCTAAAGAAATTGCATTGTGTTTTACCGCATTTTCAACTAACATTTGAATACTCAATGGAGGCAACAAGAAATGATGAAATTTCTCGTCTATGTCCAAGTTGAACTGAATATCATCTTGAAATCTCGTTTTTATCAAAAATATGTAAGATTCTATAAATTCCAATTCTTCTTTTAAAGTAACTAAATCTTCCTGTTTAGATTTCAAAATAGCCCTATAGACTTCAGCAAATTTCGATAAAAACTGTTGTGATCTTTCAGTATCAATTTCTATTAATGAGGAGAGAATATTTAAGTTATTAAACAAGAAATGAGGATCTAAGTGATCTTTTAAAGAAATTAACTCTGCTCTTATTTTTTCTTTCTTCGATTTTTCTGTGGCAATCAATGATTTTCTCCATCTTTTCAAAAAATATAAACTAAAATAAATGGAAAACAAAGGGATGAAAATTACCACTCCATAAACATTAGTAACAATAATCTGGTCTGTAACTGGCGGTTCAGCTGTAAATAGATATTTAAATAAAAAATAGGCAAGGTTTCCTATCAGTAGGGAATAAACAATTCCTATCAATAAATGAAAAACAAATCTGATAGTCCCAAATTTTAGCCAAGGGAGCTTCCAATCAAAAAATATAGCGATTAGTGTATTACCTATGGATAAAAGTATAGCTACCACAGACACCCATAAAAGAGTGAAGTATAAGCTACCGGTAAGCTTCAAGTAATAAAAAAAGTAAACTAATAAAGTAGTAGCTAATAGACTTAAAACAGAAATTATTAATTGCTTACGCGAAGAAAGTAAATCCATGCAATCTTAGTTGAATACTATTTCACTGATTTCCTCCCAAGCTACATATTGAGGATCATTTTGTTTTTCTTCTATTACTAGCAAGCCACCATTCCTATCAGAAATATCTCTGGCTTTTCCTAGTAACAAAGTTTCTTGGTTTCTAAAGGTTACCATTGAGTAATCGTAATTCTTTGGTTTGATTCTTTTAATATTTCTAAAAGGAATTTTATATTTAATTTCATCATCATCTCCGTCCAAAGATTCAAACTCCCAAGTTTCGTCTAGATCATATATGATTTTTCCTTCCAGTACTGAATTATCGTATAAATAGACTTTCCCTTCTAACATATCAGGGCTACTATATTTCTGAACATCCAATGGGTTTTTAATCTGATCAAATAACTCCAGTGAACTAAATGACTTCCAAGGTATCTCTACCTCCCCTATTCCTTCTTGATATACAAGAATTCCTCTATTTCCACTATTAACGTCATTACTTCCTGTTAAAAAGAAATTTCTACCAGAATTTAACTCAATTGCACAACCATTTCTCTCTTTTCGAATATTTGAAATCTTGCCGAAAGCGATAGATACATCCCCATCTCTATTATCTCCATCCAATAAATCTTCGCTGACACGTTCGTCCTTATCCCATTGAATATATCCCGTAAACGAGCCTTTTCTAAAGGTATTTACCTTACCATATAATGCTTTACCAAATATTTCACCATTACTTTTGGATCCCCTTAAAAATTTAACTTTAGTGATTTTATTCCATCTTAGTTTTACTTCACCAATTTCCTCATCCAAAACCACTATAGTCTCACCAAAATCATTGCTCCCACCACCCACATTGATAAATTCACCATTATGAAGCTCTAGTTTCACCTTAGACCTTCCCAGGATGTTCATAGATTTAATCTCACCAAATTCACAAGAAAAAACATGTTCCACACTACTTTTTCTATCTTCCCAAATGCTCCTAATATCCAAATTTATATCAAACCAAGAATCTTCATCTTTCTTATCTTTTTTGGCGTGTTTATGATAATATCCATTTTCTAATTTTGTTCCGTTGAAGTAATCGAACCAAAATACTTCTTCGTCTCCCCATCTTATGAAGCCCTTATAATTATTATTGATGGTTTCTACCTCACCATATATATAGATAGATTTATCTTGAGCTTTCAATACACTAGGTAAATTTATCAAAAAAAGAAGCATCACAACAACCATTGAATTGATCGTATTGTGAATCCCTAGGTTTATTTGAAACTTTTGCATATTACAAATAACTATAATAAACTTTAAAAGACCTATTCAACAACCTCCCTTATGGGTTTTAGTATTACTGAATCGGGATATGGCTAACCCAAAAGGTTTGTCAATTACTACAATCTTTAACCAACTTTGATTGATTATAATGTAACTTTTGGTACTATTGAAAATTCAAGACTCAATAATCCATAGTTTTGCTGAAGCTTGTATCATTAATTAAGCGATAAAAACAAATAACTTCTATGACTAGTAATCAATTTGCTCTCTTTTTTAAGAAAGAAAAGCTTTTATATCTCAGTAACAAAAAACTCCACAAAGCATTATATGATGAATATTTTGATTGGCTTAATCAGTTTCAATTAGCCACATTGAGAACAGATAGTGAAAAGAAAGCATTTTGGATAAACCTTTATAATGGATTAACCAACTTTTTAATTGTCGACAAGCAAATCAAAAAGTCTATGAAAGAAGATAATTCTTTTTTCAAGGAACAACGTTTCCTCATTAATAATATTACTTTTTCATTAGATGATATTGAACATGGAATTTTAAGAAAGAATGCCCGTGAGCACCTTTTAGAGAATGATGAAAGGCTTATCTTCCAAGTGGAATCCCTTGATTACAAAATACATTTTGCTTTAAATTGTGGAGGGCAATCATGCCCTATTCTAAAAGAATATAGTCCAGCACAAATCGACAAAGAATTAGAGTTTGCAGAAACATCCTTTGTAGAAGGAAATTTTCAAGTAGATCATTTACAAAAAACTATATGGTGTTCTCCAATTTTTAAATGGTATGAGTCCGATTTTTTATCTATATACTTAAATGACCCAGCTTATTTAAATTATCAAATAAACCTTTCTACTTATTCATGGAATATTTGAATAAAATATTGTTACTACTTTGTTACTCATCTTCTTCTTTAAGATAAAAGGGAATGCCCTACAGAAGATACTAACTGAAAAAGTAGGGCTTAGTACTTATTCCAAAGGTTGTCCGAGGTATTATTAGCCTACATTTGATGACAGTTCAAACATGGGTAAATACATGGCCACAAGAATTACGGCTACGATGAGCCCTAAAAAAATAATCATTGCAGGTTCTAATACCGTGCCTAATATAGCCGTTCTGTGCTTAACGTTTTCTGTATAATTGTTAGCTAATTTATGAAAGAAGTCACCTAATCTATTCACTTCTTCTCCCACTTTAATCAACCCAAGCATTTCATGATCAAAAATAGAAAAAGACTGCATGCTTTTATGAAGACTGCTTCCATTGATTATTTCTTCCCTTATGATGTTAATCGGTTTTTCTAAGTGTTGGAAATTGATCATATTTTTAACCATTTCCAATGCATTAATAATTGGTACTTCTGACTTTACCAGCAAAGACATACTGGTGCAAAACCTAGCTAAATAAATGGACTGATAGAGACCACCAAAAACAGGGGTCTTTAAAATA
The DNA here is from genome assembly GCA_937958005.1 of uncultured Cyclobacteriaceae bacterium. GTDB lineage: Bacteria > Bacteroidota > Bacteroidia > Cytophagales > Cyclobacteriaceae > JANSWY01. The sequence continues at coordinate 4,674 of CALGOB010000065.1, forward strand.
ATTCCTTCTTTAAATGATTGGTATTTTTTATTATTCGAAAAGTATTTATTCAACCCAATCATTAGCAATATTCCTAAAAGAAAATACCAGAAATTTTGTTGCAAAAACTGAGAAATAGCTAGAATTACTTCAGTTATCCAAGGTAATTTACTTCCAAATCTTTTAAAAATCCCTTCAAACATTGGGATTATAAGAAACATCATAAAAGACACCGCCCCTACTGAACTCAATAAAATAAGTACTGGATACGATAAAGCACTGATTACTTGTCTTCTTTGAGCTATTTTATCTTCAAAGAAATCATATAACTGACTTAAAACCTCATTTAACCGTCCTGTTTCCTCTCCTATTTTAATGCTGTAAAATTCATACTTAGTAAAGTAGCCACTATCTTCCATGGCATTGGACAACGCTTTTCCATTAATTACTTCAGCTCTTATTTTAGCAATCTTTTGTTTGGTCTTCTTATTCTTGATCTGGTTTTCCAATATTTCAAAAGCATATCTAATATCAATACCGGCATCTATTAAATTGTGCAATTGATGATAAAGCCCAAATTTCTCTTTATCGGGAATACCTTTACCACCAAAAGATATTTCCATATCCCAAATAGACTGTTGATCATTTGATGGGTCAAAAGCTACGTTCTTCTTTGGAGCAACAGTCCCGGTCTTTATATCATTTAAATTCATTGGTCTGTATTAAAAAATTGTGCTACACCATATTCCTTTTGATAAAAGTAGGTGCTTTCTATTCCTCCTTCTGTAACTAATGTCAATTCAAAACTCGTTAAGAGCCCTTCAATATTTTTAATTTTAGTTATTTCATTCACTATTTGAAATGTATCCAATTCAATCTGTTGTTTTCTACTAATAAACTCCTCATTAAAAGAATAAAAAACAGTGTCTGTTCTACTAACACAAGCTAAATCTTTTCCATCCATTTTCAAAACTGCAGACTTTTCTATATCACTTACCAATAGGTAATTTACTTTTTTGCGGTTATTGATTGGATCTGCCTTGCCATTAAGTTCGGTTCTATAAGTTTGTAAATTGTAAAATACACCAGCTACTACAGACATAAGGAGCCCACTTAGTATAAGAACTACCAATAACTCCATTACAGTAAAAGCGCTTAATTTATTATTCCTCATATTCATAAAGCAATCTTCGTTTTGATATGCTATTCACATAAAGACTATCTGTGACAGTAATCGTCAATTCATATAGTGATTCTAATTCTGTGTCGACCTTCGTAATTGATATTTCATTATTCAACTCATCTATAAACCCCGTTTTATTTTCCTCTTCTAATTGTTCATAAGTATCAAGGTAATATTGCGCCTTCACTTCTAGCTGTTGCTTAAAATTAGTTTTGAGTGAGGTAATTGTATTTACATAGATTAACAGTGATATAGAAGTAACAAGGCTAATAATGACCATAGCAACTACTAGTTCAAGTATCCCAGAAGCTTTTAAATGTAATTTCAATAGAGCCATTGCAGAACCTTTTTTTGTTTCGAGTTAAACCATAGGTCTGTCCCCACAAATTGCGGGCTAATAGCTTCACCATCTAATTCAGCATTGAAAATGTAATTTTCATAAACTCCAGAAAATGTATTGATCAAAAATTTTCTAGTAGTCACATGCCCTGCTACTTTCCCATTTGTTTCTAAAAGTCCATGGCAATAGATCATCCCCTCTACTTCAGCTTTATCAAGAATTTGTAATACTCTTTGGTTAAATTCCTTTACTTCCCCTTCCAATACGATAGTTCCTTGTACTTTAACATTACTTTCTAACTGGATAGTTGCCGGTGGATTTTCATTGATTACTGCTAAAAATGAAGGATATTTAAGCTTTGCACCACCTCTCACCAATATAGTATCAGTTGCTATTGCTTGTAATACACCTGTAAAGCCACTATCGATCTCTATTATAGGAGCTGACAAAATCACATTCTTTAAAAACGCCCTCCTATCTACAATAATTCTTTTGTTTGCATGTATCCATATTCTACCGATCAATGAGTCCTGAATAGTCTTAGAAGTATATTGATTAAATAAAATAGAATCAATGCTAAATGGAATCACTTGACTTCCCTCTACTCCTCTTATAGTCAATTCATCAGGGTATAAAACAGATACATTTCCTTCACTAAACTTTTTAAGAGTAGACATTCTTGTTTTTTGAAGTTCAGGAATTTTATCTTCGCTCACTAACTTTTTTCCGTAAAGCAATTCTCTATTTAAGTACCCCACTCTGTTAATATAGGCACTTCTGATGCCTGCTTTAGGTAAATAAGCGTCACCAGAAATTTTAGTTTTTCCTGCTACTGAAACAGGCCTATTTTCATCTACTAAAAAAAGTGCTGATTCTCCTTTTGTAGACCGAGCATATGCCCTGCTAAAATACTTAGAACTTTGATCTTGATTTTTCCAAGTTGATAACTTAACCACATCCCATGCTCCCCAAGGTTGAAAATCAACTTCTACACTATCTTCTCCTTCAGAAAATAGTTTATCACGTAAGGGCACCTTATAATCATACTCATCCATGGCTAAAGCCAAAGATGTTGCCGAGGACATATTGGCCAGGTTATCTATTTTAACCTCATAAGTAAGGTATTCTAATCGGTAATAATAAGCCCCTAAGATCAATGCTGAGAGCGTAATTGAAGCAATCACAGCTACAAATAAAGTATAAGTCAGTGCACCAGCTGAAAGTCTTGAAGATATAGGATGATTCGGATACACCTGAACTTGGTTATTTATTTCTTCTTGAAAAAGTTTCTTTTCTTGTTGCTGACAGTATCAACTACCACGTTATTCTTGTACATCAAATAATATGTACTGTCTCTCGCAGATATTTGCGCAAGCCCTTGTTTCATTCCATTTTTAAAGCTTCCCGATTCAACAATTACCCCATTTTCGTAAAAACTATAATTGCCATTTTTTAACCCTTTCTTAAAGGTCACTATGGATTTCAAAGTCCCATTCAATTCCCACTGATGCCAAATTCCATCTTTTAGACCTTGTTCAAACCTTCCTTTTTCAATCAATTTCTTTCTGTAAAATTTTTCAAACAACCCTTGTAAGGGTTTGCCTGTATAACTTCCTTGGTTTTTCTGTAGGTTCCCAACCCTAAATGAATGGAAAATCTTAAATTCACTATTTTTAGGAATCTTGGTTTCTTTTCTCTTAGCTAGGAAATCATTGCTACTTGCGGAAAAAGAAGCTATACCAAATACCATCAAAGTATCCCCATAACTTTTACTCTGTCTTAGTTCCCCACTACCATCTGTAAGTAAAGGCTGACACCTTACTAATAATGACAAACCCAGTAGTACGCTGAAGAATATTAAATAACTACCTTTCATAAGTTAATTCTTTGACTTTAAAAACCATTTAGATGCTTGTTCTTTCTTCAATAAAATTGAGTCTTCTTCAATCTTGAGAATCCCAATCCCATTATATTGATTACCTATTTCGCCCAAAACCGATTTTTCATTGATTCTTAACAAGGCAATCTTTTTTCGTTTTTGGCTATTATTCATATAACCATTATAGTTTATCTCTCCCCAATTGACTTTTGGCTCATTCTTTTTTGGTTTGCTGATTTTAGTAGTTTTTGGGATATAAGATCTGTTTCTAATATTTTTCAGGAAAGGGTCTTTATAAGAAAGTGACAATTCTGGTTTCCTTTTCAATGCTTCCTCTTTGGCTATAATATCTCCTACCCTAATGGGTTCTATCACCTCATCCTCATTACCAAATGTAAAAAACTTGTATCCCACATATCCCCATATAATGAGGACTAAAGGTATCAATAAATACAAGGTTTTTTTATCTTTCATCGTGATTTGGTTCTGACTTATCTACTTTTTGATTCTACAGGTTAATTTGCTTCCACATTAAAATTAGAGTTTGTAAAATCAGTCCTTTCTTCTTGATCATTTATGGCCCTTATTCTCCACTCATGAATACCATCAGGCACAGCCAAAGTTAGGTTACTCACTGCTAAAGTCGTATCAATTAAAATAGCAGTAGGGTTTGAAAATGATGGTGTAGCAATCTGCATTTGATAGTTTTCAGCATTATTCAATTCGTCCCAGATAAAAAGAACGTCTCTTTGGTTCACAGCTCCCATTGGAGCTATTATATTTACGACAAGTTCTGAAAAGATCATTTCACCCATTACCTCAAACATCAGTGTGGTATACCGTGTCCTGGCACCCGCATTATCAATGGCCCTAACTCGCCATTCATATGATCCATTAGGAACCTGTAAGGTTGTATTTGTTTCAGTAATCAGTGTGTCTATTAAAAGAGCTGTAGGATTAGTAAAAGAAGGGCTTGCTATCTGTAACTGGTATTGTGTTGCATTTTGTAAGTCATCCCAAGCAAACAATACACTGTTATCTGTTAAATTTCCATTAGGTGCTAAAGTATTTACAGTTAACTGTGAGAAATCAGAGATAAATTCATCATTAATAGTAAAGCTATTTTGAAAAAACACAGTTGAAAACCCATTGTTAAATCCTCTCACTGCCCATTGATATTGCCCTGGCTGCAAATTAGCAGACACATTATTATTGTTTGTAATACTATCTAGTAGTAATAAACCTGCATTTTCAAACGATGGACTAACAACCTGTATTTGGTAAGATGAAGCACCCTCCAAAAAATCCCATGAAAAAGTAATAATAGAATCTCCTTCTATTACTGCCCCTTCACCTGGAGCCAATAAAAATAGTTCATCCTCGGTAATATTCTCTTCAAAAATATCATCGCAGGCCACTACCATTGCAAGAATTCCTAAACTTGCAATAAGTAGACTTTTAAAACTTATAACCTTAGACACATTTATTAATTTAGATGCTTTCATAATAATTCAATTGAATATTATTTACGATTATTGGTTGTAACTACTCTCGTTAAATAAACGCTAAGTAACAAGGAGGTGCGTTTTGTTTTTCTATTAAATTCCTTGGTAAAAGAGACGGACTGCACTTTCCCCAAACCAAAGTTATTTTCCATATCATTCAATACTTTTAATAAATCATGATATTTTCCTTCTAATCGAATTTTATAGGTTTCATAGGGCAAATCTTCATATTGTTTAAAATCGAACCCTCTCACTTCTATTAAAGAAGTCCCATACTTTTCACAGTAGACAGAAGTTGTATTAAACAGTCTCGATTGATAACTGTATTGATTGATTGTAATCAATGAATCAAGTCTTTGGACCCTCTTGTTCAATGAAGCTATTTTAAGTGGGAGGTTTAACTCTCTGCCTTCATAGCTTTCTAACCGATTGTTTTCTTCATACAACTCAATGGACTTTGAAAAAGACAAGAAATAACCCACTATTAGAATCACTGGAAATAATATCAACAAGGCTAAGTTCTTCTTTCGATATGACCAATTCTTCATCATATCCCAGTTTTATACTTTAACCTAATTTCAAACTCACCTTTTTTCTTAGCTTGGTTAAACTGATAACTCTGATACATGATCTCTGCTACAAAATCCAAACCTTGAAGGTTATCAATGAGTCCTCCAAATGATTCATTGTTGTTACTTTCACCTTTTATCAATAATACCTGTTCATCAAATGGAGTTCCTTTTTTACGCTTATCCTTTGATATAGGATCCACTTGAAAAAGTGTCATGGTCACATTTCTTGGAACTAAAGCACCTATTTGGTCACTAATCCAAGCCATTCCAATATTATTATAATTAAGCTTTTCTACAATTTTATTTTTCTCATCAAATTGCTTTTTACTTCTATCATAGGTGTTGATTAGCTGCTGAACATTAGATGAACTTTCCTTCAACACACCATTTTTACTATTCAAATTCAAAAAGTAAATAGTATTGGCAAAAAAAATGATCAACAAAAAACTAATGATAAAAACAGATAACTTTTTATAAACCCGTTCATGAATAAACTCATTAGCCATATGGGCTGAGGCTTGGGTTTCTTCAGTATAGGCATTATTTGAGCCTTGCGTAAAAAATGAGGTTGCATAACCGAAGGCATTTAAATACTCATGAGTGAATTCATAAGAACTATTTACCTTATTCCCTACTTCCTCGGAATTTCTTGAAAGCTTTATTAACTGCCCTGTTTCATCTATTTGATATTGTCCAAACTGATAAACTTCTTCCTTATTTTCTATTAAATGTTCTCTGAGATGAAAATAAACGATAGGTCCAATATAACCTTTATATAATTTGATTTCTTTTGTTTTGAACAAAGAGGCAATTCCATCAAATGTTTCTTTTCTAATAAGGGCTGAAAAGTAAACATCATCTATTGTTTGATAGTTAATTTGAAATTCATTGACATCCGCATTTGGCACTAGCTCGCCTATCAAACTTGTTTTGTTTAAACCATTATTTAATTCACTAACTTTTAACAAAACCGATCGTCCTTCAACACCCCATAAAATGGGATACTTTTCATAACCTTCACTTATCCAATTACTCAATTCTTCAACAGTAGAAAAGCGGTTAAATGACTCTACCTGTAAATCTCCTCCTTTATTCTTTTCAAGGACAATCACATAAAAAAGGTAACTTCCATCATTTTGCACATAGACACTCAGGCCAATAACTTTTTTGGCTGTCTTATCTACATACTTTTGAAATAAGTTATCTATGAGTTCCATTAATATATAACAGTTGGCTTAATAAAAACTACCAATTTACTTTCAGACTTATTCTTGGTCTTAGCACTGAAAAGCCATTTCAAAACAGGAATTCTTGAAAGCAAGGGAACACCACTCGCATTTTCTGATTTTCTAGTTTCTTCTAACCCTCCCAAAACTATCATTTCTTCATTTTTCACCCTGATTTTACTTTGAAACTGTCTGGTAGTAGTGCCGGGAGGACCTCCTGTTACTAGTGGATCAGTAAATGTAGAAAATTCAGCATTGATCTCCAGCGTAATATCCTCATTACCAGACACAAAAGGCTGTAGATCAATCTGCAAATTCGCTTCTGCCTCTTCAAATTGAGGTGTACGTGTTATAATTGGATTTACTCCTGGAGTTACATTTTGAGTTTCCAATAGAAAATAAACACGCTCCCCTATGGTAAGGGTTGCTTTTTGACCATTTAAAGTAGAAAGTTGAGGAGTAGACCGGGTGTTCAAAACATTGTTATCTTCCAACGCTTGAATAGTTGCAAAAAATTGTGGGGTTACACGTCCTAAATTGATCACTCCTTTTCTATCTAAATTCCCTAAAAATTGATTGACGGAATTAGAGGAAAGTGTTAGGTCCAGCCCTGGAAAAACAGTTCCTTGTGTTCTAACCGTGGAATCAGAAAGTCCTGCTGAAATACCAGTACTAATGGTATATCCTTTTCTTATATCAGCTACTATTACTTCTATTAAAATATTGGGGATAGGCTGATCTATCATTTCAAAAAACTCAACTGTTCTTTTAACTGCTATTTCATCTCCACTCACTATTACCCCATTTAATCCATTATAAGGCTGCAAGGTAACTTGACTACTTAAGGTCTCCGGAATCAAAACAGAAAGACTATCAATACTTCTGTTTTCAAACTTATAAATATCAAACACGGTTGTATTTACATCATCTTTTGCCCCAATCATGATCACTCCTTTTTTGATCGCAAAACCACTATTGGCAGTAGATAAAATCAACTCTAAAAAACTATCATAATCAATATTCCCTAAGAATCCATCGAAATAACCTGCTGGTGGGGTGACCATTACATAATCAACTCCTAGTTTATCAGATACAGCCACAACTAGGGCAGAAACATCTGCTCCATCTGCATCCAATCTAAAAGTCTTTTGAGCAACATCAATAATATCTAATTTGAAATTTCCAGTTGCGTTAGGTCGTCTGATAGTATTACCTATAGAAGAATTTGCTCCTCCTCTTTGATTTGTGTTCCTTGTATTTCTATTATTCTGTGATTGTCTATTTCTAGCAGGCTGTTGATTATTATTTGCAACTACGGGTAAGGATTCTTCTTTTTTAATCAGCCTAAATATTCCTTCACTTTCTTTTTTAAGTTTGAGATTATTAACAAATGCGATCTGTTCAAGCGCTTGATCAATAGGTAGGTTTTGTACGTAACCATTGATTAACTGATCTTCTAAACCTGGCCCAACTAAGAGGTTTGTATTAGTAGACTGAGTGAACTGCTTAGCAAAACTATAAATAGAGTCATTCTGTAAACTCGTTGTAATTAAATTATTGTTTTGCCTTATCTCAATTATTTTAGGTTTACGGACTACTTTAACTGGTTCTTTAATAACCTGACTGAAAGACATAATGGTATTAACAAACTTCACTTCCAGCTCATATTCATCACAAAGAAAATAGATTAGATCCTTAGCTACTACTCCATTGAAACTATTGCTAACCGTTACATTGCTAATATTACCGATATTGATATTTAGTTGGTGACTCTTGGCAAGTGATCTTAAAACTTCCTGTAAAGAAGCTCCTGCTAAATCAAAATTAACTTTATCATTGAGCCCTTTTAATTCATTTTTAGACAATGTATCTAACTGAGACCGGATTTGGCTCAAACGATCCAGTTGTCCAAACACTGCTGCCGTAAAACAAAGGTTAAACAATAAAATGATTGATATTCTTTTAATCATGATTGATATATGAGTTAATTTCTTCAAGGGATGTCATTCCTTTTCCCAACATTTTAAGTGCGCTATCAGTTAACAATTCCATTCCCTTTTCTTTCATTAGACTTTCTATCTGATCTACTTTATTGGTTTTAATCAGTGTTGAAATTTCTTTATTCACAGGAATCACCTCATAAATAGCTTTTCTACCCCTATATCCTGTATTATGACACGCGACGCATCCTTTTGCTTCATAATAGTGTGTAATTTCATTCTCTATTAATGTATCATAGTAGACATTATTTTTCTCTAGTTCATTAGGTTCCTTACAGTCAGGGCACAATATACGGACTAATCTTTGAGCAACTGCAATGTTCAGAGTATCAGCAATCAAAAATGGGCTGATACCCATTTCAACTAGTCTGGAAATTACACCTGCTGCAGAGTTTGTGTGAATCGTTGATAGCACCAAGTGACCAGTTAAAGCAGCTCTGGTAGCCATTTTAGCTGTTTCTACATCTCTTATTTCACCAACCATTATGATGTCAGGGTCTTGTCTCAAAAAAGTCCTCAATGAAGCAGCAAAATCAAGGCCTATTTTCTCCCTTAACTGTACCTGATTAATCCCTTCCATTGTGTACTCAATAGGATCTTCAATCGTCAGGATATTTCGACTTAGCTCATTTAACTCCTTTAAGGTTGCATATAAAGTGGTTGTTTTTCCAGAACCAGTAGGGCCAGAAATTAATATAATGCCATTTGATTGATTGTAAGATTTAGTATAAGAAAACAACTGTTCACCCTCTAATCCCAAAGTGTTGATATCAATGTTGGAAGCATCACTGCCCAATAGTCTTAAGACTGCTTTTTCACCATGAAGAGTGGGTAAAATAGAAACCCTAATGTCTATTTGATCACGCCCTGTTTTGAAAAAAATACGCCCATCTTGCGGTAATCTCTTTTCAGCAATATCTAAATTGCTCATGATTTTAATCTTATTTAAGTAAGAAGGGTACCGCTCATTATCAATCATGAAACGTTCCACCAACTTCCCATCGAGTCTCATCCTTACTCTACTTTTATGCTCATAGGGTTCCAAATGTATATCACTACAATCCAGTGACTTTGCTTCTTTAATAAGACTCTCTATAAAGGTATCTGAAGAGGCATCTAATGTTTGTGCTTTCTCTGTGGTTTGATTATTCCCTTTTCGGTAAAACTTAGTAAGGTTGTAATCAATGTCTTCTTTACTGGCAGGAACCAGCACAATCTGTTTACCTAAAAGAATTTCAAGTTCATCTTGAACCATCTCTGGGTTACTTGCCGAATCTATTAATAGACTAAGGGCAACATCATCTTTTAATGGGATCACCCTATATTGCCAAGCCATCTCTCTTGGGATTAGCTGCAAAAGTTCAGTAGAAATTTGTTTGAGTTGATTTACCACAGCTTGTAAAGAATAAAAAACATTAAAAACATAGATTGCAACCCTGCCAAAGGTATTTTCTTAGATGATCCATACCATAATTTATTCTTTAAAAGAAAATGAATTACCAGTGACACAATAAGGCTCAGGTTAAACCAGATTAGAAAAGAAGTAAAATTTAAATAAAAAGATATAACCACCCAAAACACCACATCCCCCATGCCAAGACCTGAATCGATCAAGCGCCATGATTTGAATCTTAATTTGAAATAGATAAACAGAATACCTATTAATACTGTAAGATATATTAGATTAAAAATAATTTCCATTGACACAATGTACCCAAATGTAAAATAGTTACTTATAACTATTGATAGCAAAAGATACAAAATGGTAAACAAGTGAAGGTATCTTTTTTTTATATCTTGATAAAAAACTATGATTAATGCCGTAAATAAGATAAAATCATAGGTACTCAATCCTGTATTACTTCAGTTAAATCACCATCTTGATTAATTTCCCAGACATTTAATACCCCATCACCATCAAAATCTTTATTTGCAGTAGCCCTAGCTAAAAAGCTACTATTGGATGCATTCACTATCTCAATATCATAGATTCCTTCCGTATTGCCATCAGAATTTTTAGTTTGTTCAAAATTTAGTTTAATCATATCATCAGTGAATGCTGAATACTCATAAAAATAAATTTTCTGTAAGGAATGTAAGTGTTTCAACTGCTGTTTGGCTTCAATGGATCTTGCTTTATTGATCAAAGGCAGAAAAGAAGGTATGGCAATAGCAATTAAAATTCCTACAATTACTAAAACAACTAATAATTCTGATAAGGTAAAAGCTTTGAGTTGTGTTATTTTCTTTTTCATATGGCTGAGTTTAATTAAGGCCAAATATACTAAATTAATACGCATTTGAAAACAAACCCACCCTAATCAATTTAATGGGTAAATTCATCCGAATACAAAAATAATTAATTGCAGTCAGAATGTTTTAATCCCCAAGGGATAATAATTTACTGACTCCCATGTGAGTTCCTTGGCTACTATGCAGAGGTGTTGAGCCAATAGGTTAATTGTTTATCAACTGGAAACCCCTATACTTTTGCGTTTAGATAGTCACTGTGTTAAGACCCTAAGCAACAATGCTTGTATTTTTTACCACTTCCACAAAGGCAAGGACTATTTCTGCTCAAATTGTGTTTACTCTTTCTCCGCTTAGCAATTACTTCATCCGGGTTTTGATTAAATGCCAAGGACAAGAACTTATATAATTCTGGATGTTTTGATTTTAACAAATGTGGTCTCTCGAAAAAATATTCCCCTGTTACCGCTAAGAATTCCTGAGTATTGGTGGTTCCATATGGGTTAATATCTGACTTTTTCTTGATTATTTCATTTGTTTTAGTTCTAATCAATTCAAGCCAAGGTAAAGCATGTGCTTCTTGGTTTAGAGCCAAAGGTAGCCCATCAATAGATCCATCTTCTTTGTCTATTAGGTGAATAAATTCATGAATTCCAACGTTCTTTTTGTCTCGATCATTGGAAAAGCCTAAATGTAAAGAAGGTTTTGACAATATCATTTTCCCTTCCAATGGGCCATTTCCTACCATGCCAGTAATATATTCATCACCAGATGCTGCACCAAAGTTTCTATCAAAAGCAGCTGGATATAATAAAACTTCATCTAAGTAATTATATTCCCATTCAGGAAAACCAAAAACTGGTATCACGGCACTACTGGCCACGAGTAATTTATCAACAATATCAACTTCAACACCTACTCCAATAATATCAACAACATTTAAAAACCTGATCAAATCATTTTCAAATACTGTCCTTTTTTCTGGTGTAAGTTGCTGATAGAATTGTACTTTCTCCCGTAAGGTTTTCCTCCACTCTTCTGGGATTTCATCTATCTTATCTTTTTTCTTACGAGTAAAGATGATCACTACTGCGACCAATATGAGAAGAATTATTATATATATCATTTGCGAATTTTAGCAGTCACAAAATAACAAGAAATCAACCATAAACTGATAGCAAAGCTGATACTATTTGTATTTACTGTTATGATCCATGCTTTAATTTCTATAATATTGACTTAAATTAGATCAACAGGTACATTAAATGAAATTTGAAGAATTAGCTAAATACTATCAATCTACTCTCCAAAATGTAGAAAGTGCTACGAGCTGGTATCCAAAAAAAAGAAAGAGCTTTAGATTTTACTCTCAGGCGATTAGGTTAGGGACTGTGTTGTTAGCTGGCTTGGGTGGTATTTTACCACTAGTGGAACTAGCTATATCAAGCTTGGTCAGTCAAGAACTCAATCTGGTAAATTATGGTTATGTAGCTTTTTCATTAGCCGCCAGTTTATTTCTCATAGATAAATATTTTGGTTATAGTACTGGTTGGATGAGATTTATGTTGACAGAGCTTGAGTTGAGAAAAGTGATTACTCAAAAAAAAAGTGAGTGGCTTTATATAGAAATTGCTAATAAAGGAAAAGAGCTCACCGAGGATGAAACTTCCCAAATCCTTGATTTCATCAAGCTTTTTAATGACTCAATTGATGCACTTATAGTCGCTGAGACTAAAGAATGGATCAATGAGTTTAAGAGCAGTTATCAAAGCCTTGAAAAACTAACGCAACAAAAAAGCTCAGGAAGTCCATCTAAAAACAGAACTACTGAGCTTTAAAGATATTTTGAGGCTAGGAAGCTTATTACTTCTTTGCTTGATATTTTTCTTTTATTTTCTCCGGGAATAACTTAAGCAGCTTCATAACTTTTGGTCTGGCAACATTGTAGATATAAGGTTGGTAAGGGTTAATCTCATAGTAATCTTGATGATAACCTTCCGCTTCATAGAAATTAGTGAATGGCGTTTGTTCCGTCACAATTTTATTTGCATATTTCCCAGATTTAGTCAAGTAGGAAATATACTTCTCTAATACCTGTTGTTGTTCTTTGTTATGAAAGTAAACAGCAGTTCTATATTGTTTTCCTACATCTGGTCCTTGTCTATTCAATTGCGTAGGATCATGTGTAGCAAAAAACACTTCCAACAATTCCTTGTAGGTTATTTTATTTGGATCAAATAGAATTTGAATGGCTTCAGCATGACTGGTTTCTCCATAACTTACTTGTCTATAAGTTGGGTTTTTCTCTAGCCCCCCAGCATAACCTGAAACTACTGTGGAAACACCAATAACTCTTTCAAATACTGCCTCTGTACACCAGAAACACCCTCCTGCAAAAGTGGCAACATCCATTCCTTCGGGAATTGTAACTGGAGTTACTTCAGCTACAGTTTTTGAAGTCTGCGAATTATCCCTAGCTTCTTGCGCACATGATACATATACTAAAGAAACTGTCATAAAAAAAAATAACCTAACTACTTTCATTTGATAACTATTAATTTACTTTTAAGAAACTAGTTATTTGGTAATTAGGTTACTTTTTTCATCTTGTGAAACCTGTATTTGTAAGCTGTCTTACAAAAAATTATCCCCAGTAAGCCTTGTATTGTTCTGTCCATTCAAACATTTCTTTGATCGGAGCGGGATTTGCCATACAGAACTTTTCTCTTCCTACTTTAGTTATCTCTACTAGCTTCGCACTTTCGAGAATTTTCAGATGTTTGGTGACAGCCTGCCTAGTCATTTCAAAATCATCAACTACTTTATTGATTGGAAGTCCTGTCCCATTCTCCAATAATTTATGAATGATTCCTCTTCGTGTAGGGTCAGCTATTGCCTTAAATACACTATAAGTGTTGTTTTCCATGTTTTCCTATGAGTTTTAACCTAAAAAAATTGACTGATTCAAATCACTTTCATTATCGATTGCTCAGTGAAATTAAAAAAATGTAAAAGTTTAGTGATGCAATATAAGCATCTTTTCCATTATTACAGATAACGTTTCGGCTCAGTAAACGTTTAACAAGTGGTAGATTAATTGTTATTATCAGAAATAACTGCTTAAAGCCACTACTAGTTTTCGTTACTAGTTCCATTTTGTTTGTATTGAATAATGCTTTTTCACATGTAAATAGTCTGAAGCTAGCTAGTTTGTTTTTACTCTAGACTTAACTGTATGGTATTTTAACCTACATTATGTGCATGAGGAATCGTCATGAGTTTATAAAGTTCAAAATTACAGACACTTATGATAGAGAATCATAGCATGGTTATGGCGATTTAACAAACTTGTGTAACCCCTATTAATCATGACAAACTATGGCCTTGCTTATGTAATACCAATTTAGATGTGTAAGGGCGTATATATTTTAGCTAATTTAATATTTTCCATGCGTTAAACCCGAATGATGCATTAGACTTTTATGAGAAAATCATAAATGGCTGTTAGATAGCTGCTTAAATTCTGATTTGCAACGCAGACATAGTCTCCATTATGGTGAGCAGGAAACTAGGATTTAAGTGGCTAGATGACTGTTAGTTAGGGTTTGTAACTGGTTATACAAAAGTATTGTATAGGTTTAATGAACCAACCCCGACCCAAGGGTACGGGGTATCTATGGGCAATAATTTAATGATCGACTCAAGTCGGGGAATTAATATCCCTTAGGGATTAAACTTGCTTATTTTTTCTGAATAATAGACATTATCACGGTTGGTTTTGTGTAGATCAAACTCCTTTTAAATTCTATTTTTCTGAGCCTATCAAGGTAATTTTTTGTTGATAAACTTGGGTAAAAGGAAATAAAGCAATCATAATCATGCTACCGTGATAAACTCTAATATAAATCATTATAAAATTTTAATTCATCTGAATTAAGGCTATCTAAGCGTTTATAGAACATTGAAAAATGTAAAAGTGAAAAACTATTCTATATGAATCCGTATCATTTACACCTGCACTAAACACCGTAAAACGTCACATTTATTGTAACCCTATGTCTTTAAGTATATTACTATTCTAAACATTTATCAGAAATTTTAAGGCTGCCCAACCAGTAGGGCAGCCTTAAAATAAAAAGGTCACTTATTTACTCTTTCACAAATCTTTTAGTGATTATCTCTTCATCATTTATTAATTGAATCACATAAACACCTGCATTTAATGACTTAATATCCACTTGATCATTTTCAATTAAACTTTCAATCAATACTTGTCCTGTGGTATTAACCAACCTAAACTGTGTCCCAAGTACAGTGCCTTTCACATTTAAAATGGAACCTGTTGCAGGATTGGGGAAAATACTGATTTCTTGAGAGACAATATTGCCAAAATCACTAGCGTAGGAGGCAACACTAGTAGTAGGAGTATTGGAAATTCTTAAATCATCTATGACTATATCTCCTTGCCATGAGGAAGAGGTAACTCCATTAAACCTTAGTTGAATACCGCCTCCTACATAGGTACTCAAATCAACATTGGCAGTTTGCCATGCGCTTCCTTGAGAACCGGATCTAGTCCATATGCCAGTCCAGCTTAATCCATCATCTGTACTTACTTCTAAGGTAAGTGTGCCTACACTGTTACCAAGCATGTGATACCTAAAACTAGCACTAGCTGCACTTTGGCTATTTAAATTAATACATGGAGAGTTTAAAATAGCTCTCTTATTTGGAAACCCTGCACCATTTCCTGATGCCTCTATATAAACATAATAGCTTCCTTGCACTGCTCCTGAAGGCCCAGTATTATTGGAAGGAGTCCCATTTGCATCTAACGTCCAGTTAATGTCGTCCGAAGAAGACTGAGTCCAAGCTCCTAAAGTATTTTCAAACCCTTCATTATAAGGGAAAGAGGAAATTCCTCCAGAACATCCGGATCCACCTTGAGAACCTCCATTGGTAATTGCTAGATTGTCTATTGAGATATCTCCTTGCCAAGAAGAACCAGAAAGTCCATTAAACCTAAGTTGCACCGTACTATTTGAAAAGGCTGATAGATCTACATTAGCACTATTCCAGCTTCCTCCTTGATCTCCAGACCTATTCCAGACACTTGTCCAACTGCCTCCATTATCAGTACTCGCTTCTAATGTCACACTACCAACTGCATTTCCAGTCATGTGATAATTAAAAGAGAGGTTTGCTGAACTAGGTAAATCAAAGCATGGTGAAGTTATTATTGCGCGCTTATTTGGGAAACCAACTCCATCACCTGAAACCTCCATATAGATATAATAGTTACCTGCTATTGCACCTGAGGGGCCTGTATTGTTAGAAGGGGTTCCATTTGCATTTACGGTCCAGTTAATATCATCTGAAGAAGACTGGCTCCAAGCACCAATTGTATTCTCAAAACTCTGGCTATATGGAAAATTGGTTACTGTAGTAGAGCAAGTTGCACCATCTGGGTTACCATCTCCACCATTATACTCGGCCCCTACTCCTACTGCATACCATGCATTAGTAGTTTCAATTACCTCAGGAGAATCTGCACCAAATAAATCTTCAGCAGATTGAATTCCCGTGGAACGTGCCTGAGCAAATGTAGCATTAGCACCTAAATAAACATTCAGATTTCTATAAGCAATCTGTGCAGCTTTAGTCATTCCTATTCCAGTCACATTATAAGTATCACCTACATCATTTGTTCCAGATTTACCGGCAACCAATATATAAAACCAATGATTCAAAACCCCACTATTTGAATGCACACCACATTGGTCATTTTGTCTCGAAGGTGACTGGCAGCCTTCTGCTACAGTAGCTGGTACCCAGTTCGTTCCACGATAAGTGTCTGGGTCTCCTTTAGCTTTAGGGTCGCTCATAGACCGTAGTCCCCCTGTATTATTTAAATCTTCTCCTATTTGCCAGACAGCTGCCGCTGGTGATGTATCAGTACCTACACCTCTGGCAAAATGCTCTACTGCAGCACCCCAGATATCAGAATATCCTTCATTCATCCCGCCAGATTCTCTTCTATAGGCCAAATTAGCAGTGCTTGAAGTTACCGCATGCCCTATCTCATGAGCAACTACATCCAAAGATGTCAAAATATCGAAATTATTCCCATCACCATAAGTCATCACACTTCCGTTCCAAAATGCATTGTCATACCCTGCACCACCTGGTTGGTCATCAAAGTGTACCCAACTATTGATAGCTGCTCCATTACCATTGAAACTATTTCTGTTGTGTTGGGTAGCCCAATAATCATAAGTACTCCCAGCTCCCCATTGAGCATCTAAAGCTCCATTATCTTTAAATGAATTATCATGCTCAGCAGCTGTCCAATTATTATCATTGTCAAAAAAGTTTGTATTTGGATAAGAGTTAGATCTTCCACTATTGTAAGTATTTACCCCGTCGCCACGGGTATTATCCCGTAGAGCATACTGCCCACTGATTACCCTTGTCTCTATAGTTCTATTTCCACTGTATCGTGTAGCGGCATTTCCTGCTGCTAAAACATCTAGAGCACTTTCAAATGAGTTGTCTAACACAGCTCTGTTTCCACTGTTTTTATATTCACCAAGATGCTTAATGATATTTTCTATCAAAAGGATTTTACCTGTATTTGCATCTACATATATAAAATCCCTGCTTAACGGTTCTGTAGCATAAATATCAAACTTATATGCGAGATACTGTTCACTAGGGTTATCCAAATCAGGTAATATCAATAACTCACCTGATGGCTTTTGATATTCATCCATTGCTTGAGATGCAACCGGATCTTCCCACAAATAATGAGTTGCGCCTACATGATTCAAAGCTGAATTAAGCGCTGTTTCTGAACTCAATGCAGGATTAATATCTAGCTTACCTATTTTATAGAATTCGCCACTTAATAGTGTGACTAAGTCATTTTTTGCATGAAGTTTCTCTACTCCAAATTCAACTTTAATACCCTTGTAAAATTCTTGAAATTTCTGATAGGTAAATCCAATTTCATCAGCATCAACCCCTATCATCTTAAATTCATAATCGGCATTTCCTTTAGCTAAATGATTTTTCAAAATACCTTGGCTATTGGATGCTCTAAGTTTTTGAGAAGAATTAAATTTGATTAATTGGTAAGTATTTACGGGTTCTGTTTCCTGTGCGGATAATAGTCCTGATGGAACTATAAAGCACAATAACAGAAGTGTTTTAAAATTAAAACAGTTCATTAGTTTTTGGTTTGGTTAGCAAAATTATGTGCTAGTAAGCTAACCAATAATCAACTAATTTTTTAACATGGAGTCTGGTAAAAAACAGCTTTTAAATATGTATGTTAGGACATTCAAATTTGGCAAGTATTATCATCTGATTGAAAATTTCAATTTATTCAAAAAAAATTATTTATCTTTTGTGAAATGTTATGTTATTAAAAATCAGATACTTAATCACTATAAATTATATTATACTAAGATAAAATTTCATTAATTACTTAATAGATACACCTGTATCTAAAACTAATAAAAGCAGTAACGATTTTTTTTTCAAAAAAACAATAAAAAATTACTAGTATCCGAGAAAAAGGTTTTCATTTTTATACATTTTGGAGGGTTGGCACGGTACGCCGTCGCGGTGATCATTTAGCGGGGTGTGCGAGACGGTCGGTTGCTGCCGGGTTTAGGGTGGGAGCTTTAAATTATTCGCCAGGCGACCCTGTTGATTTTTTTGGCGGCCGCCGGTCCTTTTTTCAGGGGTCCGCCCCCGCGGCATGGAAAAAACGGACGAAAGCTAGAGTTGTCAGCCCTTCGATTGATTTATAGGGGGTGTTTTTGAACTTCAGAAATAATCTTTGAATGAACCAACCCCGACCCAAGGGTACGGGGTATCTCTATCGGCCCAAAGCTTTTTTATCGACTCAAGAGTCGGGGAATTAGGTATCCCTCAGCGATTAAACGATATCAAGAGCAGTTTTTCTTCAATTTCAGTTTTACTTGGATGCCAGTAATAAAAAAATAAAATTGAGAGCATTTAGAAATAGATAATAGAAATGCTTCTTCTACCTAAAACTAAGGTTTTGCTTGATTGTTAAATTAGTTAGTGCAACTAGAGTGTTTTTTGTTTAAACATCACCTATATCGACTTAAATCCTTTACATTTGAAATGAATTTTCATATCAAAAACCATTCAATTGAAGGTAGAAAATTCAGTTTATCAATTCAATTAATTACAGTAAATCATATACGATATAATTAACATGAAAAACTCTATTGTAGATAGTGTTTCCTTGAAAGAAAATTTGTCAGATAGTATTTCAAAAACCCTTGAAGAAATTGAATCAAGCCCTGAATTATCAAATTTCTATTCTAGAGGGAAAATGGCTTTTTTAAATGGAGATGGCCTTATCTTATCCTATAGTGGAGTGCTTTTTGAAGTACTCATTCATACTACTAATAAGGTAATCGTTTTAAAAACTGATGACGACAGAATCATCCCTTATAAAAAAGAAAAACAACTTGATTGGGATTCAGACTCAATAGCAGCATTACTCATTTTAAATTCTGAGATAACAAAACTTGACCGTTTTCAGATAACAGAGCACAAGAAATATAGTAGGGAGGGAATGATTCATAGAGTTACAGAAGAACGAAAACACAAAGCCCTTAAAGAAAAATATAGAATTGTATTTTCCGATAACCTATATGGAGATCATACTATTTATACAGACAAAGGTCAAAAGTATAAAGTCTTTCTGCGTGATTTTGAACAAGAAACTGGTTATAGTGATAGTTTAGATGCCCAAATAAATAAATTAGGAACCTCTAAACACATCATGGCTGTTTTTAATGCGCTTAAGACTGATAAAAAACTTTATGACAGCCTAGATAAAAGCTTACCTTTTGTAGAAATTTATCTTGACCCATTAAATAACTACAGGATATCTAGACATAGCGATTCTTCAATACAGGATGATTTAATTCAGCTACTAGATAACTATTTTGGAAATAGAAATTTCATAAAGGAAGAACAGGTAAAGGATTTTTTGCCATTTATAGAACAAGCAGCAAAATATGACCAAATTGTTATTCGTCCAGAAGTATTGGCTAAAGTAGATAAAATTTACACCCAAGATATGCTGGGTTGGTTAAAAAACCAATATAGTATTCCATATAATGAAATAAAGGCAAATTTATATCCCTATCAAAAGCACGCTGTAGAATTTTTCACGTTCAAAGAAGGTGGGATTTTAGCCGATGAAATGGGGTTGGGAAAAACCCTTCAGGCAATCTCAATAGCAGTGGCTAAAAAATCAATTCTTGGATTTAAAAAAGTGCTTATAGTCTGCCCTGCTTCACTAAAGGATCAATGGAAAAAGGAGATAGAAAAATTTTCTAATGAAACAGCATGGGTAATTAATGGCAACCCGAATGAACGTGCTGATCAATACCATCGCACAGAGGACTATTTCACGATTGTTAACTATGAATCTGTTCTTCGTGATTCTGCCGTTATCAATAGTGTAGGCATTGACTTCCTTATCTTGGATGAAGCACAAAGATTTAAGAATTTTGAGACCAAAACCTCATCTTCAATTAAGAAACTACAGAAAAAACATGTTTTAGTTTTAACTGGCACCCCAATTGAAAACAGAATAAGTGATCTCTTTTCTTTAATGCAAGTAGTGGATGAGCAATTCTTAGGCCCCTTATGGGAATTTTCTTATAAATACTGTCTATTTGACCATTATAAAACCAACAAAATCAATGGGTATTATAACCTCAAAGAACTTAACAAGAAATTGTCGCCTGTTCTACTTAGAAGAGAAAAAAGAAAAGTAATAGAACAACTACCTAATGTAAATGAACTAAATATTTCTCTCAAATTAAGTAGAGAGCAACAAGAGTTTCATGCCAGTTATGCTAGGGGGGTCTCTAAAATTCTCAGAAAAAAATTCCTAACACCTGTTGATCAAACTAGACTTTATCAACTACTTGCTGCTATGAGAATGGTTTGTAATTCAACTTATCTTGTAGATCCTGAATCTAATGAATCTACAAAACTTATCGAATTAGAGCATATCTTAATTGAGAAAATAGACATACTGAACACTCAAAAGAAAATTATTATCTTTTCGGAATGGCTTAAATCACATAAACTTATTGGAGAAATCCTAAGGAAATATAACTTAACCTACATAGAATTTAATGGTAAAGTCCCTGTGAGTCAACGCGGAAAGCTGATTAAAAAATTTGAGGAAGACCCCAGCTGTAAATTCTTTCTATCAACAGAATCAGGAGGAGCTGGATTAAATCTACAAGTAGCAGATACACTTATAAACTTTGAATTACCATGGAACCCTGCTAAAAAAAATCAAAGGATTGGAAGGATAGACCGTTTAGGGCAGAAAAACCAACATCTTACTGTCATTAACCTCATTACAATAAACTCCATAGAAACGAAAATTGCTTCTGGACTCCAGCTGAAGCAAAATCTATTTGATGGGGTATTAAGTGAATCTAATGAACTTAATTATGTAGATTTTTCAGAAAAAGGAAAATCTCAGTTTTTAGATGATTTAAGGAAAATTGTTGATGAGTTTGAAATAGCTCAAGAAGAAAAAGAGGCTTTCACAGATGAGGAAGGCACGGAACATGAAGAATTATCATCTTTAACGGAAACTTTTACCGAAGATCAAAATAAAGAAGTAATAGAGAACCTCGAACAAGAAAATTTAATCCTTAAGGAGTCTCAAACTAAAGATTCTCATCAAGGCCTTGAAGACAAAGAAAGTAGTAACCAGACTCGAGAATCTTCACCCAATCATGAACAATTAGAAGAAGTCTTAAGTCAAGGCATGGGTTTTTTTGCTGGTTTATATAAAATGGCAACTGGAGAGGATATGGGTGCAAATGATCAACAAATGACAGTAAACAAAGAAACAGGTGAAGTAATTATGAAGTTTAAATTGCCTGGGTTTCCAAAATAAGAACTACTGAGACTTGCATTGTGAATGAACCAACCCCGACCAGGGGAATTAATATCCCTTAGGGATTAAAAACCCATCCCTTATACAATGCAGGTTTCTCTTTTTTTACTC
This sequence comes from uncultured Cyclobacteriaceae bacterium, assembly GCA_937958005.1. Classification (GTDB taxonomy): domain Bacteria; phylum Bacteroidota; class Bacteroidia; order Cytophagales; family Cyclobacteriaceae; genus JANSWY01. The sequence goes on from CALGOB010000065.1 coordinate 26,700, forward strand.
ACATTGTGAGGTTTAATGCCTCGAAGCTTGCTTCGTAATAGTCAACTTTAGGCTTTCACTCATACCTCGTGAGCTTGCTCCGAGGTTCTTGATTTTGTTGTCCTACGGTGCTAAATTCCAATAGGCTTGATAATGAACCAACCCTGACCCAAGGGTACGGGGTATCTATGGGCAATAATTTAATGATCGACTCAAAGTCGGGGAATTAATATCCCTTAGGGATTAAAGATTATTTCCTTCGTTTTGAGAAGAGCTATACTTCATCAATTTTAGTTAAAGTGATCTGTGCGGACAAAGACCAAAGCGACTTAAGATAATAAAATAAAGGTGATAATACATGTTAAAAAGATTCTTAATAACTGCTCTTCACATTTCATTCAAAAAGAAATGCCATTCCATACTACCAGCCAAAGCATGATCAGCGTTACTATCAGTTTTAATAAAGTTCCTGCCACAAAGCCTATAAAAGAGCCCAATGCTGCTTTACCCGCAATTTTGGCATCCTTCTGGTAGATTAATTCTCCAGCAAAAGCTCCTATTGCGGGACCTAAAATAATTCCAACCGGGCCAAAGAAAAGCCCTACGATCATTCCAGCTGTACTGCCCCAAATACCGTACTTACTACCTCCTAGTTTTTTGGTTCCCAAAGAAGGAATGATATAATCCAGTGTCGTAATGCCAGCGGTAATCAATAACCACATAATCATTTGGCCGGTGGAGAAAGGTGGCGTTTCTTGCAACTGCAAAAGCAACATACCTCCATAACTAATTGGTGGCCCAGGGATAACGGGTAAAAAACTACCTACTACCCCCGACAAACACACTATAATGGCTATTACAACAATGAGGATATCTTGCCAGATCATAAAATAAATTATACGCCTTCCGCTATTACTTCTTTAACGTCTTCAGGCATCATTCGCTTTAATAAATTCTCTATTCCAGCCTTAAGCGTTAAAGTAGAAGAAGGACAACCACTACAAGCCCCTTGCAATAATACCTTTACAGTACCATCTGTAATAGAATGGAAAGAGATAGCTCCACCGTCACTTTCTACAGCTGGCCTTATGTATTCATCTAAAATGTTTTTTATTTTAACTTCCACATCTGTATCATTATCAGATACTTCATTATTGAACTCCGCTTGATTTAAAATTTGCTTTCCGTCAGCCAAAAATGTAGAGATGTACCTTTTAATTTCATCTTGAATCTCTATCCAATCCGTATTTTCATCTTTAGTCACCGTAATGAAATTACTCATGTAAAAAACACGCTTTACATAAGGAAAATTAAATAATTCAAGAGCTAACGGTGCATCTTTAGCACTTTCCTTATCTGGAAAATCTTGGCTTGCTCCTTCAGGGAGCAGCATAAAATTCACAACAAATTTAAGTGAATTTGGGTTTGGATTTGCTTCCAGGTATATATTGATTGGTCTACTTTCTACTGCCATGATACTTACTTTTTCTAAAGAACATTTGAAAACAAAATTAGTTCATTAGGATTTAATATTTATGCGGATCAAAAGAGGATCTTAATCATTCTCACTTTTTTCATCCAATTCCCCTTCACTTTCTGCAATTAAGGTAGCCACAGTTGCATCTCCTGTTACATTGGTCACCGTACGGCACATGTCTAGGATTCTATCTACTGGAAAAATAATGGCAATCCAAGCAGGGTTAAGCCCTACGGATTCTAATACTAAAATCATTAATACTAGGCCGGCACTAGGGATAGCTGCGGCCCCTATAGATGCCAATGAGGCAGTTACTATGATCACCAATTGCTGTGAGATCGTTAGGTCCACCATGTGCAATTGAGCCATAGCTACTACCGCTACGGCTTGATACAAGCTAGTCCCATCCATATTGACAGTAGCTCCAATTGGCAGAACAAAACTGGTTATCTTTTTAGGCACCTTTACATTGTCATGCATACACCTCATAGTAACAGGAAGGGTAGCAACCGAAGAGGAAGTAGAAAATGCAGTGATCTGCGCATCTCTGATCCCTTGAAGAAAACTCTTAAAAGTTAATTTTTTAGTAAATAAGGCAACTATGGCAGGGTAGAACCCAAATATCATAATAGCAAGCCCCACTACCAATGTAATAGAATATTGCCCAAGAAAAGCTAACAACTCAAAAAACTTGTCAGGATCTGTACCAGCAGCTTTAACAATTTGTCCCGCCATCAGTGCAAAAACGAATATTGGCATGGCTTCCATAACAATCATTACCATTTTTACGAATATTTCATTTAAGCCATCTACAACTTTAAATACTGGTTTTGCTTTTTTCTTGGGAATGGAAACGAGTACTACCCCAAAGAATACAGCAAAAAAGATAATCTGTAGCATAGACATATCAGCCAATGCCTTAAACAAGTTAGAGGGAACAACGTCCACCAACGGCTGAAGGGGGCCATTTTTACTGTTGTTCTTGGCTTTCATGAGTTTATCCGTAACCCATTCATTGTTCTCTGTATTTCCTTCTTTCTTTTGAACTTTGGCTACTAAATCTGCATTTTTAGGATCACAGGACAAGCAGACATCATCCAGTTTTTGAACCCCAGGCGTACTTTTTTGCCATAGTTCATAGCTAATTCTAAACTCCTTCCTGATTTCATCAGATACCTTATTCCCAGGCTTATAGAGATTAACCAAAACCAATCCTAGTGAAACTGCAATTACTGTAGTCACCAAATAAAGGCCAAGAGTTTTTGCGCCCATTCTGCCCAGTTTCTTGATGTCTTTCAGTGACGCAACCCCCGTTATGATGGAAAATAACACAAGGGGTACTGCAATCAGTTTTAGGATATTGATAAAAATATCACCAAATGGTTTAATGTAATTTAAGGTGAATGTATTCCACCCAAACTTAACCGACATGAATGCATAAATTGCACCTAAGACCAAACCGATGATCACTTTAATGTGTAAAGGAAGTTTCTTCATTTTTTTGGATTATAAGTCTGTTAATTTACGAGATCGATTGATTAAATAAAAATCAGCAATGACCAGTGCTGCCATTGCTTCCACAATCGGTACAGCTCTTGGTACCACACAAGGGTCATGTCTCCCTTTTCCACTGACTGTTACAGAATCCCCATTTTCATTCAAGCTTTCCTGATCTTGCATAATAGTGGCCACAGGTTTAAAAGCAACTTTAAAATAGATATCTTCCCCGTTACTAATTCCTCCTTGGATTCCTCCAGAAAAATTGGTTTTGGTAGTCACCTTACCATCTTTATTTTCAAAAAGATCATTGTGAGCTGACCCTTTCATTTTTACTCCTTCAAAACCACTGCCATACTCAAATCCTTTCACTGCATTAATGCTCAACATTGCTTTGCCCAGTTCGGCATGCAGCTTATCAAACACCGGCTCACCCAAGCCTGCAGGTACTCCTTGGATAACACCAGTAATTACCCCACCAATGGTATCTCGCTTTTTACGTGTATCATCTATGAGGGCAATGGCTTTATCGGCAAATTCAGCATCTGCCGTTCTTACGATGTTATCATCTATTGTATTCAAATCCAGTTCTTGATAAGGCTTCTCGAGTAAAAGGCTACCTACCTGAGATACATAAGCATATACCTTAATTTCTTTCAGATCAAGTAAGCTTTTGGCTACCGCTCCCGCAGCTACTCTAGCCGCAGTTTCTCTTGCAGAACTTCTACCCCCTCCTCTATAATCCCTGAGGCCATACTTTTCTTGATAAGTAAAGTCGGCATGGGAAGGCCGATATTTATCCGCTATGTGACTGTAATCTTTACTACGCTGGTCACCATTATAAATGACCATGCCTATAGGGGTACCCGTAGTCTTGCCCTCAAATACACCTGAAAGAATTTCCACCTGATCACCTTCTTTTCTTTGCGTAGTGATTTTTGATTGACCCGGTTTTCTCCTATCCATTTCGTGCTGGATAAGATTCTCATCTATTGTCAAGCCTGCCGGACAACCATCTATAGTCACTCCTAGGCCTACACCATGTGATTCACCAAAGGTGGTTATTTTAAAAAGATGTCCAAATGAATTCCCCATAATTACTTTCGCTTAACTGACCTCATTTTATTCCAACCACAAAACTACAACTAAAAATAGCTTAGCACCATACCTAAAGATTAAATCTAGCCAATCACGTAGAAATTGCTCCTTATTCACTCAGAAATATCAAGTACTATCACCCATTGTTTTCAATTAATTGGGACCAATTGAACCCGTATTTATTTTAAAAGTGGAGCAAGTTGGTTTAGCACGCTTACATTGGCCTGTTCACGCTATCCACTATAGTTCCTGATAAACCTACGGTTATCAGGAAGCTGCCGTTCCTATCGCGGCTATTGAGAAGAGTTAGCACAATCTCGCTTTGAATTCATTATTAAAACTTCTCTAATACAGAAATAATACCAATTTAGGCATAAAAGAAGGTGTTTGATCTTGCAGGTATTTTTTTATTGAGGAAGGTGGGGCCGCCAAGGTGGGGCCAAATGAACCTCTAGCAGCGCTGGAGGAAAGCTTTTTAACGCACTGCGATGAAAAATTAACTAGAAGATAAGGTGTTTTACATCTAATCCCAATTTATGTTTATAGAGTCGTATAAGATATTTTAGTAAACTTTATTTTGACAAAGCGGTCTCCCGCTGGGACAAAAAACACAAACATAGCATCGCAATGGTGAGTGTTTTTAACGCATGCAAACAATGAACCAACCCCGACCCAAGGGTACGGGGTATGGGCAATAATTTAATGATCGACTCAAGAGTCGGGGCGCCCGGCCAGGGGAATTAATATCCCTTAGGGATTAAATTTGCTAATAGATATGCATCCTTATAAATCTAAATTGGTATAGACATATCGGTCAGCTTCCAAAGAATAACCCAACTAAACTTAAAAACATATGGAGTAATTTGGTAAAGGAGAGCTCATCTCCATTACCATTTAGTTATCACTAAAAAGTCACATCTAAAGTGAAGTTCCAAGTCCTTCCTAGAGCTGGTATAATACCTGGACCAGGGTATCCCGTTGCACGTCTGGTAAAGTAAGCACGATCCAATAAATTGTTTACAGTGGCATGTATTTTCAATAACTTATTAATCCTATAATCTACTGAAAAGTCTAAAACAAAATAAGTCGGGATAGTTCCTACTACCCCAGTTAAGGTTTGCCGCTGCAAATCTATAGAAGACTGATTATTTAGTAAAGGATCTTCATTTGCAGCATCTGAGAATTGCTCAGTCACATAAGTTGCTTGTAACGAGCTGGAAAAATTCTTATATCCATAAGTCACCCCTCCCTTTATATTATGAGTAGGCAAATCCTCTACCCTATTACCTGTAGAAACAGCATTGGTTACCCTTTCATTGATATCTTTATATCTACCAATACTCAACGCACCATTGTAATATATGGAAGCTTTATGCTGTTTATTTAAACCCAATATATCAGCTACATCCAGCTCACCGAATACCTCAAACCCTCCTATGACTGCATTTCCAATGTTAGTTCTTAGCCTACCTAGGACACCTCCTCGTTCTACTATTTCCCTATTGGCATTTAACCGAGCAGACACTTCACCTATTCGATCATTGTAACGAATCAAAAAAGCAGTCAATTCAAAACGGAAAGGGCTTCCATTCTCAAGATTGCGAAGGCCTAAATCAAAACTTTGTCCACGTTCATCCCTTATATTAGGATCTACCACTTGCGCATTGGCCTGAATTTGCACATCAGTAAAATTAATTGCTCTATAATTTGCTGTCACATTAGCATAGAGTTCAAATTTTCTTTGAAATTTCTTAGAAATTCCTAAACCCCATAAAAATACATGTCGCCGACTCCTCTCGTTAGACTCCACTACTTCTACATTAAACTCTGTCCCAAACGAATTAATACGTCTTGGGTTACTAAATACACCACTTGATTGAGTATCTATTAACTCATATCTAAAACCTGGGACCAAACTAAAACTTTCGGAAAGTCTAAAGATTGATTCCCCAAAAAGAGCTGCATTAAAGTTTGGGAAATCAAAATCAGAAACAATTCTACGCTCTATCACTGTATCTACTTGGGTAAAAACAGGGTCTGATCCATCTGTCCCAATACCTTGAATGAAATTTGTATTTCCCCTATATAAGCGCATACCGATAAGCAATTCATTTTTTGAGGTACTAAGACCATTATATTTAAAAACTCCTCTTGTTTCATTGCCGATATTTAAAAAACTACCGTCAATTAAATCTCTATTGGTATCAAGGTCTGGCTCATTTGGAGTCTCTAATAGTCCTAGCGATATTCTTCTGGCGTCTAAACCGAACGTACGACTATATATTTTTGCATTTTCATTAATTTCATATTCTGCAAGAAACGAAATTAAGTTCCAATTTACTTTAAAAAAACCCCTATCTCGGTTAGATGCCCTCGGGTTTTCCTTAAATTGGATGCTGTTAAGTCCACCTGGTTGCTGAGAAAGATAATCTAAAATTGTATATTCTATTTTGAGCTTGAGTTTGGGATTAATTTGATATTCCAATCCTGCAAAGCCACTATGAGAATCAAAAGCGGTATTTTCTCGCCAACCATCTCCTCTTTTAAAGTTATAATAAGCATAATAATTGACTTTGCCCAATTGCCCACCTACACTATTAAATGTGCTAAAAAAATTAAATGCCCCATAGGTATTTTGTGTATTTACCTCAATCGGCTTGTCTCTGCTTCCACTTTTTAACTTAAAATTTACTAATCCACCAAATTGAGTACCATATTGTAAAGCTCCTGCCCCTCTTACAATCTCAATTTTTTCAACCGCCTGTAAAGCAGGTGAATAGTAACTTTCAGGGTAACCTAGCGCATCTGCACTGATGTCATAACCGTTTTGCCTAACATTGAAGTTCGAAGACCTTCTTGGGCTAAGCCCCCTGCCCCCAATATCAAGCTGAATACCAGCATTATCACTTTCCCAAACATTTAAACTTGGTACTTTGGCATAAGCTTGCCTTGCATTGTTAGCTGCTTTGTTACCAACTAACTGATCAATATTGATCACTTCATTTTTTTTAGCCTCATATAAACCACCATCCTGTACCGCTTTAAGCTGAGTGATCCCAAAAGAGGATTGCTTTCCTTCAATTTGAACTTCTTGCAACTGCTGAACATTCTCAGTTAGCACAAAAGTTTTTCCTTTTTCACCTACCTTTCCTATTTGAATTTTCTGATCATAAAACTCATAGTTTATAGTTTGTATCACCAAGGTGTAAGTTCCAGCATCAACGGGCTCAAAAGAAAACCTGCCTTCTTGATCACTAATCGTAATTTGTGACACTTCTAATAATTGAACAGGGGCATTTTCTATTGGTGTTCCTTTCTGATCTTTTAAAAGTCCAGAAAATACATATTTATTCTGCCCTAGAATCAAGGTAGGGAGACAACAAATAGCGAGGATCAATATCTTGCAGAAAGCTTTCATCTAGTCATTAATAATACCCATTCCTCATTTTCAAAAGGATTTTTGAGTGCATAAGCGTTTATTTGATCATTGATAAAGGGTTGACTCCTTCTTCCGTTGAGTGATACTCTACTAGTGACATAAATCTTTGGAGCGTAGCCTTCCTTTTTTTTAAATTCATTCCCTATAAAATGGACAAATTGGAGTATCATATCAGGCTGTGTACTCATTTCTTTTTTTTGAAATGGTGTTAAGTATAGATCTTGATCTATCTCTGACCTGGTAGCAGTCTTCGGATCTTCAATCACAATCCTTGTAAAACCGCTTTTTTCAATTAACATCACTCGCCACGAAAAACGATAACCTCTTTCATTCCAGAACAATTTACCTGAATAAAACAAGTGCCTCAAAGGTAGATAAAATTGCACTAGTAAATATATGCACAGTAATGGCGTAATGACCAATTGTCTTTTATAATCATAATTACCATTTAAATTTTTTGCATTTTTATAGCCTAACGAAGAGAGGTTTTTCGAAGACTGGAAGATTCTCCTCATCATGTCAAGCAGCTTTTCATGCCAATTAGCTGAAAAAAACAAAAGGGTAGAGGTCATCATAATAAAAGGGAACAGACCAATGCGAGGAAACAAAATGTAAGTGAGCAAATGAAATATCAATACTGCAAAATACGCAAAAGGCCTTGTTTTCTTAAACCATAAAAAAACCCATATAAACAAATCATACAAACAACCCATCCAGCTAAATACAAATGCAATCCATTTTAAATGCATCCATTGCCCAATGATTGGTAGGCTATATCTACCGGGAAGCCAAGTTGCTAATGGCTGAGCAGAAAATAACCAATCACCATTTACTTTAGCAAGGCCAGCAAAGAAGTAGACCATCGAAAGTTGTATTTTTAAAATATTGATTTCCCAGGCATTACAAGTATTCTTTTTCATCTTGGGCCATATCAATGTATCAATCGAGAAATACTTATGCCCTGATGTGATTGTCAAGCAAAATGTAAGTAAAGCAACTAAATAATGGTGATTTAGGTAATAAGTTTTATCTAGAAGTTCAAAGTAGCTGAAAATGATAAAAAACAAAGAAGAACTAATTCTAAAAAATAGACCAAGCACAATAAATAGAGCACTTAAAGTCATTATCACGTAAAGGCTATATATTAATAATTCTGAATTAATACTCACCCCTTCAATAAAAGGAAAATAAAACTTAGGGTTTATATAGAGCTTTTCTATCCAGCCATTATACGCAAAGCGTAAGGTGCTGTATAACAGCAAAATGCCAAAGGTTATCCTAAAGGTCACCAATGGCACTATTGAGTATCTTTGATAAAATATTGTATGTAAAAACTTATGCACTTGAAAGATTATTCATACTAATCACCATCGTTAGCTGCATCAGCATCTTGCACGTTTAATATAGGTAATAGATCACCCTTAAATAAGGTGACAATTTCCTGAATCGCATCGTACAAGTTTTCATTGCCAGAAATAGATGATCTATTTTCAATTTCATTAATAATCTCACTAAACTGTTCATTAATATCATTTACCAAATCAACTTGTTCTCTGTTAATCAGTAAATCATCATAACCTTGGCCTTCGCCTCCAGTAAATAAACGTTGCATTTCTTCTACAGCAGCCCTTACCAAAGACAAAGTAAAATCCTCGTTTCCGTCAAATTGCGATCTATTAAACGCTTCTATTAAGCTAGGATTAGCAGGAATCGGTGTATCCAATGGGCCTAACCTTCCTATAGGAATACCTACTTTATCTTCCCTAACGCGTTCTTCCCAGTAAACCACACTTTGATTCAATTGCACACTGATAGAGCTCCCAAGAACTGTTCCTCCATTATTTACAAAATTATCCCTTAAGTTCCCCGTCCAACTAGCAGAAATAGTCTCTGCCTCTGTAGTCAAAAAATTCACTAAAGCATTTAGAAAGTTAACCCTATTCTCATTAGAAGTGAAGTAATCAATACCCTCTGGTTGACCAAAAATCATTAGATCTATTGCAGGAAACCCATTGGCCATCCTATGCTCATTAGCCGTAAAATCAAAAGACTGGTTTTCAATTAAGCCATCAAGGATAATTTCGTCTGCTGGAAATAAATTAGATTGTTCTACCAAGCTCCTTCGAGAAGTAGCAAAGTAATTGTGTATAGCTAGTCGCTGATAGGCTAGATAAGCATTATCAAATGAGTTACGGACTAATTCAAGATTTTCAGAAGTAGTTTCTTGCACAAATGTTTCAACACTGGCATCAAAACTTTGCATTTGTGTTTCATAATTTTGAGCCGCAACTATAATTATCTCGTCTACCTGATTGTTTAGTAAAAGAAGAAATTCATTTTCTTCTGGTTCTTCGCCATCAGGGTTTTCTTCCTCTTCCGTAGGTTGTTCTCCTTCAGGATCTGAGCCATCATCTCCACCTTCACTATTACACGCTCCGATATATAGAATACAAGCAAGTAAGGCGAACATTCCTGTTCGCCTAATACTTAGAAAATAATTTTTCTTATCCATAAACATATTGTATTGTTTATAACCTTAGTTCTCTGCAAAAGTAATCTCTGCAAAACCAGGGAAGTAATTGTCAAGATCATTTTCAGCACTACTGATTTGATCATTTGTAATTTCCCAAACATTTATACCATAGATACCTTCCAATCTAGCACCTGATTGCCATCCAAGTTCACCAAGCACAATATTGAGTACACTATTGTTTTCAATCAATCTTTGTTGCGGGTTATCTTGTCTAGGGTTATCAGGGTCAGTAAACGACAGAGCGTATAATAAGCTTAATGCCTCAGAAAGGTGGTGAACTCTATTCGCATCACCCATTGCAATAGAAGCTGCTTCGTCAAGATGGAAGAAAATAGCTGAAGCTAAAGCAACTTGACCATATAAAATAACATCTTGCCTGGCCCCAAAATAGAATTCCTCCATGGTTGTTTCATTGGTAGGGCCGAATCCTTCACCTGCTTTTAAAGTAGACCTTCCAATAATGTAAGCATTCATGATTCTCTCAGCAGGGTTTACTCCAAACGCTGCTTCAATTTCATCTCCAAATTGAAATGCAAATTCTGCTAGATATTCTCCATCTCCGTCTACTGCGTTAGCGTTAGGGTAATCAGAAGAATTAACACCGAAATAACCAAAAGATTCATCAAAAGCATGCTGACGTTCTGTACCTTCATCATCAAAAGAAGAATTACCACTTTGGTTATTCCCCCCAGATTGTAATGGCCCTGATTGTGTTGGTCTTAAGTAATCATCTAACATTTGGTCATATAATACACCTCCTATAATTGTATTAGCCAAAGCTACATTTAACTCAAGTCCGTTAGCAGTAAAATGACCCTGTCCTCCATCGTAAGTTAAAAAACCTTCAGTTCCATTAGATGCAGTAGCAGCAAAAGATGCACTGACATCCTCTAACATATCTCCTAAGGCTAAAAGTAAATTAATCTGTGTTCTATCTCCTTGATCCAATCTAATTTCATCTACCTTACTCTCAATAGTAGAACCGTTATTGGCAGCAAAATCATTTATCCCAGCCAAGGCGGTTGCTGGGTCAGTGATGATGGAACGTATCCTTCCTGCTGGTATTTGACTTCTTTCATCAGTTTCATCAATGATAATACCAAGTTGTATTCTCCTTCTTCTTTGACCATTAAATGCTATTGGAGCGAAAACCCCATCAGTTGCGTCATCGTAAAACGATGGGATAGTAAAATTATCAAATACTGGGGTCCCTAATAAAGATAATGGGCTTTCCAAAAATCCAGTTCCTACAGGTGTAATAGTTACTGGCACTTCTTGCTGAGAAGATACAATAGTCACAGTAGCATCGGCTGTATTAGAAGCATTATCCGAAGCCGTAAATGTAATAACCGCCTCACCTACTATTGATGGTGTGAAAGATACTGATACAGCTCCACCTGTACTCTCCATACCTATACTGCTAACATTCAGCACACCAGCATTTTCAGGAGAAACTGTTACCTCATTTGAAGCATAGCCAGCAGGGGATGTTACAGAAAATACAATAGTAGTTTCATTTCCTACGACTGCTGTTCTAGATGAAATGCCTACTAAAGAAACACTAATCGGATCAAAGGTGCCTTGATCGTCATCACCACAGGCTCCCAAGAATACAATGATTCCAAGGGCAAGCATCATTAACTTTGATAAATTCACTAATTTCATTTTTCGTTTTAGGTATTAAGAACCTATTTTTTATTTAGACTAATTATAAACAAGGGCAAAATTAACAACTGTTGAATACTATACAACTACTAGTCCTAGTGATTTTCTATTTATTTTGGTGAATTACCCTTATAATGGTCTAGCGTATTGTGGCAAAGACAATCTGGATCAGGCTTACGTTTCTTTTCAATCCTTTATATTCTTTTCACTTCTGCCATTATTAATACGATCATTATCGTGCTCGTCAATATTATTGACTAATAGTAACGCATCGTAAATGGACATACGTACAGCTAAATCTTAAAGGTGCATCAGATACTGTAAAAACCTAAGCACTTGCGAATTAGCTCTATACTTTCTCAACTCCCTTTTTATCTCGAATACTTTTAACCAGAAAGGCGATGCCTAGTGCGATCATGACTACAATTAGCAAATTCATTAGAATTTTAAAAAAATCAATTGAATGAATAGCACTTAACTGATTTTCTTCCAAGTCTATCCGATCATAAAATGAACCGAGGTCATTCGCCATGATGTATTGATTCTTTTTGCTTTCGCCTGTTACTTTTAACCTCAAACTTGAAAAAAGTGTATCGTACTTTTCGGTAGAAGTATTAAAGAAAACCCATGAAAAATAATCCTTTAGGTCATAATCACCTGGTTCATTAGGTACTCCATAAAATTGAAAAGCTTTAGTCCCACTGATTCTATTCCCATCTTTTTTAATGTCCTGTTTTACACTCGGGTCATATATTTCAAAATCACTTCTTGCCGGTGAAACAGGTGGAGTAATAGAGCTAATATTCCCTATCCCTCCTATATCAAAATCATAGATAAAGCTCTCTCCTGTTTTAAGAGTCTCTCTATCTATATTCTCTCTTAAACGGAAGTTACCTACCGAAACACTTTCTTTCAATGGATGATCTGGTAACTCTTTTACTATCACTTTTTTAGCTTTAGAATAAAATTTTTGAAAATTCTCCTTTTTGTTTCTTCCAAAAAAAGAAGGGTTTTTAGCCACTTTATATTTCACCATATTTAAAGGAACAGAAGGGAACTCAATATCTTCAGCGTTTAATGGAAAGTATGCTGCCTGATAGATTTTATACTGTGTATAGGACTGACCATTAATTGTAGTGGTCTCTCCGCTAATGTTATCAATGTTGAAATTTTCCTCCCAGCAATTTTCTGGCTTTATTTTCTTTACAATATCTGTGATTTGCTGGCCTAGTTCATGGAAACGCATATCTGCCCTATTCTTATTAGACACATAAAACGCAAGGGTAACCGTTACTCCCTCTCCTTGGTAGATTTCGGACTTATTGGTACTTAAAGCAAAAAATGCATCTGCTTTCACATCTACAAATTCTTGTGATTGATTTCTATTCCCAAAAAAGTCATCAAAAGGATCTGCACCAAATGGATTCTTGCGCTGAGCTCTTTGCTTTTTAGGGCCTACCTTAATTTTTTTACCTGGAGACCTATAGGATTTGCCGTTAATCTTGATTACAAAAGGAGGCAAAGTAAAAACCCCTTCTTTAGTAGGGCCATAGTTCATGGTTATGCTCTCTGTACTAGACCGTTTACCATTTACAAAGCTGATACTAGAAGAAGTATTGGTTCCTCTTTGTACAAATCCAGTAATTTTTGGGAATCGATCATAATTCTTTAACCGATCATCTTTTAGTGTAACCGTTATCTTGAATGACTCATTAAGTGCTATTTCATCCGCACCCAAATTGATCTCTACATTTTGCCCAAAAGATTGATGACTCAAACTGATGAATAAAATAGGGACTACAAACAACCAAATATTATGCAACACGTGTCTATAAATATTAAATATATTTTTAAGCAAGATTTTCTCTTATTAATCGTTATTTAAACAATATTGATTCTAAACGGTTTACTTGTAAAGTTCGTTTTAAATCAGTAATTTAAAAAAAGAAATCAATTACCGGTGCTCTTTTATTTTTTGGACACGAATACGTGTAATATTTTAACAAAAATTCACATTTATGCTTGAATACTTTAAAACAATTCTATCAAAAGTGAGCTTCAATGAATCTATTTTCGAAAAAGAGTTGAATAAGGCAGTTCAATCTTTGGTAGAGGATGAAGTTATCAAACTGAAGAGTTGGTGTTACGACCAATTTGGAGAAATTCACCACATTATTTTAAATAAACAATTTAGTATTTCTACTTTTTAACCTAAACATTTGAGGCTATTCTAAAAGATTCAATAACCTTGCCACTGTACTTTGAAAAGATCTCAAAGATTTTTGGCAAACTTCCCTTTTGGAACAGCCTCTTTAATTTTTCACCTTGCTCTTTATTTAAGTTTTCTCAGATACATAATCCTTCAGTTTGAGCTATGCTTTTACTAAAAATTCAATTTTATTGATTTTAGATCGAACGAAAAACTTGTGGAGCAGAGGGAATTTTTAAATCCATCTAAACGTAAAGAATAGTATTTATAATATTAAGCATCTAATAACCAAATCTTTAATTTGATGTTTACTAAAAAAGTTTGAATGTCAGAGCGAGAATAGAGATGTTTCCCCACAGATTTATTGCTTAATCCTATGAGTCTGGGTTGTTCTTTTTCAAAGATCTTTTGAAGTAGAATAAGAGATATTCCTCTTAAGTCCTTTAAATTTTGTTCTTTTAACAGCTGAATTTTTGAATATCACCCTAAAAGTCTCCTCCGTTAGTTCTTCCCAATCTCTCTTTGATACTTTCTCTAATTGCTCATGAGGTAGAAAGGCAGTTTCTTGGTGTGGGTAAGAGAACCGATTCCATGGACAAACATCCTGACAAATATCACAACCAAATATCCAGTCTTCCATTTTATCTTCAAAACCCGAAGGAAGTTCGTCTTTTAGTTCGATGGTTAAATAACTAATGCATTTGTTGGCATCTACCACATAGGGTTGGGCAATAGCATCAGTAGGGCAAGCGTCAATACACCTTGTACAGGTACCACAATAATCTTTTACTGGCCCATCGGCAATGAGTTCTACATCACAGATGATTTCAGCTAAAAAGAAAAAGCTGCCCATACTTTTATTGAGCAATAAAGAATTTTTTCCAATCCAACCAAGTCCTGCTTTGGCCGCCCAAGCCCTTTCATGAACTGGTGCGGAATCTACAAACACCCTTCCTTCTATTTCTTGGCTAACTTCCTCCTTCATCAGCTCAAAGAAGGTTTTTAATTTGTCTTTGATTACAAAATGATAATCTTTACCATAGGCATATTTAGCAATTTTAAAGCTATCCCCATCAGTTAAATCCTTTGGGGGAAAGTAGTTATAAATCAAAGAAATAATCGATTTAGAACCCGGCACAAGCTTTTGTGGGTCTAATCTCTTATCAAAATGATTTTCTAAATAACCCATTTTTCCTTGGTATCCATTCTTTAACCACTGCTCTAACTTGGGCGCTTCTTCTTCCAAAAAACCTGCTTTGGCAATTCCACAATAACTAAACCCTAAGGCATTAGCAGTCTTCTTTACAAAATCGGTATGTTTTTGAAGGGGATTCATTTTCAGAAAGTAAATTAAAAAAAATCTCTTATTTATGCCCCTAAAACAATTATTTACACTTTATATCAAAAGGGTTAACCTGTATATTCATGACAAACAATGACCTTACTTAGTAAGTACCTTAAACTTGCAAGTATTTTGCCAAAATGGGTCAAAATCTTTAGATACAAGGTAGAATCATGTATTCTTAGATAAATCACTTTCACTCAATTGAATGAATAGCAATTGTAATGAAATGTATTCATAAACCTCCTATAAGATGATTTGAATCTGAACTTAAAAATGTTCTGCGGATATAAGGTAGTAATAAATTTACTTAGTTTTATGATGAAAACCTTAAGAACTGACATAGCCCAAATTTGAGGGATATTAATTTTATCCCACAGAATTGATTGTGTTGATAGTTAACCATTTAGCTTTTCTATGAATTATCTCTCTGGTGGGGCATCTCGAATTATTCGGGTTAATAATCAAATTCTCAATGATTCCCAGTTGACTGACGAAGATAAAGCAGCCTTGAAAACATAGCTGAATTTATAAATGGTGTATTAGAGGCTCTTCAAATTATTGTAGATGAACAATTTCCATCTAACGATACAGCTGGAAGGTGCAGATTCTTTTATAATTTGTATAGAATAACTAAATCAATTGTAAACTCTATCGCAGTTACTATCGTTAGTTTTGGTGGGCATCAGTTTCACCACCCATTTTGATAGGTAAGGCTCTAGCAGGGGTGGCTTGGGATCTTATCCAAAAGACTTACCATAATCAGTGTTTAGATCCTTTTAGCGGTTGCCCGATTAGGTTAATTATTCTACTATAGGATGTTTCATAAACTATAATGATGATTATGAGAGTTATTAGGATATTCTTTTTGATATTGGTTATTTCCACGTCCGCACTATTCGGTCAAACTAAAGAAAGTAATCAATTAATTTTGAAAAAGGAGAAGGTGGGTATTTTACAACCTTTCCCATCAAACTATGTTAAAGCTGTCAAAGGAGATTTAATCTTAGAAGAAGACTCAATTACATTTGTTCCCTATAAGGATAAGTATAAAAAAAAATCATTCTCTTATGGTTATTCACAAATGGAAAAGGTAAAAGGGTGGGGGGCATTTATTGTCCCTAATCCTTGGTTTATCCCAACTATGATAAAAATCAAATTGAAAAATGGAAAAAAAGTTATCTTAGTAACCTTTTCGGAAAGAAAGAAAATACTATCTATTCTGAAGAATAAAGTTGTTGAATAGTTATACTTTGCCCTTTACCCTTAAAATTGAAATTTGATGCCCTATTTTAATTTTATTCCCCCCTTTTACTTATGATGCTAATAAAAGCTTCATGTAGTTAAGGCTTATTGATTGAGGTACTTAATAAATATGACCTATTAATTTACTAAAATGCCAGATTCGCAATAAGGTGTTCCGCAAGAGACCTTGTTGCCTTTTAACATTATACTGTTGGCAGTAGTTACTATTCTTTTTATTTCAATTAATTAAGACACTTAATAAATATGATGTATTGATTTCCAAAATGCCAGATTCGCAATAAGGTCTTCTGCAAGAGACCTTGTTGCTTTTTAGAGGAGCTACAGATAGGATGGGATCATGAAAAATAAGGTATCAAGCTTTAAACAACCAGGATTGGTGAGAATAAAAAACGCAAGGTCTCTTGCAGAAGACCTTGCTTAGACGAAACCTTAAATAGATCAATTGATTAAACTGATTATCAACTTAAACTCCCTATTTCGCTTATTGATTTAGGCACTTAATAAATATGATGTATTGATTTCCAAAATGTCGGATTCGCAATAAAGTCTTCTGCAAGAGACCTTGTCGCCATTTAGGTGAGTCACAGATAGGATGGGATCATGAAAAATAAGGTTGTCAAGCTTTAATCAACCAGCGTTGGTGAGACTAAAAAACGTAAGCTCTCTTGCAGAAGACCTTGCTTAGACGAAACCTTAAATAGATCAATTGATTAAACTGATTATCAACTTAAACTCCCTATTTCGCTTATTGATTTAGGCACTTAATAAATATG